>NZ_JBEVLL010000223.1:0-6344 GCF_040509215.1 Devosia sp.
CGAGGCTTGGCACCGACTGCCAACCACCGGCCGTCACCGCCCTCGCGCCATAGCTGATACGCGTGCCCCCTTCGAGCAGTTTTGCCACGGCAGGATGCGTCTTAAAGCGCTGGAATTCGTCAAAGGGCGAGAGCGTCGGATCGGCATAGTCGAGATAAGTGACCTGCCCGACATAGAGTTTTCTGTCTTCGGCATGGTACACAAAACCACCGCCTGCCGTGGAATTGTCCAGCGGAAAGCCGAGATAATGATCCACCTGCCCCGCATGGTGCTTTTCGGCCGGAATCTCCCAGACTTCCTTGATACCGAGCCCATATTTCTGCGGCTCGCGACCAAGATCGAAATCGCCAATGATCTGTTTTGCCAGCGATCCCCGCGCGCCCTCGGCGATCAGGGTATATTTGGCTTCGAGCGCAATGCCCTCGGCAAAGCCCGATTTCGGATTGCCCTCGGCATCCCGCCCGAGATCGCCGGTAATGACGCCGCGCACTGGCCCATCGCCCGTGCGCAGCACATCCACCGCCGCCGTCATCGGGAAAATATCGACGCCCAGTTCCGTGGCCTGTTCGCCGAGCCATTGCACCAGACGCCCAAGGCTGACAATGACGCCACCCGGCGTCTTCAACTGCGGCGGCACCAGAATGTGCGGCAGGGGAAGATCGTGCGTTTCGGTCAGATAGTGAAACGTGTCTTTGGTCACATCGGGCCCGACCGGCGCGCCCTTCAGCCGCCAGTCCGGCAACAGCGCATCGAGCCCCTTGGGGTCCATCACCGCGCCCGAAAGAATATGTCCGCCGATCTCGGCCGACTTTTCCACCACTGTCACACTAAGCTCGGCATGGCGCTGTTTCAGGCGAATAGCTGCTGCAAGCCCCGAAGGACCAGCACCGACAATCAGAATGTCGGTCGAAATCGTCTCTCGATTGCCAGCTTCGGCCATAGTCCAACCCTCAACGTCGGCAGGCGACTGGTCGCCTCGAATGCGGTGTGACATAACGGGCCCCATGTCTCAAGGTCGAGAACTCAACAAGGCTGAACTGCTCTCCGTGCTGGACTGGTATCGCGCCGCCGGCGTGGATCTTGCCGTCGGCGAGGACCCGGTCGACCGTTTTGCCCAGCCAGCCCCCACGCCTTCGCCGGCCCAGGCACTCCGCCAGGCCGCCGCTGCACCCGCCCAGCCGCCACCGCCCGCCACTGCCGCCATTACCGGCGATCCGTCAGAAGCGCGAAAACTCGCTGCGTCGGCCGGCACACTCGACGAATTGCAAAAGATTCTCGAAGCCTATGACGGCTGCAGCCTCAAGTTCCGCGCCACCCAACTCGTCTTTGCTGATGGCAATCCCGAAGCCAAGATCATGCTGATCGGCGAAGCTCCCGGCGCCGAAGAGGATCGCCAAGGCAAACCCTTTGTCGGCCGCTCGGGCCAATTGCTCGACCGCATGCTCGGCGCCATCGGCCTCGACCGCACCAAGGTTTTTATCGTCAACACCGTCCCCTGGCGCCCACCCGGCAATCGCACACCAACGCCTGAAGAAATGGAATTGTGCCTGCCCTTCCTCAATCGCCAGGTTGAACTGGTCGCGCCAAAGCTCGTCCTGACGTTGGGCGGCCCGGCCATGCAGACGGTGTTCAAGACCACAGCCGGCATCATCAAGATGCGCGGCCGCTGGCAGGACGTGGCGATTGGCACCCACCAGGTCGACGCGCTGCCAACGCTTCATCCGGCCTATCTCTTGCGCAACCCAGCCGCCAAGCAGCAGGCCTGGGCAGATTTGCTGAGCCTGAAGATGAAGATGGACAGTCTGGGGCTGAGCTGAGGGCCATCGCCTGCCACTGGCCGTCATCCTCGGGCCTGACCCGAGGACACTTCACTTCGCCATGCCCTGGTAAGTGCAGAGCCCGAGGGTGACGAACTCCGATAGCCAAGCAACTTTTTGCCCCGCCTCCCCATTTCCGCCCTATCGCTCCTTCTATGTCGCGGTATGGTCACCTTTCGGTGATTTGCAACGTTTCGCTGCCCTTATTGTCAGAGCGCCATGGCTTCCGTCATCAAAATCTACGCCCTGTTCCTTGGCTCGGCCCTGTTGATGTTCGGAGGTGGCCTGCAGGGCCTCCTGCTCTCGGTGCGTGGCGCGGAGGAAGAGTTTTCTCTCCTCGCGCTCGGCCTCATCGGCACCGGCTGGTCGGTCGGCTTCGTTGCCGGCTCCATCATGGTCCCCATGATCGTGCGAAAAGTCGGGCATATCCGCGCCTATTCGGTCATGGCCGCCATCGGCACCATCACCATCCTCCTCAATCTCTTGTGGATCAACGATATCGGCTGGATCGTGCTGCGCGCCCTCTCCGGGTTCTGCTTTGCCGGCGCCGCCATGATCGTTGAAAGCTGGCTCAATGAAGTCGCCGACAACAAGAGCCGCGGCACGATCTTTTCGATCTATGTCACCATCAACCTGACCGCGTCCACGGTCGGCCAGATTGCCATGTCGGTCACCGGCACCGCCGGCTATTTGCCCTTCGTCATCGGCGCGATCAGCTTCATCTGCGCCCTCCTACCCACCGCCCTCACCTCGAGCCCGCAGCCCCGGCCCCTCGCCTCGGCAAAACTCGACTTACCGCTTCTGATCAAGACCTCGCCCGTTGCCGCCGTCGCCGCCTTCTG
The DNA here is from genome assembly GCF_040509215.1 of Devosia sp. Classification (GTDB taxonomy): domain Bacteria; phylum Pseudomonadota; class Alphaproteobacteria; order Rhizobiales; family Devosiaceae; genus Devosia. Next base: position 2,660 of record NZ_JBEVLL010000223.1, read on the forward strand.
CTGCGGCATGGCCAACGGCTCGTTCGGCACGCTGGCGCCCGTCTATGGCTATGAACAAGGGCTCGACGCCTCAGGCATTGCGCTGCTGTTTTCCATCGCCGCCATTGCCGGCGCCGTCGCACAGATTCCCTTCGGCCGCCTTTCCGACCGTATCGACCGCCGCCAGGTCATGATCGGTCTTGGTGCGGGCGCCGCCGTGGTGGGCCTCCTCATCGTCATCATCAATCCCAGCGCAGGCTGGCTGATGTATGTGCTCTTCGGCCTTTATGGCCTTGCCGCCAACCCGCTCTATCCAATCGCCGTGGCCCATGCGAACGACTTTGCCAAAGATGGCGATTTCGCCAAGATCGCGGGCGGCATGCTGCTCATTCTCGGCGTCGGCCTTGCCATCGGCCCCGCCATTGCCTCGGTGTTGATGAGTTCCATCGCGCCCATGGCGCTCTTCATCATCACCGCCATCTTCCACGCCGCCGTCGCCGGTTTCGCCTTCATGCGCATGCGCGTCCGCCGCAGCGTCGATGCCGCCAATCGCGCGCCCTTCCAGCCCATGGGCAATGACAAGCAGGTGACGCCGGAATCTATTGTGCTCGATCCGCGGGCTGATAGTGATGCCGAGGATGACGTGATCGTGCGGCACGAGTCGCCGGTCCCCGAAGAGCTGATCGAAACGGTGGAGCCAAAGCGCAATGTTCAAGACGGAACGGTTTGAGGATCGGGCTTTCAGGCCCCTCTCCATCGCTGTCATCGCCGTTTCCGATACGCGGACTCTCGAAACCGATACCGGCGGCGCGCTCCTCAAATCGCTGCTCGAAGCCGACGGCCACACCTGCTTCGAGCGCCAGGTCGTTCGCGACGACATCCAGCTCATCCGCGCGGCCGTCCAGGCCTATGTCGCCAATCCCAAGGTCGACGTGATCCTGACCACCGGCGGCACCGGCTTTTCCGGCCGCGACGTGACCCCCGAAGCCGTCGAACCGCTCTTCGACAAGCGTATGGAAGGCTTTTCCGTGCTCTTCCATCAGTATTCGGCCACCACAGTCGGCACGAGCTCGATCCAGTCTCGCGCCACCGCTGGCCTCATCGGCACAACCTTCGTCTTCTCCCTCCCGGGCTCGCGCGGCGCGTGCCGCGATGCCTGGGAAGGCATTCTGACCCAACAGCTCGACTACCGACACAAGCCCTGCAATTTCGTTGAGCTGATGCCGCGGCTTGACGAACGCTGATCTTCTCTTTTCTCCGAACAACACGTTCAGCATCGTTCGCTTTACGGAACCGATGGTAAAGCGCATTTGAATGGGCAGAGAGCGCGGACAGTCCGCGCCAAGGAATTTTTGCCCATGTCCGCTACGGCCCCCATGCAGATCGGCCTGGTGACGCTCAATGTGCGCCAGGTAGACACGGTCTCCGACTATTATCGCCACCTGCTCGGTCTCGAACTGATCGACCGGGACGGCTCCACCTTGCGCCTTGGCGTCGGCAAGACGCCGCTGCTCGAACTGCGCGGCAATACCGACTTCGTCCAGCGCAATCCGCGCTCGGCCGGTCTCTTCCACACCGCCTTCCTGATGCCCACCCGCAACGATCTCGCCGCCTGGCTGCGCTATGTCGCCAAGGAGCGCATCGGCGTCGGCGGCGCATCCGACCACCTCGTCAGCGAAGCCTTCTATCTCAACGACCCCGAAGGCAACGGCATCGAGGTCTATGGCGATCGCCCGCGCGCCGATTGGCCGAACGACAATGGCCTGATCCAGATGGCCTCGGACCCGCTCGACATCGACGGTCTCCTGCATTTCGACGAGACCGCCACATGGTCCGGCGCGCCTACCGACATGATCGTCGGCCACATGCACCTGCAGGTCGGCGATCTCCCCACTGCCGAGCCCTTCTATTCCGGCGTCCTTGGCACCGACATCACCTGCCACTATCCCGGCGCCACCTTCTATGGCGCCGGCGGTTACCACCATCAGCTCGCGACCAATATCTGGTCGAGCCGCGGCGCCGGTCCGATCGATCCCAAGACCACCGGCCTCGTGGGTTTCGAGCTCATTCTCGACACCCAGGCCCAACGCGACGCCATCACTTCCCGCGCCGGCAACACCACCAACACCCTCACCGATCCGTGGGGGCTCGCCCTCTCGCTCAGCACCAAGGAGGCCTGAAAATGCTCGTCAACGGAAAGTGGACTGCAAACTGGCAGCCGGTGCAGGGCGTCGACGCCAAGGGCGGCTTCGTGCGCCAGACCTCGTCCTTCCGCAACTGGATCACGCCCGACGGCAGCGCCGGCCCGACCGGTGACGCTGGCTTCAAGGCCGAAGCGGACCGCTACCATCTCTATGTCGCGCTGATCTGCCCCTGGGCCTCGCGCACCATTATCGGCCGCAGCCTCAAGGGGCTCGACGAGGTCATATCCATGTCCGTCGTCGAACCCGAACTGACCGACGAAGGCTGGCGCTTCCTGACGCCCGACGCGATCAACGGCGCCACCTACATGCACGAGATCTACACGCGCGCCGATGCCACAGTCAGCGGCCGCGCCACGGTGCCGGTGCTCTGGGACAAAAAGCAAAACACCATCGTCAACAATGAGAGCGCCGATATCCTGCGCATGCTCGATTCCGGTTTTGGCGACCTCGCCTCGAACGAATACGACCTCTATCCGGAAGCCTTCCGCGCCGAAATCGATGCGCTCAACGACTACATCTACCCGCGCCTCAACAATGGCGTCTATCGCGCCGGTTTCGCCACGACCCAGATCGCCTATGACGAAGCCTATGCTGACGTTTTCGCGGCCCTCGACAGCCTGGAAGCCCGTCTCGAAGGCAAAGACTTCCTCTTCGGCGACGCGCTGACCGAAACCGATATCCGCGCCTTCGTGACGCTAGTCCGGTTCGACGCCGCCTATCACGGCCTCTTCAAGACCAATCATAGGCGTATCGCCGACTACAAGAACCTGCAGGCCTATATGCTCCGCATACTCGACATTCCGGGCATTCGCGAGACAGTCAATATCGACCACATCAAGCGCGGCTACTATTCCATCAAGTCGCTCAACCCCAATGGCATCGTGCCGCGCGGCCCGTTCATTCCCGGACTTTATGAGGTGGCAGCATGAGCGACAGTCTCGTCATTCTCCTCCACGGCGTCGGCAGCTCCGGCGCCGATATCGGCGGCTTGGCCCCTGCACTGGCCCCCTCGCTGCCGAACACAAAATTCGTCGGCCCCGATGGTCCCGGCCGGTTCAATGGCGGCTATCAGTGGTTCAGCGTCGTCGGCGTCACAGCGGAAAACCGCCCCGCCCGCGTCGACGCCGCGCGCCCGGCCTTTGACGCAATCATCTCCGATATCATCGGCCGCGAAGGGTTTGCCGGGCGCCTCGACCGCGTCGCCCTGGTCGGCTTTTCGCAGGGCTCGATCATGGCCCTCGACGCCATCGCTTCCGGCCACTGGTCGGTCGCCGGTGTCGTTGCCTTCTCCGGCCGCCTCGCCTCGCCCGAACCGCTCGAACCGGTGAAGGGCGCAAAACTGCTGCTGGTTCACGGCACGGAAGATCACATGATGCCGGTTTCCGAAGTCGCCAATGCGGAGGGAAAGCTCTCGCCGCTTGGCGTCGTCACCAGCAACTTCATCCAGCCCGGCCTCGGCCATTCGGTCTCCGCCGAAGGCGTCGCAGAAGCGGCAAAGTTTC
>NZ_JBEVLL010000224.1:0-22726 GCF_040509215.1 Devosia sp.
GTGATGGTTGCGCCGGTCGATCAGCAGCACTTCGACATCGGCACGCGCCAGTGCTTGCGCCGCCGCTATGCCGCCAAAACCGCCGCCAATGATTACGATGCGGTGCTTCGGCTCTGCCATATCGGCCTCCATGTCTGTGACCCAGACATGGGGTACGGATGGCCTCCCGTCAATGCAACTTGGCCAAAGGTCTAGGCCTTGGCGCGTTCCCGCCAGCGCCGCGCATACTCGGCAAAACCGGGATGGGCCAAAGGCGCAATCGGGCTGTCGTGCTGCTCATGCGCGGGCTGTCCGCCAAACAACAGGCTGGCTCCAAGGCTCGTGCCCGTGCCATCGCCCGAAGCATGCACCGGCCGATCGGCCAGGGTGGCTAGGGCTGCACCAAACACAGCGTTGCGCGCCAGTGGCCCCTCGATGGTGATGCTCTTGCCCAGCCCGCAGAGGTCGAGGCATTCGCGCGCCACCAGCGCCAGATAAAGCGAGGCGGCGGCAGTACGTTCGCCATCCGTCAGGCCCTCGGGAGCCATCGTCCAACGCCCCTTGCCATTGGCAAAGGGACCAACGCCGGGCGCGAATGTGGGCAGAGCCTGCACATCGCGCTCGATCACAGCGGCAATCTCCGCCTCGCTCGGCGTCACGATCTTGCCCACGATGGTATCGAATTCCCGCCCACCCATGAAGCGTGCCGTCGGCACGGGCCGGCCAAAGGCGTCGACATTGGCAAGGCTATCGCGGCTCTGGTCCAGATTGGCGGTGTCCCCGCCCACGGTCATGGCGATGGCCCATGTGCCGGTCGACAGAATGGTGAAGGGCGCTTCGTGGCGGCCAAGGTGCGGCACCAGCGAGGCGTTGGAATCGTGAATGCCGCAAGTAACCGGGGTATCCGCGGGCAGACCCGTATATTCAGCCAGATTGTTCAGCAGCGGCCCGAGCACAGAAGCCGCCGGCTTGATCGGCGGGAAGAACGCGCGCCAGCCCTGCGCGTCGACCATGGACGAGAAATCGCCCTTGTCCGGCGACCAGAGATCGGTGTGGCAACCAAGCGAAGTCACTTCGCTTGCAAGAATACCGGTCAGGCGCCAGGCCCAATATTGCGGATAGGTCAGGATCGCCGTGACCTTGGCAAAGTCCTCGGGAAACGCCCGCGACTGCCAGAAAATCTGCGCGCCAAGGTTGAGCCCGTTTGGCAGGCGTGGCGACAGTGTCTCCGTAAAGCCGGGACGAGCGCGATCATAGGCCTCGTCCGAAGCTTGCGTGCCGTCATATTCATAGTCGAGCACCGGCAGCGCCAGCCGATCGCCGGCCATCAGCGCGGCGGTCGCGCCGTGGGTGGTGATCGAGATCCCGTCTACGCCATGTTCGCGGTGCAGTTCGCCCAAGCTGCTCAGGATAAAATCCCAGAGCCCCTCGACATCGGCATGCGGATAGGGCGCATCGCGGCGCACGCTATTTGGGCGGCTGAGCGAGCCAAGCAGCGCTTCGCTTGCCGCATCGATCAGCACGACCTTGGCATTGGTCTTGCCGATATCGATCACGGCGATGTGGCGGGGCAGGGATTGAGTCATGGCGCGACGCTCTTTCTAGGGTACCGGCCCCATAGCGGAAAATCCGGTGCCGCGCCATAGCTGACATGTTAGTGCCGCTTGCCCAATGACGAGCGGCATCAGTGCCCTACTTGATGATCAGGACCGGAACGTCTGCATGGGCTAGAACTTCCGCAGCCTGCGATCCCAGCAGCAGGCGGCCAAGGCCACGACGTCCGTGCGATCCCATGACGATAAGGTCGGCATGCACTGCCTTGGCACTCGAAATAATACCTTCCGCCGCCGGCAAGTCGGGCACGTGCTGGGTTGTCAGAGTGATCCCGGCCGCACTCGCAAGCTTGGTCGCGTCCTCCAGCACACCCTTGGCGGATTCCGCCTTGGCCTTGTCGAGTTCTTCGAGAATGCTCGTTGTGTCCACCATCATCATTTCAGCGCCCGGCGCGATGATGATGGAAGGTTCGGTCACGGTGATGGCGGTCAGCTTCGCGCCGAGTTTACCGGCCAGCGCAATGGCGTGGGTAAAAGCCTTGGTGCTGAGGTCCGACCCGTCGATGGCGCAAACGATGTTCGAGTACATGGCGATAGTTCCCCCGTTGGCGATGATGACAAGACTATAGAACAACGCTGGCATCAACACTTTGATCCAGATCACGCCCGCCATCGGCCGCAAGGCCGGAAGGGAGGTGACGTCGACTATGCAGTCATCTCTGCCGCAGAGGGGCTAAACGCAAGCGAGCATCAAAGTGCCCCTGCACCCCGACTGGCGAGCCCGCCAATTTGATTGGAACGATGCTCCTGAGTTCACGGGAGCGACGACATCGCCGTCGCTCCCGGAGATACTACCAGCTCTTCTTCAGGCTGAGTGTTGCGGCGCGGCCGGGGCCGTAGCCGCACGAGGTCAGAGACGCGCAGCTCGCCACATAGGACGTGTCGAGAATATTGGTCACATTGAGCGCCACGCTCCAGTCATCCTTCTGATAGCGCAGGCTCGCGTCGAACAGCGCCGTCGCCGGGACCTTGGCGGTATTGGCCTGGTCGGCCCAGGATTCGCCAAGGAAACGAACGCCGCCGCCGATGGTCAGGCCATCGAGCGTGCCATCGGTGAAGGTGTAGTCGAGGCCGAGCGAAGCGGTCAGCGTCGGGATCTGTACCGGCACCTTGCCGATCAGCGCCGCATTGGTGCTGGCAACCACTTCGGCTTCGAGATAGGTCAGCGCGCCGCGGACGGCAAAATTCTCGATGTTGAAGACGCCTTCGATCTCGGCGCCCTGCACATTGACCTTGCCAAGCGGCACGGACTTCCACCAGCTCACTGTGTCGGGCGAAGCCACGCCATTGCGGTTGATGTTGAAGACCGAGGCGGTGATCAGGCCATCCATGAAGGTCGGCTCATACTTGATGCCGGCTTCCCACTGCTCGCCGGTTTCGCTGGGCAGCAGCTCATCGGTGACGGTGGTCGAGAGAGAAGGATTGAACGAGGTCGCATAGCTGACATAGGGGGTCAGGCCATTGTCGAACTCGTAGCCAAGGCCGACGCGGCCGGTGAACACGCCTTCGTTGCGGGTCGACGGCGTGGCGCTGTCAACCTGTGTGCTGGCGAGGTCATAACGACCGTTGAGCGTGAGCACCCAGTCATTGAGGCGCAACTGATCCTGCGCGTAGAGGCCGAGCTGGTTCATGCTCGTCACGGTCGTCGCGCCATAGGCGGGCGCCGTATACGGGATGCCATAGACCGGGTTGAAGATGTCGAGATTGCCGACACCGCCGGTATAGGCGCCCTTCGTCTCGTGGCGATAGTTCTTGTAGTCGAGCCCGACCAGCAGCGTGTGATCGATTGGGCCGGTGACAAAGTGGCCTTCGACCTGGTTGTCGACGGTCAGGATGCCGGACTTTGTCTGGTGGGCCCAGCGATCGCGGCTCAACTGGGTGCCAACGAGCGTGCCATTCGAGTAGACGGAGTCCTCGTTGAGATCCATGCCGGCATAACGGGCCTTGTGGCGTACGGTCCAGTCGCCATTGATGTCGTGTTCAAGCTCATAGCCGAGCATGAACTGCTGGCGCTGATAGACATCGATGGCAGGCTCGCCATAGTTGAGATTGCGCGGAATGCGGACACCGCCAGGGGCGTCGACGACCGTTCCGGTATAGGGCAGGAAGCCCGTGGACGTGTGGTCGAGATCGACGTTCTGATAATTGCCATAGACGGTCAGTTGGGTCGCATCGGTCGGTGACCAGGTGGCGCTCGCTTGAACGACACCGCGCAGATCGCGCGCCTTGTCCGTCTGCCAGCCGCCGCCGGACAGCTTGCCGGTGACGCGATAGGCCAGATCGCCATCGGCAAGAACGTCGCCACCGTCGATACCGACAAAGGCATTGCCGAAACTATTGACGCCGACCTCGGTTTCAAGGAACCGCTCATCGCGCGGGCGCTTGCTGCCGAAGTTGACGATGCCGCCGACATTTGAGCCGCCATAGAGCGCCGAAGCCGGGCCCTTGAGCACGCTGACCTGTTCCATCAAGTAAGGATCGACAAGGAAGGTGCCGAAGCCGGTCTGGTAAAGCGGCATGTCGTCGAGGAACATACCGGTCTGGTCAGCCTGAAAGCCGCGGACGTAGAACCAGTCGGTGTCGGCATCGGTGCCGTAGGTCTGGGTGTTGACGCCGGCGGAATAGCGCAGGACTTCGTCGGCCTTGGCGGTCGGGGTGTTGTCGAGCTGCTGGCGGCTGATAACGGATACGGATTGCGGAATGCGCGTCAATGACACGGAAAGCTTCGCACCAGTGCTGGTGCGCAATTGGGCATCGCCGGTCCCCGAAACGCCGCCGCCATCGACCACCAGGGTATCGAGTTCGGTATTCTGTCCATGGGCAATGGAGGTGCCGCTCGCGATAGCGGTGGAGAGAAGGAGAACGCGGATGAATGCCCGCTTCGCACTAGAACGCATAGTCCCTGACCTTGAAGACGCCGGGCCGCAATTGGGCCTTGGCTGTGTTCGAAATAAGGTGAACAGTTAACTCACCTTTAACGGGGTGGATTGTCCGTCCTGTCGATGCTTTGAACGATTCCGCTGTGGTCTCACGCGCCGGAGCGGCGGAGCCAGGCAGCCGGTGTCAGGCCGCCGTGACGCTTGAAAACGCGCGTCAGATGGGCCTGATCAGCAAATCCACACGCCGCGGCCGCCTCGCTGATGCTGGCTTTGCCGCCGGCCAGCAGCGTCTTAACATGGGCGACGCGCTCCTGCATCTGCCACTGATGCGGTGTCAGCCCCGTCGAGGCCTTGAAGGCGGCCGAGAAGTAGGAGGGGGAAAGGCCGGCGAGCATGGCGATGTCTTCAAGGCGAATGTTCTCGAAGCAGTTTTCCGCCAAGTATTGCGTCGCCACCTTCAATTTACGTGGCGAAAGTTTGCCGCGGATGTCCTCGACGCGCGGTGGGATGCCGAACAGCTCAATCAGCATGGCGGTGGCAATACCCTCGCCGTAGAGATCGTGATGCTCGCCAGTTCCGCATTCCTCGGCGAGGAGATTGGCGAGGGACTGAATACGCGAATTCTCGAACATCATGCGCGGCGACAGAATGCGCTCGTCGCTGGTCTGCAGTCCGAGCTTTTCGGCGATGTGGCAGAGGTCGACATGCAGATCGAGATGGCGCAATTGCGTCTGCTGCGCCGACAAGGACCAGGTGCGAAGGCCCGGTGGAACATAGCTCAGCCTGCCCGAAGTCCCGGCCCTCGGTCCGGGGCGATCGGAGAGGGTGATGGCGCCAGGTTGGTTTTCCTCGAGCACCACGAAAAGGCGCGCATGCGGGGAAACATATTCGCCGCTGGCTCCGGCCGACCCTGCCACCTCCCAGACATCGGCAAGCATTCCGTTCCAGCTACGCCATTTCGGGCCGCCGCTGGGCGAAAAACCTTCGACGATGGACTGCATATTCGGATGGAACACTGTCGGACTGTCAGGTGCTAATGGCCATGGCGGCAATTATTCAACATGACATTTATATACATGATGGTCAAAGTCATATTTTGGAATTTGACCGACAACGTCGCCAACGAGGTGCGGTTGGTGGCTGCAACACCTATGGAGGGGGCCGCCGACAGTGCGCCGGCGGCCCGGGGCCAATTACCAGGGATAGGCTTCGTTGACCGAACCAGTAAAAGTTCCGCTCGGACCATCTCCGCCAAGCAGTGCGACGCGGACGGCCTCGGCGGCGCCTTGCTCGACCGTTTCGGTGCCTTCGAAATTGTTGAGTGCAGTGCTGGTGAAGCCCGGGGTCACCGCATTGACCTTGATACCCTCGGCCTCAAGATCGATAGCGAAAGCCAGGGTGATCGCGTTGAGCGCGGTCTTCGAAGCGCCGTAGCCGGGATTGAACGTGCCGCGATAGGGATTTGGCGTGGAGTTGAAGGTCAGCGAGCCAAGGCCGCTCGATACATTGACAATGCTGGCCGCGGTGGACTTGCGCAGCAGGGGCACGAAAGCCTGGGTCACGGAGAGGACTCCGAACACATTGGTCTCCCAAATGGTGCGGACCTCATCGACCGAAATCAGCGTCGCGCGCGAACGCTTGATATAGTCCTGCATGGTCTCCGCTTCCGGCCCGTTCGCCCGGGAAATGGCGGCATTGTTGATTAGGATGTCGAGACGGCCAAACTGCTGTTCGACCTGCGTCGCCGCGGCCTGGATGGAGACCGGGTCTGTGACATCGAGCTGGATCGGGTGAACATCGCCTTTGATCGTCTGGGCGGCGGCCTGGCCGCGCTCGAGATTGCGCGAGGCCAGCAATACGGTCAGACCATTGGCGGCGAGGTCTTTTGCGATCTGAAGTCCGATGCCCTGATTGGCGCCGGTCACAAGTGCGATACGTGAATTCTCAGTCATGGCGTGATCCTGTTCTTGATTGGCCGAGCAGGAGATGGTCATGGATGTCCGGACGTTCTATGTGTGAATGTCCAGAGTTTATTCGAATGAGTCCAAAATGGCCGATCCTCTCGCCGAGATCGTAGGGTTGCTTCAACCGGGCGCGCCGTTTTCCAAATGCGTGACCGGATCGGGGCCGTGGCAGGTGAGACGGACCCAGTCGCCCAATCCCTACTATGTGGCCGTACTCAAGGGGAGCCTGCGAGTCGAGGACAAGCGGAACGGCGAAATTGCCGTCAATGCCGGGGACTTCATTCTCATTCCGTCGGCGCAGGACTTCATGATGTGGAGTGACGTGCCGAGCACGGACAGGGACGAGGTCATCAATCCTGTCATCCTGCCCGGAGGGGGATACAGGGTCGGCAGTGTCGACGGGCCGGTCGATATGCGCGCTCTGGTCGGCTACTGCATTTTCCAGTCCGAGGACGCCACGCTGCTGTCGTCGCTCTTGCCCGAGGTTGTCGTGGTGCGGGGTGAGCATAGGCTGGCGATGCTCATGCAATTGCTGGGCGAAGAGGCGATCGAGAGCAAGCCGGGGCGCGAGGTTGTCCTGCAGCATTTGCTCGAGGTGTTGCTCATAGAAGCCCTTCGATCCTCGGTCGAAATCGGCGGCGCGCCCGGATTGCTGCGTGGCCTGTCGGACGAAAGGCTGGCTATGGCAATCAGGGAAATGCACGCTAGGCCCGGCCATGGCTGGACGATTTCCGAACTGGCGCGCGAAGCGGCGCTGTCGCGATCAGGCTTTCATGACCGGTTCCAGAGCGCCGTCGGCATGGCGCCGATGACATATCTGACGGCCTGGCGATTGGCATTGGCCAAAAACCTGCTGCGCGGGGGAAAGGCAACCGTGAGCGAAATTGCCCGGCAGGTTGGATACCGCTCGGCCAGCGCCTTCAGCGTGGCGTTTACGCGTGACGTCGGCATTCCGCCGGTGCGCTACGCCCGCGAAGCGGTCGCGCCGCAGTCCGGCACCGTGGCCGAGGAGTTCGAAGGCGCGATCGCCTGAACAACGACCTTGCGAAGGCGCAGCGTTCATCTTGCGGCCCGACGTGATCAGATCGATGGCTTGTCGGCGCCTTGCGGAGCCGTCTTTCCCAGCAGGGCGCTTCTAAAGATGAGGCCCACCAGGTCTTGCTGACGCCTCACGCCGGCCTTGCGGAAGATGTTGCGCATGTGAAAGGCCAAGGTGGTGGCCGAAATACCCATGTCGAGCGCGATCTCTTCGGTTCGCAGTCCCCGCGCAATCGCCGCCGCAACGCGGGCCTCGGTGGGGGTGAGCGCGAAGAGCTTGCCGGTCTGTTCCTCGGAGATAACCGGCGGGGCGCTGGTGTCGAGGAGGAGCATGGCGGCACGGGTCTTGGGTCCGCCAAGGGCAATGAACTGCACGAGGAGCGGATGCTGCCCCTCTTCGGCGACGGCAATCAGATCGGAACTCTTGTTGTCCTCGATGGCGGCGTCGAGTCCAGCCCGCAACTTGCCCGACAGTTGGGCGTCAGGTGCCGACAGCCGGCCATTGGCGTGGGTAATCAACGTGCCGAGTACCGCATCGGCCTGCAGGTTTTTGTGAACGATCTCGCGCCGGCCGTCGAAAAGGACCACGCCCAAAGCGACGTGATCGAGTGTCTGGGCCAGGTCGTCGAGGCCCTGCCGAGCAGCAACGTCTGTCTCTGTCTGCAGACGGTGTTCCGCGGTAGCGCCAATTTCCTCCTGTATCCGAACGACCTGGTCGAGCCGGGCCCGCACAGTGACAAGCATCAGGTCAAAATCGATCGGTTTGGAGAGATAGTCGTCCGCGCCCGCCATCTTTCCCTCGATCACTGCCAGCCGGTCCGACAGGGCCGTGAGGAAGACAAAGGGGATATTGGCGATGTCGCTTCGAGCATTGCGGACCGAGCGCAGCAGTTCGAACCCGCCCATGCGCGGCATGGTGATGTCGCAGAGGATGAGGTCGGGGCGCTGGTCGGCCAGAACGTCCAGGGCCACCTGTCCATCCTCGGCCCCGATAGCGCGAAAACCAAAGTCGAGCAGTTCCTCGACGATGTTCTTGAGAAGGCTCGGCTCGTCCTCGACGCAGAGGATGAGGAAGTCTTCCGGGTGACTGAGGGAACGCGACATGGCTAGCCCTGAAGCCTGTGGCGGGGCAAGCTGAGGGTGAATGTGGTGGTGTCAGGTTCCGAACGGGCAGTGATGTCGCCACCGTGTAGTCTCGCAATCTGCCGCGCCGTATAAAGACCGATGCCGCTGCCTTTGACAGTGCTGGCCGTGCTGGCGCGGAAAAAGCGCTCGAAGATACGCGGTTGTTCGGCGGCCGGGATTCCCACGCCGTGGTCGGTGATCGCAATGACGATAGCCTCGTCACTTGCCGCCATGCTCACTTCTACCGGCTGCTCGGCTGGCGAGTATTTCAGGGCATTGCCAAGCAAATTGCCTATCGCCTGGTCGACAAGCACGGTGTCGCACCGAACGAAAGCGGCCGTCTCGATATCGAGGACGATCTGCCGCTCTGGCGTCAGGTCCAGGAAGCGGGTGCGGATGTCGCTCAGCAGTTGCCCAAGATCGGTCTCGCGCAGGCTGAGCTCCATTTCGCCGGCGTCGATGCGCTCGGAGGTCAGGGTGCTGTCCATCAGGCGGGACAGGCCGGAAACGGCATTGCGGATGGTCATGGCGCGGTCGTTGAATTCCGGTGCGCCCATCAGCGGACCCCGGCGCATCATGCGGTGCACAGTGGAGTCGATAATTGCGAGCGGTGTACGGAACTGATGCGAGACCATGGTGACAAAGTCGCGATAGACCTCGCGCAACTGCCTCTCGCGCAATGCGTCGTAGCGCTCGGTGACGTCGCGCACGATGGCAATGCCACCACTGATCGCCCCATTGAGGCGGATGGGATAGGCCATGCGTTCGAGGTAAAGGCCTCCATCAGCCATCTGCGGGGCAAGATAGACTTCCTGACCAGCTAGAACGCGCTGCAGCACGTCGTCGACAAAGATCGGGTCGCCGGGCAGAGGGCGTCCGAGGCGCTCGTCGGCCGGAAGCGTCAGAAGCTCGGCCATGCGCTCGCTCCAGTGGGTACAGAGCATCTGTGTGTCGAACGCAGCAATACCCTCGCCGCTGGCTTCCATGATCTGGTCGAGAAAATTCTTCTCCTGTCGCACCAGCGCTTCGGCAGCCGCGGCCTGACCGAGGCTTCGCACGAGCCGAAAAATAAGAAAACCACCGGTGACCATGATCCCGAGGATCGAGGCGATCACCTGAATGATGCTGGCATTATAGCTGTTGCGACGCTCGCCATCGGCGATGCGGTTGTCGATCATCAGGTCGTTGGCAACGGTGCCGAGCGGCTCGAGATATTGACCCATGGTGCGTGACAGGCGCGCGCTATAGCGCGCGACATCGGGGCCGGCGGCAACGATCAGGGCCTCGAGTCGCAGCAGATCCGCGCGGGCCCGGGCGATCACGCTGGCGCGGCCTGCCGTGGCCAATTGCTCTGCCATCGGGCCGCTTTGCAGCAATTCGAGGCGGCTGAGCAGAATATCGAACCGCAGCGCGATATCATCGGAGCTGGCGGCATGTCCGGGCGTTGTCGCAAGGATCAGCCGATGGATTTCGAACTGCGTCTGGCTCAAAGCCCAGATGATGCCTTCGCCCGAGCTGGAATGGGTGGTGCGTTCGATCTGGACGAGGCGTGTCAAGGAAAAGGCCAGAAGGATGACGAAGGCGAGCACGGCAATGCCGACAGCAATGACCTCGCGCCGATGGTCCTCCGGTACGCTCAAGGCAGGATAAGCCGGTTGAGCTGCCAGACCCAGCGGTGTTCGTAGCGCTCTTCGCGCAATTGCGGCACGTCATCGCGGGGATAGACGATCCAGAGCGGACCCTTGTCGCGCCGCGTCATCATCTCGCCGTCCATGCTCCAGGCAAAGAGCACGTCGTACTCATAGAAGTCGCTGAGCGGAATATCGGCGCGATAGTCGTTGAGCGCCAGCGCCGTCACATGCGAGGACGACAGCGGGCCGAGCGTGTCCAAGACATCGCGCCCCAAGACCCCTTCGAATTCCGGCGTCCCGTCGGTCCACGCCGTACTCGTCTTTAGGCTTGTGACACCAAGCGCGCGCAGCTCGCCCAGCGTGAATGTCCGTGTCGCTTCGACCTGACCGCTGACCTCGAGAATGACCGGCTCGCTCTCTGCGAAAACCGGAAGCGACAGGGCGGAGCCCGTTGCGGCAGCAGCCGCTTTCAAAAATTGCCGCCGCTTCATTGGCTCATTCACCCTGTCGTCCCGAGTGCGCTGTTCCTTCAATAGCCAAGCCTGATGGCTATCGGCAACGCGGAACCACACTAGGCGGGAAAATATTGGTTCGCCCCGTTTGGTTAGACGGGGCGCGTCCGCCGAGTCGTCCCTAATCGTCATGAGGCCGAAGCGGGAACGGACAATCCCTCATGGCAGGAGGCGGCTCGCGTCTGCAGGGCGAGCTGCCTCATGGTCTCACGCGCATTCCTCGAAGGCGGCAGCGGCCAAACCCAAAATTCTTGAACCTCGGATGCCCCGTGCGTCCGTCGCCGGCAACGCTTTGCGGATGCGCCGGCCTCGCTTGGAGACGATCATGGCGCTGCGCCCTTTTGGCCAATTACAGACAACCCTTCACCACCGGCGGCGGCGTAGGCGGAACCTCTTGCTGCTCAGTGCTTCGGCTGCGGTTCTCGCCATGGTGCTGCCGGCGCGCGCCCAGGTAGATACCGTCACCTACACCGACGGCGAGGTTCGCAGTACCCCGATCGCCATGGCGCGCCAGACCGTCGGCACTGTCGCGCTTGACGAATTCGCCACCCAGTCGGGTGTCATTTCGGGCGCCCACAAGTTCAGCAAGGCCGGCTTCGGCATTCTTGCCCTCTCGGGCAACAACACGTTTTCGGGCGGGCTCGACATCAATATGGGCACCATTGCCCTGGCGCATGCGAATGCCGCTGGCACCGGGCCGATCTCGATGCTCGACAACACGACATTGCGGTTCGACCTCAACAACTTCGTACTCGCCAATCAGGTGAATATCACCGGCACCTCGGAGTTCAGCGGCCAGCGCGTCACCCATACCGGCGTCTTGAGCGGCGACGGGCGGCTGCTGGTCAACGCCAATCTCATCCTGAGCGGGCAGAACACCTACACCGGCGGCACCGATCTCGCCTCGGGCCAGATCACTGCCATGAATAGCGACGCTCTCGGGACCGGCACGCTGACCATGGCGAATAATACCGTCCTTGCCTTCGATCAAAACCGCACGCTGGCGTTTGAAAACGACCTCGTCCTATCCGGCGCCAACAGCTACCAGTATTTCCAGATCGGCGGCCCGGTGACGCTCAACGGCGTTGTCTCGGGCAATGGCAATCTGGTCAAGACCGGCTCGGGCACGCTGGTTTTGACCGGCGCCAATACCTATCGCGGCGGCACCAGCCATCAGGGCGGTACGATCCGCATCGAGAACGATAGCGCGCTCGGCCTCGAAGGGGTTTATTTCCAGGGCGGCGCCGCGGTCAGCTATGCCGATGGCATCACTCTCGGCAACACGCTCTACACAGGAACTGGCGGCGGGCCGACCCTGCGCGTCGATACCGGCACAGCAACGCAATCGGGCTTCATCACCGGCCACGCCCTTGGCGGCGGCTACTTCAAAACCGGCACTGGTGAACTGGTCGTGACTGGCGGCGCCGGCTATGGCGGCAATACCAACGTTGTTGCCGGCACGCTGACGGCCGGCGCGGAAAATGTGCTGGCGGAAAGCTCTCTCCATGTCCTCGGGAGCAATGCGCGCCTGCGGCTGCTCGGCGATCAGCAGATTGCGGGCCTTTCGGCCGACCCCACCAGCGCCACCTATCTCAACGACTACATCCTGACGCTCAATCCACAGGCGACGACCTCGACCTTCCAGGGCGAACTGATTGGCTCCGCGGATTCCGGTCTCGTCATGATCGGGTCGCGCCTCCTCACGCTCGATGGTGACAACGAGAGCTATGGCGGCTCGTTGCGCATCGAGAATGGCCCCGTCAGCGTCGATGGAGATTTTAGCGGCATGAAGGTGCTCCAGAATGGGGGCATCCTGTCAGGCATCGGTCGCCTCGATGATGTGGAGATTAATGGCGGCACGCTGCTGGGTTATGATGGCCAGCAGTTGACAATGGACTCCCTCGCCCTCGGTCAGGACGCGGTCATTCTGGCCCAGTTCGGCGCGCTGAGCAGCGCCAGCCTTTTCAACGTCAATGGCGACCTGATCCTTGATGGTGTCCTCGACGTTGAGGATGTCGGCGGGTTCGACCCCGGCATCTATCGCCTGTTCGACTATGGTGGCGCCTTGACGGACCGCGGCCTCGACATTCGCAACGTGCCCGCAGGTTACACGGCAGCCGACCTTGAAGTGCAGACCAGTATCGCCGGCCAGATCAATGTCATGCGAAATGCAGCAGGCGTCGGCGACACGCTCTTCTGGGACGGCGGCGACACTTCGCTTTGGGCCAATGGCGCCATCGATGGCGGCAGCGGCGCCTGGGGCAGTGCTTATGACAGCTTCACCACTGCCGACGGCTCGGCCAACAGCACACAATCGCCGGTGCCGGGTTTTGTGGTCTTTGCCGGCCGTGCCGGCGAGGTTGAGGTTACTGAGCGCGCTTCCGTTACTGGTATGCAGTTCGCGACCCATGGCTACGAAATCCATGGCGCCGATATCGAACTGATTGATGGCGAGCGTATCATCCGTGTCGGCGACGGCACGGCCGCCGGCGAAGACTATACCGCCATCATCTCCTCCTCGCTGACTGGCGTGGGCACACTGGTCAAGACCGATCGCGGCACGCTGGTACTCAACAGCAACCAGAACATTTACGAGGGCGGCACCGAAGTTCGGGCCGGTACTCTGGAGGTCAATGGCGTCACCGGCCGCGTCGAGGTTGGTGAGAATGGCCGCCTTCAGGGCTCGGGCTACGTTGCCTCCGTGGAAGTCGCTGGCGTCATTGCCGCGGGCAGCGCCTATCCCAAGCCGCAAAGTATCGCTCCCGCCGGCTTCGGCACGCTCCACGTCTCGGGTGATCTCTACCTCAGCGATACCAGCACGATGGAGATCAAGGTCGACGCAGCCGGCAATGGCGATCTCATCGAGGTCGACGGCGCGGCTTATCTCGATGGCCAGTTCCTGGCTCTCGCCAGCGGAGGCGACTATTCAGCAGGCGTCGACTACACCTTTCTGCGCGCCGAAGGCGGCGTCGAGGGTGAGTTCGAGGGCATCAGCGCCAATCTCGCCTTCCTTGCGGCCTCGCTGGCCTACAATGAGAACGATGTTCGCCTGCACCTTGAGCGCAATGTCACGAGCTTCGCCGACATCGCCGCAACCGCCAACCAGCGTTCCACGGCGACAGCGGTGGAAGCGCTCGGCTTCGGCAACGAGCTTTACGACCGCGTGCTGACCTATAGCGCCGACGATGCGCGAGCCGGCTTCGATCAGCTCTCCGGCGAAGCCCATGCCTCGACCCAGAGCGCACTGCTGGCCGCGGGGCAGGGCGTAGCTGCGACCATGGAGGACCGCGTCGCTGCCGCCTTTGCCCGCCTCGGAACCGACAAAAAGCCCGAACAAGACTTCGGCCTGAGCATATGGAGCAGTGCCAATGCCAGCATTGGCGTGCTTGAAGCCAATGGCAACACCGCCCGTACTGGCTTCAGCGCCGGCAACATGTTCGTCGGTGCTGATGCCATGTTCAATCAGAACTGGATGTTCGGCACCATGCTCGGCTTCGGCCAGACCAGTGTGAGCATTGCCGATCGCAGCGCCACAGCCACCTCGAACAACTACCATGTCGGTGCCTATGGCGGCGGCGAGATTGAAAACCTGGCGCTGAAATTTGGCGCGGCGTATACCCAGCACGAGATCGCCACCAGCCGTTCCGTCACCATGCCGGGCTTTGCCGACGCTCTCTTCAGCACGCGCCTCGGTGGCACAGCCCAGGCCTTCGGTGAGGTTGGGTACAAGTTCGCCTTCGACAGCGGTCTTATCCTCGAGCCCTTCGTCAACCTCGCCCACGCCAGCCTTTGGTCCGGTGGCTTTGCTGAACGCGGCGGCGCCTCTGCCCTTTCCGGTGGTGCAGCCCACGCCAGCACGACCAACGTCACCATCGGTCTTCGTGCCGAAACCAGCTTTGCGCTCGGCGATGTTCAGGCGACGGCCCGCGGCATGATCGGCTGGCGCAATGGCCTGGGCACGGTCGATCCAACCTCGACCCATGCTTTCTCGGGTGGTTCAGCCTTCACCGTGGCCGGTGCGTCCCTGCCGCAAGGTGCCGCAATCATCGAGGCCGGGCTCGATTTCAATCTCAACCCCAATGTCGATCTTGGCGTCGCCTATGACGGCCAGATCAGCTCAGCCCTGCAACAGCACGGCGTCAAGGCCAACCTCTCTGTCAAGTTCTGACCTCCCTCCCGGCGGGCGCTGCCCGCCGGTCCCCCTCACGACGAAAAGAGACTTTCCATGATCTTCGGTTTTCACTGGGCCCTCCTACTAACGGGCCTTCTCGGCATCTTCTTTCTCGGCGACGGCGTCGTAAGTGCCATCGGCCCAAAACCCATGCGGGATAGCTTCGTGAAATGGGGCTTTCCTGGCTGGTGGCATCTGGTGAACGCTGCCGTGTGCCTCGCCACCGGGGTATTCCTGCTCATCCCGGCGCTGCGCCCGTTAGGCTTTGCCCTTGGCGCGCTCGAATGCTTTGCGATCTTCGCCACGTTGATCCGTAACAAGGAGCCGGGGCACCTGCCGCCCAGCGTCTTCCTCCTCGGTCTCCTCTGCGTCGCCTATTGGGGGCTCTACGGGCTTGCTCTCTCGCCGACGGGATCATTCTGACGATGTTGCAAAGGCCTTCCATTGCAGAAGAAAATCGGAAACAACTGGTGTTGGGAACTGAAAACAGACCTTTGGTGAGCAGCCTTGACCTCTATAGCCCGGGCCGCATTGCTCGCTCTGGGGTGCGTCGGTTCAGTCGTTGAGCCGGCGTTCGCCGTTACGCTCAACCTCGCTCACACGCCCGAAACCATCTACGTGTATCCAACAGCCTTCGGAGCAGTCGACCCTATAGCCATGGTCGACTGTTTCGAAGGCCTTGTCGCAATGGACGCCAGCGGCGACGCCATTCCCGGACAGGCATCCTCCTGGACCATTTCGCCCGATGGGCTGACCTACACTTTTGCCCTGCGCGATGGCATCTCGTGGTCCAATGGCGACCCGGTCGTCGCCGCAGATTTTCTCGCCGCCTTTCAATGGCTCCTCAATCCAGCCAATGCGTTCGAATTCGCTTATCTGCAGTTCCCAATCAAAAACGCCGAAGCCATTGCGGCCGGCAGCCTGTCGATGGATCAGTTGGGCGTAAACGCCCTCGACAACCAGACGCTGGAAATTAGCCTCGAACATCCCGCGCCATACTTCCTCCAGACCCTCACCCACTCGACCGCCTACCCGATCCCCAGTGCACTGCAGGCGGAGCGCGGTCGCAGCGGGTTGTCGCCAGAGGATCTGGTCTGCAACGGCCCCTATGTCATTACCGGCAAAAATGGGGACCTGACGACGGCGGTCAAATCAGAGCGCTACTACGATCGCGCATCACTTGCCGTAGATGACGTCAATTACTTCGCTATCGAGGATGTGCCTGCCGCACTCGAACGCTTCAAGGCAGGCGAGATCGACATGTTCTACGACCTGCCGGCCAGCGCCAACGCCTGGATCGAGACCAATGCGATCGAACAGAGCAATGTGGTCCCGTTCCTGGGCCTTGCTTACTTGGCGTTCAATCTCGACAAACCCCCATTCGATCAGCCGGCCCTGCGCAGAGCCTTGTCGATGGCTATCGATCGCACTGCGATCGACCCTCAAGGCGTTCGTTCGGACCGGACGGCCGCCTATGGGCTCGTGCCGGAAGGCACTGCGAATTATGACGGTATCGCCCAGTATTGGCCGGAATGGGCCGATTGGCCCTATGCACAGCGCCTCGCCGAGGCCGCCACAACTTTGGCAGACTTGGGCTACACGCCTGAAAATCCTCTCGTTCTCGAAATCCGCTACAGCAGCAATTCAAGCGACCTGCATCAGCAGGTGGCCCGCCAGGTCGCTTCGATGTGGAGCGAGATCGGCGTCCAGACCGAGCTCTTTAGCGCGACCTCGAAGGATCACCTGACGGCCCTCAATGCCGGCGATTTCGACATTGGCCGCCTGACCTGGATTCTCGACCTTTCCGATCCTGCCAACATTCTAGAGCTGATGGGCTCCTCGTCGGAATTCAACGTCGGGCACTACAACGTATTGGAAATCGACGAACAACTGGCGGAGGCGAATGCCCAACTCGATCTCGCGGCCCGAGCCAAGACACTCGCCGAAGTCGAAAGGCGCGTCATGGAGGATGACGCCGTCATCCCCCTGAGCTGGATCGTTGTCCGCAACATCATCGCCGCCGATCTGTCCGGCATCGAAGACAACGCCAAAAACACCCACCCGACCCGCTGGGTCAGCAAGTGGTGATCGGCTAACAGGGCGCATCTACCCCCGCACTGGCCGTTTATGGCTAGAGACTGAGCTCAACCGAGCGGTTGGCAGCGCGGGCGAAGCCGGTCAGCGACACCTTGAGATCGACGGGTTCGCCGGCGCCAGCGCCCAGAGCGCTTATGACGAGTTCCGTGCCGGCGCGAAGCGTACTGACCTGGCTTGCATCGAAGCTGACGGGCACAAGGCAGCCGGTCGAGATGCAGGTGACAAAGGCCCAATTGCCGCCGAGTATTGTCCCGTCGACCTTGAGGGTCGCGCCATCGGCAAGGCGAAGTCCGAAGGGCAGAAGCAACATGCCTTCGGCCTTGTCGACCGCTGGTGTGGCCAGCTCTATCGACAGAACGGGTTGACCACTCTGGCTATCGGCCAGGGTCTGGGACATGACGCAGAGTTTTGCAGCCTGTTCCACGCGGCAGGAAACGGTCCAGTCGCCGTGCTCTTCGTTGAGCGATTGCGCGCCGCCGGGGAGACCGGCGGCAGGCGCTGTCTCCTGCGCGGAGGCAGGCGACAGCATAAGGCCGAGCACGAACAGGGCGGGGAAGAGGGGATTACGCATTGGCGGTCTTCTCGATACGGAGGGGTTTTCTGGGAGCAGCGCGGTCCGGTGGCCCGGGAAGGCGAAACAGCGCATCGCCGATTTTCCTGCGGTCCAAGCCGAACTCGGCGTCGTCGGACGGGAGCAGAATGGCCGTGTCTTCCACGCCAAGTTGAGCAAGCTGGAATGGCGTGCCATGGCCATATTCCATGTGACCGCGACCGATAATGCCAACGATCTGGCCGGCGACACCAGCGTCGAGCGCCTTGGCGATATTGCAGGCAAAGGCACGGTCCCAGGTCTGTTGGGCCCGCACGAAGCGATCAAAGCGGGGATCGGCCGACTCGGCTGCGGGACGGTCGGAGCGCCCGCCACCTGTAATGTCGAAGAGATACTGGCGATGCGCCAGGCTCGCCGGCACGGCGGGCGTCAGGCCATCGCGTTCGTCTTCGGGAATAGCGTCCCAACCGTCCTTGCCGACGCGGGTCACCAGCGGGCGCTCGCAATTGAGCGCCAGCATCGGCAGGCGAAACTGGCGGCAGAAATTGAAGAGCGGCAGATAGAGTTCGGGATCGAACCGCCAGACGGTTTCCCATTCCGACTGATCGAGGAAATCGGTCACGCTCAGTTCGCCGGCCACCCAGCGGTCAAGCACGGGCTGGCAGCGGCGGGGAAACATTTCAAAACCCAGGGCGATGTCGCTGCGCTGGGCAAGAAGCCCGGCGCAGATGTGCAATTGCCAGCGATGAATGTCGAAGCGGTCGTGCGTTTCTCCGAGGAGCACGACACGGTGATGTGCCACGCGTGCCAGCACCTCGCGGTGCGTCAGCCCCGTTCCGGCTGTGCCGTCGAGCCAACGACCGGGTTCGTGCGGATTGCCGCTCATGCCGGGACCACTGCGGCGTGAAGCGTCAACGATAGTCCGGTGGGAGCGCCATTGGCGTCGAGCGCTGCGCCGTCCTTCCAGGCCGAGACCGTATTGCCGAGGAGATGGAGGTGAAAGTCGGGGCGCATGACATTGATGAAGCCCATAGCCGGCTTGACGCTTTCGATCACGCCCGTCCAGACCTGTTCGAAGCCGGTCCGCCTGAAGTGGACCGAAACCTTGGTCCCCGCCTCAAGCGCCGCCTGCAGCGGCAGGGCGCCGGCATCGTCAAGGCTGGCGTCATCGCGCTTGGCGCGAGGCTCCTTCGGTTCTTCCGGCAGAGCCTCGCCGGGCCCGAACTCGGCGAGCGCGGCGTCGAAGGGCTCGATACCGGCAAAGCCGACGACGCTGAAGAGAACCTCTTCGCCGCGCCGGAAGTCGATACGCGGATAGACCTTTTCCTGCATGATCGAAGTGCGGTCGATAATCACCGAGGTGATCAAGGTCGGGTCGATGCGGCTATCGTGCGCCGCGCCGCCGCAGACGAGCCAACCGTCCTCGATACCTACCGTTTCGATGGTGCCGATGCGTTCATGAGTGGCCCCGTTCTGCTTGGCGGTGATCATCAGATCGCCCATGGCAGGCAGCTTGCGGATGACGGAAGCGGGTGGGACAGGCAGGATTTCGCGGCGATTGGTGGTCATGCTGGAACAGTGTCTGGTCGTTGAGGAAGGATGGAGGGGGCGGAAATAGCGGCCGAACCGAGATCGATGGTGCGCACTTCGCCAAGGCCCTGCGGCTGGCGGTGGGCAACGATGATGAAGGCCGTCTCGGGCAGTTCGCGGCGCAGCATGGCGAACAGTTCCGCCTCCGCGGCCTGATCGAGCGCGGAGGCAGGCTCGTCGAGAAGCGCCCATTGCGGTTGCAGCAGCAGCAAACGCGCCAGAGCCAATCTCTGCTGCTCGCCGCCGGACAAACCATGGCCAGTGCGCGTGTCCGATCGGCCGAATTCGATGCCGGCTATGTGGCCGAGGCCAACCTTCTCGAGTGCCATGTCGAGGGCCTCCACCGAATAGTCACCGGCCGCACGGGGATAGGCGAGGGCGTCGCGCACTGTGCCGATCGGGAAATATGGACGCTGCGGCAGGAAAGCCATGCTGGCATCGGGCGATGAGATTGTACCGGCGCCATGCGGCCAGAGGCCGGCCAGCGCCTTCATCAGCGTCGTCTTGCCAAGGCCAGAGGCGCCGCGCAGCCAAATGGCCTCGCCTTGATGGATATCCATTGCCGGCACGTCGAGCAGGGGCCGTGTCTCGGGTGTGGTCACCCGGACACCACGCAAGGAAAGCACGGGACCAGTGGTGGTGTCATGCACGATACCGCTGCCAGTGGCGCCGGCCGCCTTCGCCGCCTCGAGGAAATTGTCGAGGCGCGAGGAGGCCGCGACGAGTTCTGCGAGGTCCCGATAGGAGAAGATGAACCAGGAAAGGCTCGTGACAACGCTCGAGAAAGCCGTGCTGAGCTGCATCAGGCCGCCAAACGCCACATGACCGGCGAGATAACCGGGCAGGGCGACAAAGAGCGGGATGCGCAGCACCGAATGGTTGAAAGGGTAGGTGAAGCAGCCAAGGATCAGCTCGCGATTGACCAGCTTCTTCCAGTTGCTGACGATGGCGTCGAAGCGCGTGTCGAAGACCCCGCGTTCGGCGCGTTCGCCATTGCTCATCGCCACTTCGTCAAAGCTGGAACGCAGCCGCGCCAGAGCGAAGCGGAAATTGGCCTCGCGACGCTGCTGTTCGACCACGAGCCCCTTGAGCGGATAGCCAAGGGCGTGAGTAAGCAGGCTCGCCAGCGCCACATAGACGAAGGCCGCCCAGATCATGTAGTTCGGAATCTCGATATTGATGCCGATGGGCGCAAGCGAAAGCGGGAAATTGGTGAGGCTCCAGAGGAGCGCTATGTAGGAGAAGAGTCCGACGATGCGGCTGATCATGTCGAGCACTTCGCCGAGCAGCGAGGTTATGAAAATCCGGCAATCATCGGCGATGCGCTGGTCGGGATTGTCGACAGCATAACCCTTCGGCCCCTTGGAGGTGTCGCCCCAATGCGCGAAGGTCGCATTGGCCATGTGCCAATAGGCCTTGTTGGAAAGCCAGATATCGAGCGCTCCGGATGTCAGGCGCCCGCGCCAGAGCATTTCGAGCCGCTTTCTCATCAATTGGCCAATGAGATGCCGGGCAGAATTGCCCGCCACGATCATCCCGAAAATGCCGACCTGCCGAACCGCCTCGGCGCCATCCATGGCTTCGAGTGCGCCATAGAAGGCGCCGGTCCAACCGACGATGAGAATGGTGGCATAGACCCCGCCAAGGTCCAGCGCGACGATGATGGCAAAGAGCGCAATGCTCCATTTTCCGCCGGGCCCGGCAAGGCAAAGCTTCATGAGGCGCCAGAACTGGGCGAAAATCTGTGACATCGTCTGCTCCGAGAGGAAGAGGGACGCCCATAGGCGTCCCATATGCGTGCCTTAGAAGCGCACCGTGGTGCCGACCTTGAAGGTCCGGCCCGGGCCAACCTGGGCTTCGAGCGGGTTGACGGCAGCGACGGAAGGATCGGCGGTGGTGGCGTAACCGGTGAGCGTATTCGGGTAGTACTTGGTGTCGAAAATGTTCTGGACACCGAAGTTGATTTCCACGTTTTCCGTCGGCTTCCAGGTGACGTAACCGTCAAGGAGCGCATAGCCGTCCGGCTTGAACGCCGTCGCATCCGCGCGCTCGGTCGGCCCGGCAGCAAGCGTGCCAAGCAGTTCGAACTCCAGCCCGTGCTCGGGCATTTCGTAGCGAATCCCAAGAACGGCGGTCAGCGGCACTGCCCCATCGAAGGGCGTCGTTGCGGCGCCGGCATTGACCTGTTGGGTGCCGCGCTGCCAGGTCAGGTTGGCCGACGCGAAGATGTTTTCGTAGAACTCGTACTCACCGCCCACTTCGATCCCGTAGAGATCGACGTTTTCAACATTGTCTGACCAGTAGTGGGACCAATTGCCCGTAGCCGGATTAAACGTCGCGGTCGGAGTTGGCCGCAGGCTGCGGATGAAGTTGCTGTACTGGGAGTAAAAACCGGAGACCGAGAACCATCCCTGTTCGAACTCGCCACGAAGCCCGACTTCATAGTTCTTGACCGATTCAGGCTTGAGGTTCGGGTTAGGAACCATGGTGACCATGCCGGTGGCGCCGATGGACGCGCCGGACTGGAACAGCTGCTGCGAATTGGGCATCTTGAAGCCTTCGCCGTATGCGGCATAGACCGAGAAAGCATCGTTCAACTGGTATTGGAGCGAAAGCTTCTTGAGCAGTTCGGTGCTGCTGACGGGGGCAGGCTTGAAGCCCGCCAGGGCGTTGTAACCACCATCGGGATTGATGTGGTAGTTGGCCAAACGAACGCCGGGGGTGATGGTCAGGCGATCATCAAGGGCCTTGATCTCGTCCTGGATGTAGAAGTCAGCGCGAACGGTATCCACCTTGGGGAAGGAGAAACCGTTATTGTAGGTACGTGCGCCGTATCCGGTATCCGAACGCCAGGTCTGATTGATCCCGTCATAGTTGGTGCGAGTGAAGTCGCCGTCGAAACCATAGGTTAGCGTATGGAAGGTCGGGCCCGCGGCGAACGATGACACCAACTGCACATCGGCTTCGAGGAAGGTCTCGCTATAGTCGCGGTACTGCCACACGCGCTGGGTGCGAGTCGCATAGGTTTGGTAGTTGGTGCTGTCAGTCACGCGGCGCTGCGGCGAGTAGGACACCTGCCACTTGACGCTGTCGAGCCAGCTCGCGCCGACATCCCACTCATGCTCCAGTGCGAGGCGGTAGCGCTCCATATCCAGCGTGCGGGGATATGCGGTGCTCGTGTAGCCAAGCAGCGCCGCCGACGAATCCCAAACCTGTTGGATAACAGTATTCCGGTCGAAGTACTCGCCGGTCAGCGTGATCTTGTGGTCTTCATTTGGCGTGGCCACGACCTTGATCAAGCCGTTATACGCACTGGTCTCCGCCGGAAAGAGCTCGTTGCATCGGAAGTAGGCCGGACGCGTACAGCTGTTCCAGATGCCACCATTGGGATCGCCCTTGGTGATCTTTGCCTCTTCCGAGGAAATATGCCCAAAGCTACCGAGGACCTGCACTGCGCCGAAGTCGTACGCCCCGGTGATCTGCTTGCGCCAGGAATTGTCGTAGCTGTCAAAGGCCGTGCGCACTTCGAGCGCCCAGTTCTTGTCCTGGCCTTCGAGCAGGTCGGCGGGATCGCGCG
>NZ_JBEVLL010000225.1:0-9708 GCF_040509215.1 Devosia sp.
CCATTCCAGCAGATTTGTATCGGCCTATTCCTGCAGGTCGAGGATCACGAGGCGGGCGCCACCGGCATTGTTGTTGGTGGTGAGAGCCACTTGCTTGCCATCGGGCGACACGGCCGCGCCGAAGAACTGGGCGGACACGGTGTCATTCGGCAGGGCAAGAATGCCGTCTTCGCTGACAGTGGTATCGAGCTTGCCGGCGCTGTCGAGCACGACGGCAGACGGGATGCCGCCAAAGTAGCCGACATGGAGGGTACGGTCATTGGGCAGGCCGACGAGGAGACGGCCGCGTTCTTCGGCCGACTTGAGGCCGGTCAGGCCTTCGGACTGCACCACGGCCGAGCCATTGCTGCCCCAGGTGGTGTCGAGTTCCTTGCCCTTGACGCGGAAGGAAACGAGGTCAGGCGCTTCGGTGGTCTTGAAGCCGAGCGTCGAGGGCGTGGCTTCAGCAGTCGCGCCGCCATAGCCGGTCGTCACCCAGCTACCATCGGAGAGCTGAACGGCTGCATAGCCTTCGGCAAAGCCGCCATCGGCCACCAGCGGGTTGAAGATGGCAATGCCGGGCGTTGCTGCCAGACCCACGGCTTCAGCCGAGGATTGCGGGGAGACGAAGCCACCAAAGTCCTCGTCGAGCGAGCCATCCGGATTGAGATGGATGAGGATGATGTGGTTGCGCAGCGTTTCGCCGAGATTGGTGTAGCCGGCGCTCAGGATCGAACCGTCTTCGCCAAGCGTGATGCGGCGGCCGCCTTCGTTAAAAGTCTGGGCCGACTGATAGGTGAAGGGCTTGCCGCCATTGAAGGAGGCGTCAACCGAGCCATCGGCAGCCAGGAGGCGAACCACATAGCGGTCGGCATCGGTGCGGCCCGAGCCTTCGGCAGCCGAGCCGTGACCGGCGACCACGAGCTTTTCTTCCCCGCTCGAATTGTCGACCTTGAGGTCCCAGGCCGTGTCCTGCGGCGGGTTCTCGACGCCGGGGAAGGCGTCGTTATTGTCATTGGCCCAGCCGAAGACGACTTCGAGCGCGCCGGTTTCGCCGCCCCAGGCGTCGCCGGTCACCTGCTTGCCGGTGGCGTCAAAGCGCACGAGATAGACCGAGATGCCACCGTCTTCTTCGGTTGCATTGATCGCGGCAACCACATCGCCATTGGCGAGCGGGGCCACGGCAAGCGACTGCTCGATCGTGCCGCCAGGCAGGTCGACTTCGGCAAAGCCATCTTCGCTGAAAGCGGTGTCCGGCGTGCCATCGGCATTGAAGCGCCCGACGATCACGTGCGAGGCCGGATTGGTTTCGGCGCTCGGATTGCCGATGTGGCCAGAGACGTAGATCTTGCCGTCGGCGCCATAGGCGAGGCCGCGGAAATCGTTGGCCTTGTCTGTGGTGAAGTCGACCGACGAAGTGATGTCCTGCGCCATGGCGGTACTGGCCATCAGGGCGGTGCCGAGGATGATGAGGCTACGGGTAAGCATTGAAGTCCTCCTTTTTGACCGGGACGGCGATCTGGCGCATCCGGGCCTATGCTTTCTCCGGCGGGCCATTGCCCGACGGTCGAAATCTGTTCCGACGGCTACATGCCGGGTACGACGACGAGCACGCCAAGCTGGTTGCCGGCCTGGCGCAAATCGCGCGCCAGATCGGTCAGGGCGCGGGCGGCTTCTTCGCCGGCGGCGCGTTCCGGACTGCCCGAACCGGGAGCGAGGAACCGGTCATAGGGTGCGTCCATCGCGCTGAGAGCTTGGGTTGCGCGGTCAAAGCCGGCGTCTATCTTGTTCGCCAGTTCGGCATTGGTTGCCTTGACCAGCGCATCGAGCCCGCTATCGAAATAGACCGCCCGCGCGCCGGCAAAGGAGGCGGCGTTGTCGACCTCGGACGTGTCGCTGAATGGCGAGGGCTGAAAATTCTTGTTGGCCGGAAAGAGTGCGGCACCGATGCGGCGCAGCGGGATTTCGTAGCCGATCAGCACCGTCATGCCGTTGAAGGCGCGGCCCAGCGCATTGCGCTGGTCCATGCTTTCGACCGAGGCGCGATAATTGTTGCCGACATCGGGCGCCCAGGCGGCGACAAGCGCGCCTGTGTCATTGACGAAAAGCCGGGTCACGGAAGCAAGGTATTCACTGCGACGCACGCCGGATTCGCCTTCAAAGGCGGAAGCCGGCAGTACGCCATCCGTGCCCCAAAGCAGGTATTCGGCAACATGCAGACCGGTCGTGATGTTGACCGTTGGCTCGACCGTGTTGAGCCGGGCAATTGCGCGGAAGTTAAGCGACTGGGCAGTGTCCGCCAGAATGGCATCGATAACAGCAGGATCGACCGGCCAGCCATTGAGGCGCGGCAGCGGTCCACCCGGCGCATCGGCTGAAATAGTGGGAATGTCCACCGGCCCGGCATAGAACTGGTAGGCCTCGGTCTTGAGATAGGCTTCGCGCGCCGTGAGCCAGGCGGCGCGGGCAGCGGCCAGGGTCTCGTCCGTGGGCGCAGCCTGCAGGGCCGCTACAGCGTCATTAAGCGCCTGGGCCGCCGCATTGGTCGCGGCATAGGTGTCATGGACCAAGGCTGCATAGGCCGAAACCTGGCTCTTCGCATCGTAAGCAAATGCAGTCGTATCATTGGTCGCAAGGCGAAACTCGGTGATCGTCCCAAGCACGGCGCCGCCGCCTTCGCCCGGCCCGCCTTCACCGGCCGCTTCTGCCTGGGCGACGAGCACGCGCGGTCGCGTCGGCTGCATGGCAGAGGGCTGCTGGACTTCGGATTCGAGGCCGGGATTTTGCCGCGCAATTGCGGGAGAATTTGCACCCGCGCCGCCCACCAGCAATGCGGTGCCCAGACCCATCCAAATCCGCGTGCGACGCTCCACGAGAAACCCTCCAGGCCTGTTCTTCGCGGCTTGCGGACCGCCGGTCCAAGGGGTAGATAAACTGACAGTTAGTGTCAACTATGTAACTGACACTGAATGTCAACTTTTGGCTGCGAGGGGAACAGCGGCATGATCCTGTGTATCGGCGACGTGCTTGATCGCGACGCTCTGGCGGATCTGCGGGGGACGGTTGCATCGGGCGTTTTCGTCGATGGTGTGCTGAGCTCGGGCTGGGCGTCGCGGCTGGTCAAGAACAATGAGCAGCTCGGGGCAGGGCCAGCGCTTGCCGCCGCGCAGGACAAGGTCATCGCAGCCCTGAAGGCCAATCCGGTCTTTACCGGAGCCGTGCTGCCGCGCCGCTTCGCGCCGCCGCTTTTTGCGCGCTACGAGCCGGGCATGGAATTCGGCACCCATATGGACAATCCCCTGATGGGTCCGGACCATATGCGGGCCGATATCTCGGTGACGATTTTCCTCGTTGAACCCGACACCTATGATGGGGGCGAACTGGTGATGGAAACGACGGGCGGAGAGGCGGCTTACAAACTCGCCGCCGGTTCGGCCATTGTCTATCCGACCACGGTTCTGCATCGCGTCGAACCGGTCACACGCGGCCGCCGCGAAGTGGCGGTAACCTGGGCGCAGAGCCTCGTCCGACGCGCCGACGAACGCGAAATCCTCTTTGATCTCGACCGCGTCGCCCGCTCCATTTTCGAGCGCGATGGCAAGTCCGAGGAATTCGAACTGATCAACAAAAGCAGCGCCAATCTCAAGCGCCTCTGGGTAGAATCGTAAGGGAACAATTGCATGACCAGGACTTTTCTCGCCACGCTCGCACTGACGCTGACCTTTGCCGCTCCGGCGCTGGCGCAGGACAATGGCCTGACGGTCTATACCTCGCAGCATCAGGCCCTGACGCAGGAATGGGCTGATGCCTTCACCGCCAAGACCGGCATTCCGGTGGCGATCCGCAAGGGCACCGACGTGCTGATGGCCAATCAGATCGTCCAGGAAGGGCTCAATTCGCCGGCCGATATTTTCCTCACCGAAAATTCCCCGGCGATGATGATGGTCCAGGATGCCGACCTCTTCCTGCCGGTCGCGCCGGAGACCCTCGCCAACACGCCCGAGCAGTTCCGTCCGGAGAGCGGCATGTGGACCGGCATTGCCGCCCGCACGACCATGCTGGTCTACAATACCGAGATGATCAGCGAAGATGAGCTGCCAGTCTCCATGCTCGACCTCGCCAATCCCGAATGGCAGGGCCGCTGGGGCGCGGCGCCGGCCGGTGCCGATTTCCAGGCCATCGTGTCAGCGCTGCTCGAACTGCGCGGCACCGAAGAAACCGCCAATTGGCTGGTTGGACTGAAGCAGAACGCGCTGCCCTATCGCGGCAATTTCGAAGCCATGCGCGGCGCCAATGTCGGGGAAGTGGCGGCGGCGCTGATCTATAATTACTACTATTTCGGGGATCAGGCCGGCACGGGCGAAAGCTCGAACAAGCTCAAGGTGCATTACTTCGCCAACAAGGACCCGGGCGCCTTCGTCTCGGTCTCGGGCGGCGGCGTACTGAAAGCCTCAGACAATCCGGAAGCCGCGCAGCAGTTCCTCGCCTTCGTCACCGGACCCGAGGGCCAGGCGATCCTCCGCGATGGGCACAGCTATGAATATGCCATTGCCAGCGGCATCGAGCCCAATCCGGCGCTGCCCCCGCTTTCGACCATCGACAGCCCCGACATCGATCCGTCGCTGCTCAATGCGCAGGAAGTGGTGCAGTTGATGACCGCCGCAGGGGTGATCTGACACCCCATGCACCAGGCATTGCCGAGTAAGGGCCGCGCTGGCGTGCCAATGCGCCTTTATCGGCATCGCCGCCGCGGGGCGTCACCCTTCGTGCTCGCCGCCGCGATCGCGGTCGCGGCGCTTTCGCTGCTTCCCGTCGGCTTCGTTCTTGTCGTCCTGTTCCAGTCTGGCTGGGATACGGCGAGCGCACTGCTGTTTCGCCCGCGCATCGGCGAATTGCTCATCAACACCATGCTGCTCGAAGTCCTCGCCGTGCCGCTCAGCATTGCGCTGGCGCTGGCCTTGGCCTGGCTGACCGAGCGCAGCGATCTCAAATGGCGCGCGCTGTGGCGCTGGCTTGCCGTAGCGCCATTGGCCATTCCGGCCTTCGTCCAGGCCTATGCCTGGGACAGTGCCATTCCCGTACTCCGTGGCCTTTGGCCAGCGGTTCTCGTATCCGTCCTTGCCTATTTCCCACTGGTCTACCTGCCGGTCATCGCCCAATTGCGTCGGCTCGATCCGGCCATGGAGGACGTGGCAGCAACGCTCGGCACCAGGCCTCTCGCGGTTTTCCTGCGCGTCGTGCTGCCGCAATTGCGACTGGCCATCTCGGGCGGTGCACTCTTGATCGCGCTGCACCTTCTGTCCGAATACGGGCTCTATGTGCTCATCCGCTACGACACGCTGACCGTCGCTATCGTCAGCCAGTTTCAGGCGGTTTATGACGGCCCGGCGGCCAATCTGATGGGCATCGTGCTCGTCTTTCTTGCCGTGATCTTCCTTGCAGCCGAAGCCTGGCTGCGGGGCGAAAGGCGCTATGCCCGCGTCGGCGGCGGCGCGGCGCGACAGGTCGCTCTCGTCAAATTGGGCATCTGGTGGCCGCTTTTCATGGCGCTACCCCTTCTCGTCACGGTGCTCGCTATCGGGCTGCCCGTCGTGACGCTGCTCCGCTGGCTTCTTATCGGTGGCATCGAATCCTGGCATCTGCCCCAGCTTGTCTCCGCAACCTGGCAAACGGCCGGCTATGCCCTGGCCGGAGCGGTCACGGTCTGCATCATGGCCTTGCCCATCGCCTGGCTCGCGGCCCGCGCGCCCGGACCCGTGCAGAAGACGCTAGAGAACATCCACTTCCAAGTCGGCGCGCTGCCCGGCGTCATCGTCGCCCTGGCCTTGGTCGCTGTCACCGTTCGCGTGGCGCTACCGCT
Source organism: Devosia sp. (assembly GCF_040509215.1). Lineage (GTDB taxonomy): Bacteria > Pseudomonadota > Alphaproteobacteria > Rhizobiales > Devosiaceae > Devosia. The sequence goes on from NZ_JBEVLL010000225.1 coordinate 5,840, forward strand.
CTACCAGACCATCGCGACGCTGCTTCTGGCCTACGTGCTGCTTTACCTGCCGCGTGCCATCGTTTCGGTGCGCGCCAGCCTCGCGCAGGTGCCCATCGAACTCGAACGCGCCGCCACGGCCTTGGGCCGCCCGCCGCTGGTGGCCGTCGTCGGCGTCACCCTGCGCCTCGCCTTTCCCGGCATTGCCGCCGGCATGGCGCTGGTCGCCATGGGCATCACCACCGAACTCACCGCGACATTGATGCTGAGCCCCATCGGCACCGAAACGCTCGCCACCCAGTTCTGGGCCCGCACCGGCGAATTCGACCATGTCGGGGCCGCCCCCTTCGCCCTTGCCATGGTGGTGCTATCCCTGCCGCTCTGTATCATCCTTCATAGCCAGGCCACCGGAGCCCGTTCGTCTTGACCGTTCTTCACATCGCTAATCTCGGCAAGACTTACGGCACGACGACTGCGCTTGCCGGCATAAACCTCGATGTCGCCATGGGCTCCCGCACCGTGATCGTCGGCCCATCCGGCTCGGGCAAGACGACCCTGCTGCGCCTGATCGCCGGCTTCGAAACCCCGGATGAAGGCAAGATCGAGCTCAATGGCGAATTGATCGCGGACCCAGAGGTCGGCGTCCCAGCTCATCGGCGCAATATCGGCCTTGTCATGCAGGAAGGCGCGCTCTTTCCGCATCTGAGTGTGCTCGACAATATCTGTTTCGGTATCCGCTCCGAGGCCGATGCCTCGGCACGCGCCTTGGCCCTGATGGACCTGACCGAACTCGACCGCAGCATGGCGCAACGCCAGCCGCACCAATTGTCGGGCGGCCAGCAGCAGCGCGTAGCACTGGCTCGCGCCCTGGCGCGCCAACCCCGCCTCATGCTGCTCGACGAGCCATTTTCAGCGCTCGATGCCGGCCTCCGCGAACAGATGCGCGACGCCACGGCGCAAATCCTGGCGCAAGCCGGCGTCGCGACCGTGCTGGTCACGCATGACCGCGACGAAGCCATGGGTTTTGCCGACCAATTGGTGATCCTGCGTGATGGCAGGCTGGTCCAGGCCGGCAGCCCAAAAGCCCTTTATCGTCGGCCAATCGACGCGACGACCGCAGCGTTTCTGGGCGCAGCCATCATCCTGCCGGCCGACTTTTCCGGCAGGGTAGCCGAATGCGCCCTGGGCGCGCTTCCTCTTCCCGAGGATGACACCGCAGAGGGCACTGGAACCGTGCTCATTCGCCCCGAGCAGGTCACCATCGGCCCCGCGCCCAACTCGACCGAATGGAAGGTCGCGTCGGTGCTCGATCGCGGAAATAAAAGCACCGTCACGATCGAACGGCTCTATCGTGGACAGATGGCGACGATCAGCTTCGACCACGTCTCGGCGCAGGTGCTGGAGGCCGGTCAGGCGGTACAGGTTTCCGTGACCGGAACCGTCCACCCGTTAAGAGGCTGAGGCCGAACTCGCCGACGTACCCTGCTTTGCCTGAAGCATGCGATCAAAGGCATTCCGCACGGCCAGCGACAGGTTGAAAAAGACCAGGCTCACCGGATCGGTCTTTTCCTGCAGGCCCTGCTCATGCGGCGGAAAGCCAAGCCCATCAAGACTGAGCACCACGCCACGGTTGAAATAGGCGCGCGCCTCAAAATCCAGCAGCCCCGTCGAAAGCGTCTGGCCGTTTTCGATTTCGATCAGGATGTCTCCCTGGCGCGACCTGCCGGGCGAGTAGAGATCTGGCCGCGCAAAGAGATAGGCATGCGCGTCATAAAGGCCTGACGCTTCTTCGACATCGGGAAAATTGGCGAGATTGCCGTTCTGGCCGAGATTGTAGTGTTCCACCAGCATGGCCGCCAGCCGCGCGGCCACCAGAAGCTCAAGCCCCGCCTGATGGATGCCACTGATCACCGCGGCATGGCTCAGGCCGTCGCTGCAAAAGAGGCGATGCCCGCCGCGCCCTGGTACTTCCTTGAGCGGCTCGGGCGCGACGCCCCTTGCCAGCAACAGGGAAAACTCGCGCGGCGACAGAGCCGCAGCGAGAGCAACATCGCGTGTCGTAAAGAGGCCGGGTGGCGGAGTGCTGGGGCGAGCCAATCTTGAACCCTGGAATGATCCAGCGCTTCTATCCCATATGCTCCCGCCACAAAACCCCATCGCGTGGAGGCGCACGAGCTCTTTATCGGTGATGGACTGTCTCAGGTGGCCATCAAGCGAAACTGGGATCCATCACCCGGGCAATCGATTTGGCGAGGCGCGCCTGATCGAACGGCTTGCCCAAGCGCTCCACATGTCGCCCCGGCAGCTCCACGCCTTCGCCATAGCCGCTGGCGATGATGGCAGGAACGCCAGGCCGATCTTCGTCGATGGCCTCAATCAATTGCGTGCCGGTCATATTGGGCATCGCCTGATCGGTAATGATCAGGTCGATATCGCTACGGGCGCGGAATTTCTTCAGCGCGTCGCCGCCCGAATAGGCTTCAATCACTTCGTGGCCGAGATCTTCCAGCAAGGCAGCCGTGTTCATCAACACCAGCGCGTCGTCGTCAGCCACCAAAACGGTGAGCCGGGGAATAGGCGATTGGACTGCCTCATTCTGCGGCGAGGCGGGGCGGGACGCTTCAGCTTCGGCAATCGGCAGCCAGAGAATGGCTTTGGTGCCTTCGCCCATTTTGCTTTCGATTTCGAAGTCGCCGCCCAATTGCCTCGCCATGCCATGCACCATCGGCAGGCCCAGACCCGTGCCCTTGCCAACGCCCTTGGTCGTAAAGAATGGCTCCGTCGCACGCCGCAGGGTCTCGGCGTCCATCCCGCTGCCTTTGTCCCCGACCACCAAACGAATGTAGTCGCCCTTCGCCAGAGCTGACCCGGTGCCTTTGTCGACGTGCTGGCGATCCGCGGAGATGGTGATTGGGCCACCACCCGGCGTCGCATCGCGAGCGTTGACGATGAGATTGAGGAGGGCCATTTCAAGCTGATTTGCGTCGGCGCGCACTGCCGGCAGTTTCAGGGGGAATTGGGTGGAGATCGGCCATTCCGGCCCAATCGACCTTTGCACCAGGTCGCTCATCCCGGCGAGCAGATTGGCAACGTCGACCTGATCGAGATGGAGGTCCTGACGTCGCGCAAAAGCCAGCATCCGCTGGGTCAGCGTGGCGCCGCGCTTGGCGCCCTCGATGGCATTGTCGAGCAGTCGTTGCGACAGCGGGTCCGACGGTAGCCGCTTTTGCAGGAGATCGAGACTGCTCAACACTGCCATCAGCAGATTGTTGAAGTCATGAGCCACGCCACCGGTCAACTGGCCGATGGCTTCCATTTTCTGAGACTGGAACAGGGCTTCGCGCGCAGCTTCCAGCTCGCGCTGGGCCTGCTCGCGCTCGGTGATATCGCGCGTAATCTTGGCAAAGCCGATGGGTCGGCCGTGGTCGTCGCGGATGGCGTCGATCACCACGCTGGCGCGGAAAAGCTCGCCATTCTTGCGCACCCGCCAGCCCTCCGCACTGAAGCGGCCATCTCGCCGTGCGGCCTCGAGGGCTTTCTCCGGCTCTCCGCTGATGCGGTCCTCTTCCCGGTAGAAACGCGAGAAGTGTTCGCCCATGATTTCTTCGGGCTCATAGCCCTTGATCCGGCGCGCGCCCTCGTTCCAGCTCGAGACGTGGCCCTCAAGGTCGATCATGTAGATCGCATAGTCCGTGACGCCCTGAACCAGGTGGCGGAACTGCTCCTGGCTCTCGCTCAGCGCCTGCTCCACCTGCCGCCGTTCGGTGACATCCCGACCATAGGCAAAGACCAGACCGTCCTCGAGCGTCGTGTGCCACTCGATGCGGTGGTAGGTCCCATCGAGCGCGAGAAAGCGATTTTCGTAGTTGAACAGTTCTTCATTGCCCAGG
>NZ_JBEVLL010000226.1:0-5843 GCF_040509215.1 Devosia sp.
GTTAGGACGAGAGCCAGTCTCAAACTCGATGCAACACCTCCCCCTTGATGGGGGAGGATGGGTGGGGGTGGAGCCCCGCGCGCCGGAGCGCCAATATCAATCGAGTTTATGCGCCGGCTTTGCCGCCGCGGCCCAAGCAGCACCAAGGTCCGCCAATCGTGCCTCAAGCACCTCCACCGTCAGCCGCACTGTGCCGCCGCCGGCAAAGGTGATTTCCACTATGCCCGAGACGCCATCGGGGGCCGGCGTGAAGGTCAGCGCCAGCAGGTTGAGCACGCCTTCGGGGGAGGCCGGGTCAAAGCCGGCATAGGCGACGTTCTCGACGCGATCGAAATGCAGCCCGGAGCGCTTGCGGAGGCCCTTGCTGCGTGGCTTGTCTTCGGTCCAGTCGTAGCGGTTCATCAATAGGGCAAAGCGCCGGTCGCCGCGGGCATAGCCCATATCGACGGTGCGCACGACGGCATCCTGCACATGGGCGGAAAGCACGGCGAGATCTTCAGTATCAAGCGCCAGTAGCTTGAGATCGGTCATAGGGTCAGCTCGCGAAATTGGTTCTGCCACATTTGGTCATGCAGGGGCTGATCTACAAGCTTGAAGGGACGGGGGGAAGTGGGGGCGAGTTTGGCCCCTGCTACTTCCCCGCCAGCCGATCTCCCTTCTCCCCTTGCGGGAGAAGGTGCCCCGAAGGGGCGGATGAGGGGTCCGCAGTGTTGGCGCAAGCTCCTCTGCGGAGGAGAGAATACCCCTCACCCTGATTTTCTGCTGAACGCAGAAAATCTGTCCCTCTCCCGCAAGGGGCGAGGGAAGAGTCGGTGATTGGTGCAATTCACTTGATAACTGACCAGTCAGTCAGTTATAGTCGTCCGCATGAACACCACCGACAAGAAATTCCGCCGGCGGGCCGAGGCGCGGCCGGATGAAATGCTGGATGCGGCTTTAGCCGTGTTCTCCGAAAAGGGCTTTGCTGCGACCAAGGTGGACGAGGTGGCGCGGCGCGCGGGCGTCTCCAAGGGTACGGTCTATCTCTACTTTCCCTCCAAGGAAGCGCTGATGGAGGGGATCGTGCGGCGCGCGGTGGCCCCGATTGCCGAGCGTGCGGTGCCGGACATGGCTCAGTTCGAAGGGGATCCGCGCCTGCCCATCGCCATGCTGGTGCATACGCTGCAAAACCTGCTGGCCGATCCGCACAATCTTGCCGTGCCGCGGCTGATCCTGCGCGAGATCATGAATTTTCCCGCCATTGCCGAACTCTATCGGCGCGAGGTGCTGGGTAAGGTGATCCCGGCGCTGACGGCGCTGGTGGCGCGCGGCGTTGCGTCGGGACAATTGCGAAAAATCGATCCGGAAATGACCGTGCGCTCCATTGTCGGGCCGATCGTGGCCCATGTGGCGCTGAGCGAAGTTTTCGGCGTGCGGCCTGAAGAGGGGCTGGCGCTCGACCGGCTGGTGGAAAACCACCTCGATATCCTGTTTCACGGCATTTCGCCTGCGGGCGGAGAGGAGACGCCATGAGCGACTTTTTCGGCGGACTATTGGCGGCCGTTCTCGCCTTCTTCGCGCACGATGCCGGGCCCACTGGCTTCACCGGCTATATCGAGGCCGACTATGTCTATGTCGCGCCGGTGAGCGCGGGACGGATCACGGAAATCGCGGTGGCCGAAGGTGAGGCGGTGAGCGAAGGCGATCTCTTGCTGGTGCTCGACCAGAGCCAGCAACAGGCCCTGTTGTCGGCGGCCGAGGCGCGCGTGGCGGCGGCGCGGGCAACGCTTGAAAATCTCGAGACCGGTAGCCGCAGCGAAGAACTCGATGTCATCCGCGCTTCGCTGAGCAAAGCCGAAGCGGATCTGGGGCTGGCGCGGACCAATCTCACACGCAGCGAGCAGCTTGAGAAGGCGGGCACGGTTTCGGCGGCCAAGGTCGAGGTGGACAGCAATGCCGTGGCGTCGGCCGAGGCGCAGGTGAGCCAATTGAAGGCGCAACTGGCGGTGGCCGAACTGCCGGCGCGTTCGGGCCAGCAGGTGGCGGCGGAAGCAAATCTCGCCGCGGCAGAGGCCGATGCCGAGGGCGCGCGGATAAATCTGTCCGACCGGCAGGTGCATGCGCCGGCCGCGGGCGTCATTGAAAAACTCTATTATGCCGTGGGCGAAGTGGCGGCCGTGGGGACACCGATTGCCTCCATTCTGCCGGACAAGGCGCTCGAGGCGCGGTTCTTCGTGCCGGAGACGGCGCGGTCGAGCCTCTCGGTCGGGCAGGCGGTGACCGTCACCTGCGATGGCTGCGCCGATATGGCAGCGACCGTGGTGCATATCGCGAGCGAGGCGCAGACGACGCCACCGGTCATCTATTCGACCGAGGAGCGCAGCAGGCTCGTCTATCTCGTCGAAGCGCGGCTTGATGATGCCGCAAAGCTGCAGCCCGGCCAACCGGTCACCGTGCTGCCATGAGCGAGGAACGCGTCATCGACGTGCACGGGCTGACCAAGCGTTTTGGCGACAAGACGGTGGTCGATCATTTCGACATCGCCGTGCCCAAGGGCGCCATCTATGGGTTTCTGGGCCCCAATGGCTCGGGCAAGACGACAACCATCCGCATGCTCTGCGGCCTGCTTTTGCCCGACGAGGGCGAGGGGCAGTGTCTTGGTTTTGACGTGCGGCGCGAGGCGGGGAGGATCAAGGCTGAGGTGGGCTACATGACCCAGAAATTCAGCCTCTATGAAGACCTGACCATCCGCGAGAACCTCGATTTCGTGGCGCGAATGTATGGGGTGAAGAACCGGAAGAGCCGTGTCGATGGCGCATTGGCTGATCTGAGACTGGTCGACCGGGCAGGGCAATTGGCCGGCACGCTCTCGGGCGGCTGGAAGCAGCGGCTGGCGCTGGCGGCTTGTCTCATCCACGATCCCAAACTGCTGCTGCTCGATGAGCCCACGGCCGGCGTCGATCCCAAGGCGCGGCGCGATTTCTGGGACGAGATCCGGCGGCTGTCCAAGGTCGGCGTCACGGTTCTGGTGTCGACGCACTACATGGACGAGGCCATCCAGTGCGATTTCATCACCTATATCGCGTATGGCAAAAAGCTGATCGACGGGCGGGCGACCGAAATCCCGACCATGGTGGGGCTGACCACCTGGCGGGCTGAGGGGCAGGAACTGGTGGCGCTGGAAGAGCAGTTGAAGGACCAGCCGGGCGTCGACCAAGTGGCGCGTTTCGGCTCGGCCCTCCATGTCTCCGGCACCGATGCAGCGGCCTTGGCGGCCACGGTGGCAAAATTCCAAAGTGACAAAAGACAGCGATGGAGCGAGGTGCCGGCGGGGCTGGAAGAGGCCTTCATCTATCTCATGGCGGGAGCGCGGGATAATTTCTCGCGTGACGCGGCATGAACCTGCGCTTCTCATTGAGCCGCTTCGTCGCCGTACTCTGGAAAGAGTTCATCCAGATGCGGCGCGACCGCGTCACCTTCGGGATGATGATCGGCCTGCCCATCGTCCAGCTCATGCTGTTCGGCTTCGCCATCAATGCCGACCCCCGACACCTGCCGACGCTGGTCGAGGTCAACGATGACGGTCCGCTGACCCGCGCCCTTCTGGCGGGCATGGATACGTCGGGTTATTTCGATTTCATCGGCCAGGTGCGCGGGCCAGACGCCGGGGAGGAAGCGTTGCGCCGGGGCGAGGCGAATTTCGTTGTCGTCATCCCAGCCGATTTCGAGCGCGACGTCGTGCGCGGCCTCAGGCCAAATCTCCTCATCGCCGCCGATGCCTCCGACCCCTCGGCCGTCAGCGGCGCTGCGGCGGCCATGAGCGGCATCGTCAATGGCGCCATCGCCCAGACGCTCACCGGGCCTCTGTCGCCCGCCGCCGGGGCGCCGCTGCCCTTCGAGGTGATCGTCCATCGCCAATACAATCCCGAGGGCAAAACCTCGACCAATATCGTGCCGGGTCTGCTGGCCATCATCCTCTCCATGACCATGGTGATGATCACGGCCGTCGCCATCGTGAAGGAGCGCGAGCGCGGCACGATGGAAATGCTGATCTCCACCCCGGTGACGCCGCTGGAGGTGATGCTGGGCAAAATCCTGCCCTATGTCTTCGTCGGCTATGTGCAGACCGCGGTATTCCTCGTCGCCGCCTTCGCCGTGTTCCAGGTGCCATTCACCGGCACGTTCACGGCCTTCTTCTTCGGCTTCAATCTCTTCGTGCTGGGCAATCTCGCGTTGGGATTTCTGATTTCCACCGTGGCGAAAAACCAGATGCAGGCGATGCAGTTGAGCTTTTTCACCATCCTGCCCTCGATCCTGCTCTCGGGCTTCATGTTCCCCTTTGCCGGCATGCCCGGCTGGGCCCAGACCATCGGCACCGGTGTGCCGGCGACTCATTTCATCCGGCTCATTCGCAAGGTGATGCTCAAGGGCGCCGGGACATTTGACGTCACGTCGGAGCTGACCGCGCTCGGTGTGATCGTGCTGGTGATCACCGTTGTGGCCATGCTGCGCTACAGGCAGACGCTCGACTGAGCGAGACGGCGAAGCCTCCCTACCCCCACTGTCGTCATTGCCGGGCTTGTCCCGGCAATCCATCTCGCCTCCGCATGGACCACCGGGACAAGCCCGGTGGTGACGATCGGGTGGAGGTTCGCATTCCAAAACAAAGGGGCTCCCGGCGCGCACCGGAAGCCCCCAATATCGGCGTTGTCGTCAGGCCCTAGCCAGCCAGCCGTTCAATCTCCGCGCCACAGCGCGACAGCTTGTCTTCGAGACGCTCAAAGCCGCGGTCGAGGTGATAGATGCGGTTGACCACCGTCTCGCCCTTGGCGGCAAGGCCGGCAATGACCAGCGACACCGAAGCGCGAAGGTCCGTTGCCATCACCTGAGCGCCCTTGAGCTGCGACTTGCCCTGGATGGTCGCCACCTGCCCATCGACGGCGATATCGGCGCCAAAACGGGCAAGCTCGGCCACGTGCATGTAGCGGTTCTCAAAGATGGTTTCGCGCACATGGCTCGTGCCCTGGCTCATGGTCATCAGCGCCATGAACTGGGCCTGCAAGTCGGTCGGGAAGCCCGGGAACGGGTGGGTCTCGATATCGACCGGCTGGATGCCATTGCCATTGCGTTTGACGCGGATGCCATCGGCTTCCGTCGTCAGATCAACGCCCGTGCGGGCCAGGATGTCGATTGCCGACTGCAGGTGCTCGGCCCGGGCGCCGCGCAGCAGCACATCGCCCCCGGTCATTGCCGCAGCCATGGCAAAGGTGCCGGTTTCGATGCGGTCGGGAATGACTTCCACATTGGCGCCATGCAGCTTTTCGACGCCTTCAATGGTCAGCGTCTTGGTGCCGATGCCCGAAATCTTGGCGCCCATGGCGACAAGGCATTCGGCGACATTGGTGATTTCTGGCTCCTGCGCCGCATTCTCGATAACGGTCGTGCCCTTGGCGAGGGTCGCAGCCATCAGCAGCGTGTGGGTCGCGCCCACCGAAACTTTTGGGAACACGATACGATTGCCGACCAGACCGCCCTTGGGCGCGCGGGCAACCACATAGCCCTCGTCGATATCGATCTCGGCGCCGAGTTCTTTCAGGCCAAAGAGAAAGAGATCGACCGGCCGCGTGCCGATGGCGCAGCCACCGGGGAGAGACACGCGGGCCTCGTGGCAACGGGCGAGCAGCGGCCCGATGACCCAGAAGCTGGCGCGCATCTTGGAGACGAGGTCATAAGGCGCGGTGGTGTCGACGATATCGGCGGCATGAAAGGTCATGCGCTGGCCAACACCATCCGATTCGCCGCGACGGCGACCGTGCACGGCGATATCGACGCCGTGATTCTCGAGAATGCGTTCGAGCTGCTTC
>NZ_JBEVLL010000227.1:0-7176 GCF_040509215.1 Devosia sp.
GGGGCCTTTGGCAAGCACCGGGTTAGTAGGAAGGCCCCCTCACTCGGATTGCTGCGCAATCCGACCTCTCCCCCGAAGGGAGAGGTGAAGAGCCCTACTCCCGCGCCAATGCCTCAACCGGATCAAGCCGCGACGCCGATCTTGCCGGCATGAACCCGAACACAATCCCGATCAGGCTAGCCGACACAATCGCCAGCACAATTGATTCCGCCGAATAGACCAGCCTTGCCCCCGACACGAGCACCGACAGCCCCTGCCCTAGCGCGAAGCTGAGCCCCACGCCCGCCGCGCCGCCGACAAAACACACCAGCACCGCCTCGATAAGAAACTGCCGCAAGATGTCGCTCCGCCGCGCCCCGACGGCCATGCGAATACCGATCTCCTTGGTCCGCTCGCTGACCGACACCAGCATGATGTTCATCACCCCAATCCCGCCGACCACCAGCGAGATCACCGCAATGGTCGAGATGAGCAGCGTCATGGTCTGCGAGGTCGACTGGATGGTGGTGCGGATCGTGTCGGTATTTTGCAGGAAAAAGTCCTGCGTACCGCCATGGAGCCGCGTCAGCAATTCGGTGATCTCCGCCTCGGCCGTGTCCATGTCGTAGTCGTCGGCAATCCGCACCGCGACCGACGAGAGATAGGACTGGCCCAGAATGCGATCCATCACCGCCGTATAGGGCATGTAGACATTGGCCGAATTGCCGCCCGGCCCGAAGCCAGTCTGGTTGGCCACGACGCCGATGACCCGCACCGGCACCTTGCCCAGCATGATCACCTGCCCGATCGGGTCTTCGCCATTGGTGAAAATGGCGGTCACTGCATTCTGGTCGAGCACCGCTTCCTGCGCCCGCGTCGTCACGCTGGTTTCGGTAAAGCCCGAGCCTGACGAAAAGCTGCGGCCATTGACCTGGAAATAGTCCTCGCCAACGCCGGTGATGGAAGCGCTCGACGCCGTATTGCGATAGCGCACCGTCGCCTGGCTCGACACCTGCGGCGACACGCTATCGGCAAAGAGTTGGCCCGCCAGCGCATCGGCATCCGTCGGCTTCAGCGTCCGCACCCGCCCCGAGCGCATGTCGCCAAAGCCGGAGCCGGGATAGACATTGATCGTATTGGTGCCGATGGATGAAATGTTCTCGAGCACGCTCTGCTGGCTGCCCTGCCCCAACGCCACCACGGCGACCACCGAGGCAATGCCGATGATGATGCCGAGCATGGTGAGAAAGGTGCGCAGCTTGTGCGCGCCCATGGCCCGCAGCGCCATGGCGAGTGCCTCGCCCATGCGGTCGAGCCCCATCCGCCAGCTAGGCTTGCGCCGCACTTTTTCAACGCGGTTGGGCGTAGTCTGGCGCTCGCCGACGGAGCGGTCGTCGATGATGTCGCCATCGGCAATCTCGATCACCCGCTGGCACTGATCGGCGATCTTGGCGTCGTGGGTCACGATGATGATCGTGTGCCCATCGGCATGCAGCTCCTTGAGCAGCGCCATCAGCTCCTTGCCCGAGCGCGAGTCGAGTGCGCCGGTTGGCTCATCGGCTAGGATCACCTCGCCGCCATTCATCAGCGCCCGAGCCACTCTCACGCGCTGCTGCTGGCCGCCCGAAAGCGCATTAGGCCGGTGATGCAGCCGCTCCTCAAGGCCGAGCCGCGTCAGCAGTTGGGTCGCACGTTTCCGCCGCGCCGTCGCATCCGCACCGGCATAGACGGCCGGCACTTCGACATTCTCGACCGCATTGAGATCGGGCAGCAACTGATAGCGCTGGAAGATGAAGCCAAAATGCTCGCGCCGCAGCGCAGCCAATTCGTCCGCATCGAACTTGCTGACATCCCGGCCATCGAACAGGTACGTCCCCTCGCTAGCCCGATCGAGACAACCAAGGATATTCATCAGCGTCGACTTGCCCGAGCCGGACTGGCCGATAATGGCCACCATCTCGCCGCGATGGATATCGAGATCGACACCCTTCAGCACGGCCACGCTCTCCCCGCCGGCCGCAAAGCGGCGGACAAGATTCTTGATCGAGATGATGGGCTTTGCGCTTGCCGACTGGAGAGTGGAATCGGCGCGTTGCTTCAGCGTTGAATGCATCACGGAAAATCCCTCAGCGCATCGGAGGGCCGCCGAAGCCCATCATGCCGCCCCCCTGACGCTGGCCCGTTCCTGTCGAACGCGACACGGTCGCCAATCCACCGCTGACCACCTGCTGACCCTCTTCGAGGCCGGAGAGAACCTGCGCCGTGATATTGTTGTTGAGCCCAACCTCGATGCGCTGCGGCCGCGTCTCTTCGGTCTGCGGATCATAGACCATGACCATCACAGCCCCATCCGGTCCCTTGCGGGTCACCAGACTCGACGGCAACGTCAACGCGTCCTTCGCGTCCGCCAGCACAATCGTCACCTCGGCCGTCATCGAAATGCGCAGCCGGTGATCCGCATTGGGCACATCGAAGAGCCCGTTGTAGTAGATGGCGCTGCTCGAACTGTCCGATGTCGTATCGCTGCTGATCGAGGTCGGCGCCGGCTCGACCTCGCGAAGAGTCGCCTCGATACGATTGTCCGGTTCGCCCAGAATGGTGAAATAGACCTTCTGCCCCGGCACGACCTTGACCACATCGGCCTCGGAAATCTCCGCCTTGATCACCATGGTGTCGAGATTGGCGATTTTTGCGATGGTCGGGGTGGAGGAGTTCGCATTGAGCGTCTGCCCCTCCTCAACCACCAGCGCCACCACCGTCCCATCGCTGGGCGCAACGATCTGCGTGCGCGCCAGATTGAGCTTGGCCGAATCCACGGTGAGTTCTGCCTGGTCGATCTGCGCGCTGAGCTGGTCGATCTGCGCCTTGGACTGTTCCACCGCTGCCTGCGCCGTCTCAAGATCGGTCTGCGACACGAGGCTACCGGCGCTGAGCTGCGTATTGCGCGCCAGGGCCGCCTCGGCCTTCACCAGAACCGCTTCCTGATTGCGCTTCTGCGCTTCGATGCCGGCAAGCGCCGCCTGCGCCGACTTCACCGCGTTTTCCTGATCGAGACTATCGATCTCGGCGATGAGATCGCCCTTCTTCACATCCTGCCCGAGCGTGACATGGATGGCCTCGATGCGCCCCGACACTTCCGCGCCGACGCTGACCAGCGAACTGGCTTCCAGCACGCCCGTCGCGAGCACCGTTGTCTCGATATCGGCCTTGGTCACCGCGACAGTTTCCGGCACGGTCTTCGCTTCCGGCTGGCCCATGAAATACCACCAGCCTGCTCCACCGCCCGCGGCCAGCACCAGCAATACCGCAATTGTTTTAGCCACGCGCTTCAACGGTTTACACCTCGGTCAGGATTCTATCTCTGAGAAATACAGACTTCGGCAGTAGACTTCACGTTAGGCTTTGGCAATGCAGCCTTAAACTTTGGAAAGGTTGACGCCGCTGGCCTGCGGGTCCACCTTGCCGGCCTCCCTTTCTGACCTTCCTTCAGGACCTGAAATGTACCAGCTGCTCGACCCCAGCCGCTTTGTCGTCTTCATCACCGGCGCCACCTCGGGCTTTGGCGAAGCGGCCGCCCGCCGCTATGTCGCCGCCGGCGGCAAGGTGATTGCGACCGGCCGCCGCAAGGACCGCCTCGAAAAGCTGCAGGCCGAACTTGGCGCCGAAAACTGCTACATCATCGAACTCGACGTGCAGGATCGCGCCGCGATGGAAAAGGCCATTGCCGAAATCCCCGCGCCCTTCAACGAGATCAATATCGTCCTCGCCAATGCCGGTCTGGCCCTCGGCCTGCAGCCCGCCGCCGAGGCGGTGCTCGATGATTGGCAGACGATGATCGACACGAATATCTCGGGTCTGGTCTACACGGTGCGCCTGCTGCTGCCCGGCCTCATCGCCCGTGGCGGCGGCCATGTCGTCACCCTCGGCTCGGTGGCCGGCGAATATGCCTATCCCGGCGGCTCGGTCTATGGCGCGACCAAGGCTTTCGTAAAGCAGTTCGCGCTCAACCTGCGCTCGGACCTGCAGGGCAAGAATGTCCGCGTCACCAATATCGAACCTGGCCTGACCGAAACCGAATTCTCGCTCGTCCGCTTCAAGGGCGACGAAGGCAAAGCCTCCGCGCCCTATTCCAAGACCAAGGCCATGAACGCCGACGATATCGCCGAGAGCATTTTTTGGGCCACGACGCTCCCGGCCCACGTCAACATCAACAAGATCGAACTGATGGCGACCACCCAGGCCATCGGGCCGTTCGACATCTATCGCGAAGGCTGACAGGTCCCAACGGAACGGGCAGTATGGGGCCGATCGTGGAGGTCCTCATGCTGCCCCGTCTGCTTCTGCCGGCCCTGGTTGCCGCTCTCCTGCCCAGCGTCGCCCTCGCCGCGCCCGTCTCGCTGAAATCGCTCGGCGACACCTGCCTCGAAACCACCCTCAAGAACTGCACCGTGGCCGCGGCCGGCTATGTCGCCCCGCGCGACACGACCCGGCTCGCCTATCAGATCCAGTCCGGGGTCGACGAATATGAAGGCACGGCCGGCGGCGTGGTGGTCTTTGCCGAAACCGACGGGGCCTGGGAATTGCTCGCCAGCGATTTCAACGGCGTCTGGCATCAACTACCGCGCCTCTCCGAAGCCGAACCCATCCTCTTCCATCTGCCGGGAGTGACCGCCGGCACCGGCGCCTTCAATGCCGATGTGCTGTTCGAATTCTCCGTCGACGACAATGAGTGGCGCCGCGTCGATATGGACAGCTGGTGGGAGGGCGTCGAAGCAAAGCTCCCCGAGGGCCTCGAAATATGGAAGGGCGTCACCTACGATTTCGGCGAGGACTATTGGGGCGAATACGTCGCCCGCACAGGTCTGTGGAAGGACACCGACGCCAATTGCTGCCCGACCGGCGGCTCGGCGGTGATCCACTTAACGGTGGAGGATGGGGCACTCAAGGCCGGTGATGTGGACTACGAGGAGCCGAAGCCGGAGTAGCTGGAACAATCACCGGCCTCCCTTCTCCCCTTGAGGGAGAAGGTGCCCCAAAGGGGCGGATGAGGGGTATTCCTGCGGTGTGACCACAAGCTCCTCTGCGGAGTAAAGATACCCCTCACCCTGGCAAATCCGCTGAACGCGGATTTCCCTGTCCCTCTCCCTCAAGGGGCGACAGAGGGCCCCGAGCGTGGGACTAAAGCCCCAAAAACTTCACCGTATCCGGATCAACCGGTATCCCCTCGGCCTTCCGCCGATCCATCTCTTCCCATTCCCGATCCCCCGGCGCCATCACGCGACCGCCCTCGCGCACCCGCGACCCACGCAGGCTCTCGAGATAGCTCCCGATCGCCGCCGCAAACACCGCACGGCCGGCAAATTTGTCCGGATCGATCACCAGGACGAAATGTCCCATGTTCCGAGGCGTCGAAATATCGTCACCGCCATACATGGGGATGAAATCGGGATCGAGCGTCGTCCCCGTCAGCAGCGCCGAAAACAGCGTCGCCACCCCCGCCAGCGCCGCACCCTTATAGCCATAGTCCACCCCACCGAGCGGCAGCAGCATGTCCGCCTCATGCGGATCGGTCGTCGGCTGCCCATCCGGCGTCGCGGCAACGCCCTCGGGCAATTCCTTGTCGAGCGAGCGATGCAGCAGCACGCGATTCAGCGGAATGGAGGATGTCGCCATATCTAACAGCCACGGCCGCGCATTCGGCACGGGAGCGGCAAAAGCCAGCGGATTGGTACCGTGGAACTTCTGCGCCCCATCATAGAGCGCCACCATGGAATCGGTATTGGTCGTCGCGAAGGTGACAAACCCCTGCTCTGCACCCGCCAGCGCATAAGCGCCTGCGGCGCCCAGATGCGAGGAGTGCTTTATGCCAACCGCCCCGACACCAGCCTGCCGCGCCAGGTCGATCCCCACCTCGACTGCCTTGTAGGCCGCATAGTGCCCCAGCCCATCATCGCCATGGACCATG
Source organism: Devosia sp. (assembly GCF_040509215.1). GTDB lineage: Bacteria > Pseudomonadota > Alphaproteobacteria > Rhizobiales > Devosiaceae > Devosia. The sequence goes on from NZ_JBEVLL010000227.1 coordinate 5,945, forward strand.
GCGCTCCCCGCGCCGCGACTTTCCACCTTCAGTTGCGGATTCTTGTTGAGCCGCCCGCCACCCAGCATCTTGCAATAGTGGCCGGTCAGCCGCACGCCATGGCTGTCCACACCCACCAGCGAAGCATGGATCATCGCCCTGATCGCCGCCGCCCGCGAAGCCTCGCTCGCCCCAGCCTCGGCTAGCCGCGTCTCAACGCGCTCCCGCACAAGGGCTTCGTCAAAACGCGGCGATACTTCATCAGTCATTGTAGGCTCCTCCTGCCGCAAACTCTGACCCACGACGTCATGCGCGGCAAGCGCTGTGGACAAGTGCCCATGCTTTAACCGCACACCACCCGCGCGCACTTTTTGTTGGCACTCGCATCCCGGGTCGCTATTCTGGAACAAAGTTGAGACCAGCCCCATGCCCAAAGCCCCCGATCAGACTACCAACGACCTTTGGCACGTCGTCGCCGCGACCGATGAACTCGCCATCGGTCTCGTCGAAACGACGCTGCTCCTTGATCGCCGCATCGCCCTGACGCGCGGCCTCGATGGCGAACCGGTCGTGTGGCTCGCGAGCGACGAAGAAAACGGCGACGAAATCGACGCTGAAACCGTGTTCGATCGCCTCCCGGTTCGCACTGCCTATGGCTACACCTGGACCTGCCTCGGCACGCCCTCGGCAGAACTCTTCCCAATCCCCGAATATGCCGAAGCCGACCGCACCAATATGAGCTGTGGCTCCATCGGCATCCACGTCTCGGCTCCCCGCGCCGTCGAAAACTTCCTCGACATGGGCCACTTCCCCTATGTCCACACCGACATTCTGGGGTCCGAGCCGCATACCGAGGTCAAGGAATACGACGTCGAGGTTTCCGAAGAACGCGACGAAGTGCTGGCCACCAAATGCAAGTTCATCCAGCCCATGGCCGCCAAATCGGCCGTCGGCGCCATGGAGGTCGAATACATCTATCGCGTGCCGCACCCCTTTTGCTCGGTGCTCTACAAGTCTTGCCCCGAGGATGAAAACCGCCGCGACGTCATCGGCATCTTCCTCCAGCCGATGACCGAAGAGCGTTGCCGCGCGCATCTTTTGCAGTCGATGATCGACTCGACGTCGACCATCACCGATCTGCGCCGCTTCCAGCAGACAATTTTCGGCCAGGATAAGCCCATCCTCGAAAACCAGTACCCAAAGCGCCTGCCTCTCGACCCGCGATCGGAAACCCCGATCCGTGCCGATAAGAG
>NZ_JBEVLL010000228.1:0-2853 GCF_040509215.1 Devosia sp.
CCGCACGCCGGCATCTGCGGACATGTTTGCCACGGCAAGTTCCCTAGCAGCCGAGGAAGTGCAACACGCCCATGGCCCACACAATTCTCCTGGCGCTCGCGCCGATTTTCTTCGTGATGGCCCTTGGATATGGCGCCGGACGATTGCACCTCGTCGAGAACCATCACGTCGACGGCCTTAATGCGCTTGTGATGAACTTCGCCTTGCCGGCGTCGCTATTTGCGGCAACAGCATCGGCTCCGCGCGACGAAATGCTCGCACAGGGACCGCTCTTCGCGATCTCGAGTGCAGTCATGCTCGCGGTGTTCTTTGCCTGGTATTATACTCAAGTGCTTGCTTCCGGCACGAGCAAAGCGGACGCGTCGCTTCAGGCATTAACGATCGCCTTTCCGAATCTCGCCGGCGTGGGTCTGCCGATACTGGCGGACGTCCTCGGGCCCGCCGGAACGGTGCCGCTGGCGATCGTATTGGCTGCCGGATCTATCGTCATCAGCCCGCTGTCGCTGATACTCGTCGAATTGAGTCTTCAGAAGAAAGAGACGGGGGCCGCATCGAAAGGCCGGATACTTTCGGCGTTGGGGCATGCGCTCACAAAGCCGGTTGTTCTCGCGCCAACGCTTGGAATTCTGTTTTCGCTTTGCGAGTTGAAGACGGGCCGGGTCGCCGATGCCTGCCTCACTTTGATCGGTCAGGCGGCGCCGGGCGTGGCGCTCTTTTTGACGGGCTTGGTCTTATCGGCCCAAGCGTTTCGACTTGACGGGAAAGTCGTTGCTGCGACCGTTGCGGGCAACATCGTTCGGCCTCTGCTGACGGCCGCGATCGTGTTCGTCCTGCCGGTGTCGGCGGAGACGGCCAAGGTCGCCATCCTGCTGGCTGCCGTGCCTTCTGGATTCTTCGGAATTTTGTTCGCGGTGAACTATCGCCTCGACTCTGCCGCCGCGGGTTCGATGGTCATCGCCAGTACCGTCTTGAGCATCGTGACGATGGCCATCGCGATTGTCGTGCTCTTTCCGCACTGAGACGCGAACGTCCGATAATACTTTTAGAATTGGTGCGCGATCACGGGCTTGAACCGTGGATCAGTCGGGACACGGCTGCCCTGCCGCTCCCCACATGGCGACGTCTTTCACGTGCTCCTCGAAACTTCCTGGCGGCGTCGAGCGCCCGGCCCCTGGGTGCCAGCCCCGAGGGATGAAGCCGTTCATCGATTCATCATGCCTCAAGTGTTCAATCAGCCCAACGGCGTCGCGGCCCCCGTTGCGCTTTGGATCCCTGAGCTGAGCACAAATTTCCGCACCGCTTTTGCCGATCCAGATGAACTCCACTGGCGCGAGCTGCCAGTCGATACCGGCGTGCGGGGGCGATGGCGCGGCGTCATTGGGCAGCTTAGAGGTTACGTGGCAGGTCGAGCAGGCTAGAGCCTCCGCTCCAATGCGGCTTTCGCCACCGTGAATATTCATCCCATGGATGCGAGACTTGCTCTCACCTGCAGGCGTCCATATCGGGATCGCCTTGGCATCAACATGGCAATTTGCGCAACGCGGATGTGTGACCACGGCCTCGATGCGCTTCCACGCTTTAAGGCCGTCAGCGCGGCTTACACTTCCAGCCGGCAGAGCGTCCTTGTTCGTTTCACCTTCGGCAAAGACATATCCCGTGAGCGCGGCCATAGTTGAGGTGGCCAAGACCATAGCGACCCAAGTTCTTTTCATAGCCGGCCCTCATACGAAGTCGATGAACTTGTTGAACGGCATCTCACGGATGCGCTTCCCGGTGGCGGCGAAGATGGCATTTGCAAGTGCAGGTGCGGCTGGCGGAACGGGCGGTTCTCCAATGCCTCTGACTTTCGGACCGTTCTCGAGGCCTCGTACCTTGATGACGGGACACTGATAGATCCTCAACGCCTCGTGATGATTGTAATTGGTCTGCTGCACGGCACCTTTTGCGTACGTGAGTTCGCAATTGATAGCGTGGCCCAATCCCCAGACGACCCCACCTTGAACTTGGTTTTCGAAGTTGACCGGGTCGACGACCTTGCCCACTTCGGCTGCAATCCAAACGTTGTCGATTTTGACGCCGCGATCGGTTAAGGACACTTCGACAACTTCTGCGGTGGCCGTCCCAAACGACTCGACGAACGCCACTCCCCTGCCTTTGCCGTTCCCGAGCGGACCCTTCCATTCCGACATCTCAGCGACGGCTTCCAATACCTTGCGGTGTGTGGGAACCGTGCACATCTCGATGCGCGCGTGGAGCGGATCGAGCCCGGCCTCATGTATGAGTTCATCGATGAAGCTCTCGGTGAAGAAGCCCGCTGTGGAGGCTCCTACCGATCGCCACGTGGTACAAGGTGATAGCCCCTTGGCTTCGTAGGTCGTCGCGCGAAAATTCGGGATGTCGTAGTACACGTTCCACAGGCCGGCAGCTAATTGCGCGTCCGGATCCTTCGACGGTATGAGGCTACGCTCCAGCAAGCCGTTCAATGGAGCTGTCGACGCCAATTTCAGATCGGCAGTTATAATCTTGTTTTTGTCGACACTCCCTCTGTGTCGGGCGATCGCAATCTGCCGTGGGATATCTTGCCTGAAATCCTCTTCCCGCGAGAAGACGAGTTTCACGGGCGTTCCGCGCATTTGGCTGGCGATTTCGGCCAGGACCCGCACATTCTCGTACTCAAGTCGGTGCCCGAAGCTGCCTCCGGTCCATTGATTGTGAAAAATCACCTGCCCAGGTTTTATGCCGATAGCATTCGCGGCAACATTCTGGACCAATTGCGGGCTCTGGTGACCAATCCATAATTCCAGTTTGTCATCTTTCAAAAGACCGATGCCGTTGAGCGGCTCGAGGGGCTGA
>NZ_JBEVLL010000229.1:0-5859 GCF_040509215.1 Devosia sp.
GGTTGAATGGGTTGTGACATTGGGGCAATCCTCAAAATAGAGAGGACCGGCGTCCAGCGTCGGCCCTTGCGAAATGAATTCTGAAGGCATAAATGTGCTCATAGCAATTACATGTCAATAGCATGCAATTGCAGGAAGCATGCAAAACTGCGGGGCCTGCCATGTCACTGAGCGACAAAACCGAGATGAATGCCGTGCTGTTGCAGGCCGGGCACGACGCTGCAACGGCGGATGCCGTGCTGGAGATAGATGCGCTGATGCAAAAATGGCGGCGCCGGGCGCAGAAGCGCGAACTGGGACACAGGGCCCTGGCCCATCTCAAGATCGAGCTCGATCTGGCGCAACTCGATGTGCTCTTCGCCATTGAGGGTCGGGCCGAACTCGGCGAAACCCGCGGCGAGACCATGGTCGCGACCGTCGCCGAGCGGCTCAATATCGACCCTTCGCGCGCCAGCCGGCTGGTAAGCGAAATGGTGGATCAGGGCTATGCGCGCCGGGCGGTGAGCCAGGCCGATGCGCGGCGCACGATCATCGAACTGACGGAACGCGGGCTGGCAGTGGTCGAAGCGGTGCGGGCCTACAAATTTCTCGTCATGGGCGATTTCCTCGCCGAATGGAGCGCTGAGGATCTGGCGGCCTTCGTGCCGCTGCTCAAGCGTTTTGGTAGCTGGATGGACGGTATCGATCCGGCTTCGGAAAAGCACGCGCACGAGATTGCCGCGCTGGCCGAAAGCATTGCTCGGACAGGCATTGAGGTAGAGCCGGTATAGCCGGCCGACTCCGGCGCCCCCTCTCGCTTCAGTTTAGGCCACCGGGACGAGCCCGGTGGTGACGATAGCGAGCGGACTTGGCCGAAGGGTGCCGCACTAGTGCGTCTGGATACGGTATTCGGCTACGGCCTCGCCGGAGACCGGGTCGGTTACGCCGAGATCGCCGCCCAAATCCTCGAGCATGGGTCGCATGCCGTCGAGCGACTTGATCATCTGGGGGCGTGCCTTGACGATGCTGTCGAAGGCATCCCACTCGCCGACGATGCAGAAGGTACGATCGCCCGTCTTGATCAGACTGAAGCGACGCATGCCGGCTGCCTTGAACTGCTCTCCGTCCGATTCCAGCAAGGCGTCATGATGGGCAATCAGGGCGTCTTCCGAGCCGGGTTTCACCCGGACACGCACGATATTATAGGCCGTCATCGAGGGCCTCCCATGTTGGCCGCTCAAGCCCACGGGACCTGACGCGGGAGCCAGTATTCTACTCCTCGGAAAGGGCCCGTCCCAGCGGATTCCGAACCTATGCAATCGATTTCGATGGACGGATTATCGGCCCGGCGCTAGGTCTTGCCGCTCTCTGGGAGGGGACGATGACTGCGAGACCACGCATGCCGGTGACGGCGCTGCTCGGAACGAACATGTTCTTTTCGGGCGTCACCTATGCCGCCACCATGCCCTATGCCTCGCTGGTGGGCGTCGACACGCTTGGCATGTCGCCGGGCTGGTTTGCCTCCGTGATGAGCGTGGGCGCGGTGCTGGGCACGTTTGTGTCGCTGGGACTGGGCTATCTTTCGGACAAGCTGCCCGACAGGCGGTTGCTGGTACTGATCACGGCGCTTGCGGGCGTTGTCGGCCATGGGATGATCTATCTCTGGCCAACGCAGTTCAGTTTCATGATTGCCATGGCCGTGGTGATGCCGTTGGCCGGCGCCTGTTATGGGCAGTGCTTTGCCTATGTGCGCGTCTATTATGTGCGGCACATGCCGGCGCGGGCGGATTTCATGGTGACGGCCCTGCGCACGGTGTTCACGCTCGCCTGGATCATCGTGCCGCCTGTCGCCGGCTGGGTGGCGGCACAGTTCAGCATTTTCAACGTCTTCCTGATGTCGTCGCTGAGCTATGCCGTGATGGGCGGTATTTTTGCGCTGCTGATCTCGGACAAGACGACGGCCGTGCAGATGCCGGCGCCGGTGCGCGCCGAGGGGGCGTCGCTGCTCTCGACCTTTGCCCTGCCCCTTGGAACGCTGGCCGGGTTGCTGGGCCTCATCGTCATGACGGCGGCCATGCGCATTCTCACCTTTACGGTGTCGCTGTTCATAGTCACTGATCTGGGTGGAACACTGACAGATGTGGGCTTTTATGCGGGGATCACCGCGGCCGTCGAAGCGCCGTGCATGCTGCTGCTGGCTTACCTTACGACCAAGCTGAGCAAGGAAACGCTGCTGGCGGCAGCGGGTATCGTGATGGCGGTGTTCATTGGGCTCGCCAGCATTTTGACAAGCATGACAGCGCTTTACTGGCTGCTCATTCTCAACGGGCTCGGAACCGCGGCGCTGATGAGTGTCAACATCCCCTATCTGCAGGATGCGATCAAAGGACGGGTGGGGCTTTCCACCTCGCTTATGGATGTCGTGGCAATTGCCGCCAACCTTCTTGGGGCAACGGCTTTTGGCCTGCTGACGTCGGGCGGGAATTATCGCTTTGCGCTGATGGTCGCGGCCGGCGTGTCGGTTGCAGGGGCCGCGATCATGGCATTCGGGAATTTGTCGCGGCTGGGAGAGCTGCGACAGGTCGAGCAGGCCGGATAGCGTTTTTGGCCAGAGCGTAGATCCCCGCCCGAAGGCGGGGATAAATTATTGGATCAGTCCTGAGCGCGAGGCTTCTTGTGGTCCTTGGTCTTGGGCTTGCGCGGGGCTTCGCCCTCGGCTGGCTTGGACCACTTTGGCTTGCCCTTGTTCTTGTCAAAGGGCTTGGCTTCCTTTGGTTTGAAGGCCTTAGCGGGGCGAACCGACACGTCTGGGGAGACGGTAAAATCGTCAGGACGGAGGTTGCTCGAGCCGTAGCGCTGCTTGCGATCGGCGCGTTCCGGGCGCGGCGCGCCGGGATCATAGGCGACCGGCGGGCCGGGGGGACGGCGCTTGGACTGCGGCTTCTGCTCGATCGGGCCGTCGATGGCGGAGATATAGACGCCCTTTTCGCCGGTGCCGTTCTTGCCGACGCTTTTGACGAAACTATCCACCTTATCCGCGGACACTTCGAAGATGGTTTCGGTGTCGAAGATGCGGATGGAGCCGATGGCGCCCTTGGTGACGCCGCCGGCCTTGCAGATCATGGGCAGAAGCCAGCGTGGCTCGGCGCGTTGCTTGCGACCGACCGTGACCTTGAACCAGGTGCCGCCGGCAAACTGCTCGCGGGTGCGCGGTTCGCGCTTGTCGAAATCGGTGACGAGCGTTGCCGAGATATCCTCGGGGATCGGACGGGCGGTGAGCTGCAGGCGAAGGTAGGCCGCAGCCAGCGCTTCCGGCTCCCACTTGGCTAGCAGACTGTCAACACTTGGACGCTCGTCGTCGGTGATTACGTCACTGAGAAGCGAATTGGTGAGAATGGACTCGCGATAGCGCGCGTCGATCGCTTCGGCCGTCGGCGGAGCGATGTTCTCGGCTTCGATTTTCGCGGTGCGCAGGATCGACTGGGCGACGCGGCGGCGATGGGTCGGCGAGATGACGACGCAGGTGCCCTTGCGACCGGCGCGACCGGTACGGCCCGAACGGTGGAGAAGGGTCTCGGCGTTCATCGGCAGCTCGGCATGGATGACGAGGTCGAGATTGGGCAGATCGATGCCGCGGGCGGCGACGTCGGTGGCAACGCAAATGCGGGCGCGGCCGTCGCGCATGGCCTGGAGGGCATTGGTGCGCTCGGCCTGGCTGAGTTCACCCGAAAGGGTGACGACATCGAAGCCGCGATTTTGGAGGCGCGCCGAGAGGTGCTTTACCGCTTCGCGGGTCGAGGCGAAGACGATGGTGTTGGTGCTTTCGTACCAGAGCAGCGTGTTGATGACGGCGTTTTCGCGCTCGTCGGCCGGCACGGTCATCAACTTGTATTCGATGTCGGCGTGCTGCTGGCCCGAAGAGGTGGCAGTGATGCGCAGGGCGTTGCGCTGGAAGGTTTCGGCGAGCTTGGCGATCGGCTTGGCGACGGTTGCCGAGAACAGCAGGGTGCGGCGTTCTTCGGGGGCGGTCTCGAGGATGAATTCGAGGTCTTCGCGGAAACCGAGGTCGAGCATTTCGTCGGCTTCGTCGAGCACGACGGCGCGGAGCGCGGACATGTCGAGAGCGCCGCGGGTGATGTGATCGCGCAGGCGACCGGGGGTACCAACGACGATATGGGCGCCGTGCTGGAGGGCGCGACGCTCGGTGCGCGCGTCCATGCCGCCGACGCAGGAGACGATGCGGGCGCCCATCTGGGCATAGAGCCATTCAAGCTCGCGCTGCACCTGCATGGCCAGTTCGCGGGTCGGGGCGATGACGAGGGCCAGCGGGACTTCGGCGCGGGGAAGAACTTCGGCGCCGTCGAGGATGGTGGGGGCAATCGCCATGCCGAAGGCGACGGTCTTGCCCGAGCCGGTCTGGGCGGAAACCAGCAGATCGCGGCCGTCGGCTTCGTCTTCGATGACGGCGGACTGGACCGGGGTGAGGTTCTCGTAGCCCTTGGCGGCCAAAGTGGCAGCGATGGGTGCAAAGATATTTTCAGGCAGGGACATCGAGGGGCTTTCGTAAAGCGGAATAGCCCCGGTGAGCGCGATGTCCATTCCCAAAGAGGCGGGACATCTTCGCTATCAAAAGGGCTTCTTCAGGTGATGGCTTCTCTAGCGGAAAGAGCAGGGATTGCCGGTCATGTCTGTGCATTCTAGCACAAACAATGAAAAAGGCCGCCCGGCTGGGCGGCCCAATCTGGTGTGGTCTCTAACCGTAAGCCCTGCGCTGTGCAAGGCTCCGGAGTGCATAAGGGTTAAGGTCCCTTCGCATGGCTCCGGCTCAGCGGGCGCCAGACTTAGTCCTTGGGCTGCTTGCGCAGTTCAGAGACCGGCTTGCCCTTGAAACCCCAATTTTCGAGCGGGACTTCGTCGATAACAACGAAGGTGCTTTCGGGGTTCTTGTTGAGCACGCGGACCATGATCTCCGTAATGCCCGCGATCACTTCGGCCTTTTGCTCGGCCGTGACACCGTCTTCGAGAATGCGGACATTGACGTAAGGCATTTAGCCCACGAGCTCTTCGTCGGAGAAGAAGTACTTGATTTCTTCGGCAGCGGTTTCCGGAGCGTCGGAACCGTGGACCGAGTTTTCGCCGACGGAGAGGGCGAATTCCTTGCGGATGGTGCCTTCAGCAGCGTTGGCCGGGTTGGTTGCGCCCATGATTTCGCGGTTCTTGAGGATGGCGCCTTCGCCTTCGAGGACCTGAACGACAACCGGGGAAGCGATCATCTGCTCGACGAGTTCGCCAAAGAAGGGACGTTCCTTGTGAACAGCGTAGAAGCCTTCGGCCTGTGCGCGGGTCATGTGGATCTTCTTCAGAGCGATCGGGGTGAGACCGGCTTCTTCGAACTTGGTCAGGATCTTGCCGATGAGGTTACGACGGACGGCATCGGGCTTGATGATGGAGAAGGTGCGTTCAATCGCCATGGCGAGAAAATCCTGATTGGGTTTGGAAAGGTGGCGCCTTTTAGCGGGAGAGTTTGACGGAGGCAAGACGGGGTCTGCGGTAGAAGGCCGGACCAATTGCGCGGGGCGGGCTTTTGTCCTAAGCCACCTGGCGTTGGCACCGTCCTTCTCGATTGACATCCGAAACCGCCCTTCCCTCTTCGGCACCGCCCGAACGGTTGCCGCAGGTTTCCAAAGAAGGAGGTTGTGCGATGAGTGAAATCGCCGACCACGGCGTCCGTTTTGGACGCATTGCCGCAATGCTTCCCGTTTCAGATATGACCAGGGCTTGCGCGTTCTATGAGGACGTTCTCGGCTTCAAGAAGGTTTTTGAGAACGGCAATCCCGTCGGGTTCATGATCCTGAAACGCGACGACGGGGAGCTGCATCT
>NZ_JBEVLL010000230.1:0-15956 GCF_040509215.1 Devosia sp.
GGTGCGCAACTTTTCGACTTAACGAAACGTTACTCTGCCATGGTTCGTGCAGACGGCTCGCTCGTCTCGGGTCCACACCAGGGGTCGATCCACAAGGTCGGCGCATTGGTTCAGGGAGCTGAGGCATGCAACGGGTGGACCTTCTGGCACCACGACTTTCTTGGCGTATCCGAGCCCATCGATGTCCTCCGGGCCAGTGTTCGCCAAAAACTTGATTTGCTTTCTGCCTGATCCTGACCTCCAATCACGTCTCAGGCTCTATAACTGGCCGCCGGTTTGCCCCGGCGGCCTTTTTGTTTGTTACCGTGTGGCCAAAGCGATCGTGACCTAGCTAGTCTTGCCGGGCATCCAACTGGATACAATCCACCAAGCTAAACTCCTTGCTCAACGGCGTTTTCACTGCTTAATGAGGTCGTAGAATTATTAGAGGGTGAGCAATTTGGCGGGCGACATTGACCCCACGATAGAACCCGACGGCTCACCCGAATTGCCACTGGCGCAGGTCGCTAAAGGAAAGCGCTCCGCTTATTTGGGAGCATTTAGAGCCCTTACAGAGAAGGAGATCACCACTCCTGCAGTAGCAATGACGCTGATAGAGCGTGTTGAGCAGTTAGAAGCCGAGAAGGCGCAGCTGGGCATCTACAAAGACAAGTATCACGAGATAGACAAAGAACTTGCCGTCCTTCGGGCGAACCACGGCGGTAATCTGGGGAATGACTTAGTGTTTGGCGTGACCCTGTCCGCTGGCTTCGCCGCCATTGGCTATGCCCCGTCGGTGTGGGATCAGAAGGGTGCCGGTGGAGTACTGCTGGCCATTGGGATCGTCGTAGTTTTAGTCGGTATAGCAGCGAGGGCTGTCCGCAAGTGACCCTGAGTATCAGAAATGTCGTGGATGCCGGACTGATAGACTCTGAGCGCCTTGTGCTTCGGATGGACCCTGGGGGCGACCTTGGCGACTATGCGGTACTTCTAACGTATACAGACGAAAGCGGAGCTCTCAAGACGGGCGTAAAGGCCGCTTTCTGGTTTCCTTACAAGGAGGTCGCTGCCGGCTCCCTCGTCGTTATTTATACGAAGGCCGGCGAAGAGAAAATCCGCGAGCGGAAAGACGGCGGTCATACCTACTTTTACTATTGGGGTGAAACCGAACCATTGTGGGACGACAAGGCCACAACCGCAATCTTATTGAACGCACCAAATTGGACCAAGTATCAGAACTTGGGCGAAGAGGATGCGGAGGAATAAGGGGGCGATGTCCGGCAACTGTGCGATTTAATCGAATGCACCGCGCCGAACCAATCCCTACTAAGGCGAAATCAACTCAACCGTCGGAAAATATGCCCGATACCGCCCCTCGTCGCGCGTCAATAGCGGCAGCCTAGCCACCGCGGCGTGCGCGCCAATAAAGAAGTCCGGCAACACACCACTTCGAGTCCCGCCCGCTTTGCGATACTGCGCAAAGACCTTGCCGGCGAGGAACAATGCCGGCCGCGGCAAGCCAACCATTTCCAGTCCCGCCATGCCGATGAATTCGTCCAGCAACTCAACCCGCTCGTAGCGGACGCTGAGTTCGGCATAGACGACATAATTGATAAAAAGTGGACCGCGCAGGCTGGCCGTCTCGAGCGAAGCGATCGACCAGTCCGCCCATTGCGGGTCAGCGGTTACAAGATCGAGCAGGACATTGGTATCGACCAATGTCACGGCTCAGCCCGCGTCAACGCCATGAGTTCTTCCGTCGTCATGCCTGCACCAGCGTGCCCTAGAAGCTTGGCAAACCGGCTGGACGGCTTTGCCTCCGCAGGCTCGATCAAAATCTGACCGTCCGCCGTGCGGCGGAAATCCACCTGACTGCCGGGTACGATCCCCAAATGGTCCCGCACGGATTTTGGTATGGTCACCTGACCCTTGGTGGTGACGGTCGCGCTCATGGCTCACCTCGGTAATACCTATTTAAAAATAGGTATTACCTCATGCAGAAAAAATCAATACGTGCGCGGTGGGCAGCGCTAGGCACAAACCCAATATGCAGTCATTCTGTGGTAGGGAGAGATCCAGAAATGATCCGTCTGTCGCTCGTCATTTGCCTCATGTCGCTGACGTCGGTTTCCGCGCAGGAGACCTTTTTCGCCGAGGGCGACTTCGAATGTCTTTCGGATTTAGACGGGCCGGAAACCTATCACGGCACCCTTCGGGTCGAGAGCGGCCCTGGCTATGGCTGGCTTGATCCCGACACGGCGACTGTTCTCAAGACTGTTCCGTTGCAGGTTCCTGGGGATGGCCAGGTGATCTTTGGCCAGGACTTTGCCGAGCACATATCCCCGGGGTCATTCTATCTTACGGGCTACTACAACGAGGAATTCTACGCCTATGAGGCGTCCGTCGCGACCGATGATCGCGTCCTCGATGTGATGTGCACCTTCGTCTATTGAGGTCAGCGTCCCTCTAACGTCGAGGAACTATTCCAGTCCGGCCTGCGCGAGCACTTTTCGGAAGAGCGTCGGCAGCGCCTCGCCCTTCAAGGCCGATGGCGGGCTCCACCATCCATTCTCAAAGTGTTCCGGAGTGACTTCCGCCGACCAGATTTCCAACTCCAGCCGGAAATGGGTGAAGATATGCACCACCTGACCCCGATGCCGCCAATTGGCCGGGATGGGATGAGCGACCTCGCAAAGCTCACCCGTCCAGTCCGACGTCGGCACTTCCGTCATGCCACCCAGCAGCCCTTTGCCCGGCCGCGATTGCAGGTAAACGTCGCCTCCAGCATCAGTCATAACAAAGGCATGGCCACGCCGCACCGGACGCTCGGCCTTGATTGGTTTTATAGGATAAAGCGTCGGTTCGCCCTCTCGCGCAGCCCGGCAATCGGGCTGCAGCGGGCAGATCAGGCACGAAGCCACGCGCGGGGCGCAGATGGTCGCGCCGAGATCCATCATCGCCTGCGCAAAATCGCCTGATCGCTCCGGCACGCTTTGCTGCAATGCGGCGCGCAGTTCGTCCTTGGCCTCGCGCACCGGCACATCAAGCGCATAATAGCGCGCTAGGACGCGGTCGAGATTGCCGTCGAGCACGGCAATCCGCTCGTCAAAGCAGATCGCCGCAATAGCCGCACTGGTATAGGCACCGATCCCCGGCAAGGTCTGTAAGCCTTCCGAGGTTTTCGGAAAGACGCCACCATGCTCGTCCACCACCGCCTTGGCGCAGGCATGGAGGTTTCGCGCCCGCGCATAGTAGCCAAGCCCCGCCCATTCGCGCAGCACAGCGTCAAGCGGAGCCGCTGCAAGATCAAAAACCGTCGGCCAGAGATGGGTAAAGCGCAGGAAATACTTTTGGACCGCCGCCACCGTCGTCTGCTGCAGCATTACCTCGCTGAGCCAGACTCGATAGGGGTCGGCATGCACACCCCTGGTCCGATCCGCCGGCGAAACACGCCAGGGCAGATCGCGGGCATGGCGATCATACCAGGCGAGCACGGCATCGGCGTCGATTGGGTGGGGGGCAAGGAGGGGCATGGCGGATGGATATAGTTTTTGGGGTGGGGGCTTCAAGCAGAATACCCCACCCACCGCGCGTCATCCTCGGGCTTGACCCGAGGACACTTCACTTGACGATGGCGGCGCAAGTGTAGAGCCCTCGGGTCAAGCCCGAGGGTGACGGCCTGATGATAAGGGTGGGGCCGCACGCGCCGCTTGCGTGTTGTTCGCCCCAGCGCTACTCCCACCACATGGCCGAAAAGGAACTGCCCGAACCCAAGCGCCGGAACAAGACGCTCAGCGTTGCTGACGTGCTCTCGGGCGCGCTCGATCCGGTGCTGAAAAAGCGCGGCTTTGCGACCAAGGACATCATCACCCATTGGCGGGTCATCGCCCCTCCGCCCTATGACCAGACCACCATGCCCGACAAGCTGATCTGGCCGCGCAGCGCCGGCCATGGCCACGAGGGCGCCGTGCTTTATCTGCGGTGCGGTCCGGGCCAGGCCTTGTTCGTGCAGCATGCCGCCCCCGAAATCGCCCAGACGGTCAATCGCTACTTCGGCTATCATCTCGTCAACGAGGTGCGCCTCTCGGCCGAGCTATTCACGCCCGGTTCAGGCGCCAAGGCGCAAAAGAACAGGCAACCGAGCCAGAGCGAAATCGCAAAGGTCGGCACCGCGGTCGAAAAGATCGAGGATACTGATCTGCGGGAAGCGTTGCGGGCACTTGGCCTGGCGCTCTCCGGCAGGTCGGAGCCAAAGGGCAGATAAGCATGTCCCCGAAAGTGCTTACCGGTTTCGGGATCATCATGTGCGAAGCGGATAGTCCGTTCACCCCCAAGTGATAATCGTGCCCACTTGCCGACACCAAGCCCATGTGTAGTGTCGCGCAGAACAATAATCAGGAGCCTGACACGTGAAGTTCAACCGCCGTGAGACCCTCATCCTTGCCGCCTCTGCTTCGGCACTGAGCCTTTGTGGCCTTACTTCGGCCCAGGCGGCCGAGGGCGACGTTGTCGACCAGGCCAAGCTCCTCGCGCCGACCGGCGGCATCGCCGACAAGGTGCTGGGCAATCCCGACGCTCCGGTCACGGTCATCGAATATGCTTCGCCGACCTGCCCGCATTGCGCCACCTTCCACAACACCGTCTATGAGCCGTTCAAGGCCGAGTATGTCGATACCGGCAAGGTCAAGTTCATCCTGCGCCCCTTCGTGCGCAACGTGCTCGATGCCGCCATCTTCATGCTGGCCGAAGCTGCGGGCGAGACCAACTACCACAACATCATCTCGACCTATTTCAAGACGCAGGGCGAATGGGGCGTTTCCGAAACCCCGCGCGACGCGATCTACACCATCGCGACCCAGCTTGGTTTTACCAAGGAAAGTTTCGACGCTGCCTTGACGAATCAGGACCTGTTCACTGGCATGGAAGCCATGCGCGAACAGGCGCTGAACGAATTCGGGCTCCAGGGCACGCCGACCTTCTATGTCAATGGCAAGACGCTTTCCGGTGACAAGACGCTCGAGCAGCTCGCTGCTGAGATCGACCCGCTTGTGCCCGCCGATTTCGTCGCTCCTGCCGCTGGCGCTGCTGCGACCCCTGCCCCGGCAACCGATGCAATGGCACCGGCCACCGACGCCATGGCGCCCGCTGCTGACGCAATGGCACCGGCTCCGGGCGCTGACGCAATGGCTCCGGCCGCTCCTGCGCAATAAGCTCAGCCTACTCGATTGGCACCTCTCCCTTGATGGGGGAGGTTGGGAAGGGGTGTTGACTGGCTCAACACCCCGTCTCCTTTTCAGGCGGCTGGACGCATGAAGTTCTCCCGCCTCAAACTCCATGGCTTCAAAAGCTTTTCCGACGAGACCACCCTCGTCATGGAACCGGGCCTGACCGGCATTGTCGGCCCCAATGGCTGCGGCAAGTCCAACCTTGTCGAAGCCATGCGCTGGGTCATGGGTGAAAACTCATACAAGGCCATGCGCGCCTCGGGCATGGATGACGTCATCTTTTCGGGCTCCGGCAATCGGCCCGGCCGCAATTCGGCCGAGGTGACGCTGGTCCTCGACAATTCCGACCGCACCGCCCCCGCCGCGCTCAACACCGCCGACGTTCTCGAAGTCACCCGCCGCATCGAGCGCGAGGCCGGCTCGGTCTATCGCGTCAACGGCAAGGAAGTGCGCGCCCGCGACGTGCAACTGCTCTTTGCCGATGCGTCCACGGGCGCCCATTCCCCCGCCATGGTCCGGCAGGGCCAGATCGGCGAGTTGATCGCGGCAAAGCCAACCGCCCGCCGCGCCCTTCTCGAAGAAGCCGCCGGCATTTCCGGCCTCCATTCCCGCCGACACGAAGCCGAACTGCGCCTCCGCGCCGCCGAGGGCAATCTCGAGCGCGTCGACGACATCATCGGCCAGATCAGCAGCCAGCTCGACACGCTAAAACGCCAGGCCCGCCTCGCCATCCGCTATCGCAGCCTCTCGGGCGACATCCGCCGCGCCGAGGCGACGCTCTTTCACATCCGCTGGGTCGCCACCCGGGCGGCTGAGAAGGACGGCGAAGCCGCCCAGGCCGTCCTCATCCGCAAGCTGGCCGACGCCACCCATGCCGAGCGCATGGCACAAAAGAACGTCGAACAGGCCGAAGCCGCCCTCGCCCCCCTCCGCGAACGCGAAGCCGTTACCTCGGCGATCCTCCAGCGCTACAAGATCCTCTTCGAGCAATTGAGCGAAGAATCGCGCCGCCTGCAGCAGCGCCGCACCGAACTCGAAGAACGTCTCAGGCAGATTTCTCAGGACGGCAGCCGCGAACGCGAACTGGTCAGCGAAAGCGAAGCGAGCCTTGCCGCCTATGCCGAAGAGCAGGAGCGCATCGAGGCCGAAGAAGAAGAGGCCGTGGAGAGCCTCGAAGCCGCCCGCCGCGAGGCCGACGAAGCCCGCGCCGCCGCAGCCTCGGCCGAAACCGAATCCCGCCTCCTCAGTGATCGCCTAGCCCAGATGCGCGTCCGCCGCGGCCAGGCCCAGCGTGCCGTCGCCGATGCCGACCTCCGCCTCGAACGCCTGACCCGCGAAATCGCCGGCGTCGAAGCCGACATGGCCAAAATCGCCGAAACCATTGCCGGCGACGAAACCTTGATGCGCCATCAGGACGCGCTCGAAGCTGCGCACGAAGAAGCCGAGATCGCCGAAAGCGCCGCCCTCACCGCCGAGGAAGAAGCCGCCGCCGCCCAGCAAAAGCTCGACGAGATGCGGCCCCGCCTCGCCGAACTCGACGCACTGGTAACCGGCCTTGAAGCCGAAGCCTCGACCCTCGGCAAAATGCTCAATGTCGGCTCCAGCCTCTGGCCCGCCATTGTCGACGAGTTGAAGGTCGAACCCGGCTACGAAACCGCCCTCGGCGCCGCCCTCGGCGACGATCTCGATGCGTCCTCCGATGCCGGCGCGCCACTCCACTGGTCCATCGCCATCGAAGGCTATGACGATCCACCGCTGCCGCAAGGCGCCGAACCACTTTCCCGCTACGTCACCGGCACGCCGCTTCTCAGGCGCCGCCTCGACCAGATCGGACTCGTCAGCGACATCGTCGGCCCCGGCCTCATGCCCGCCCTCTGGCCCGGCCAGCGCCTCGTCACGCTCGAAGGCGCCATGTGGCGCTGGGATGGTTTCGTCGCCGCTGCCGATGCGCCAACCGCCGCCGCCCTCCGCCTCTCGCAGCGCAATCGCCTCGCCGAGCTCGACGAGGAAGTTCTGCGCGCCAAGGCCGAGCGAAACGCCTTCCGCCGCGACATCGACACGCAAACTTCTGCCCTCGATCTCGCCCGCCAGGCCGAACGCGCCCGGCGTGAGGACTGGCGCAAGGCCCAGCACGCCATCAGCCTCGCGCAAACCGAACTCGACCGCGCCCTCCGCGCCCAGGGCGAACTCGCCTCCCGCCGCTCCGCCCTTGAGGAAGCGCACACCCGCCTCCGCGCCAACCTCAGCGAAGCCGAAGCCGCCCGCGAAGAAGCCGCCATTATCCTCGAAGAATCAGGCGAGGAAGACGATCTCGTCTATCGCCTCGAAGAAGAGCACGAGCGCCTCGCCGCCCTTCGCGAACGTGCCGATCAGGCCCGTCTCAAACTCGGCAGCTTCGAAAGCGCCGCCCGCATGCGCGCCTCTCGGCTCGATCAACTCGCCCGCGACCGCGCCTCCTGGCAGCGTCGCTTCGATGGCGCCGCCGCCCAGCTCGCCACCCTCGACCAGCGCACCGCCGCCGTACAAGCCCAGCTCGACGAACTCGATGCCGCCCCCGAAGGCTTTGCTGATCGCCGCGCCCAGCTCGAAGACCAGATCGAAGACGCCAATCTCGACCACCAGGAAGCCAGCGACCGTTTTAACGCCGCCCAGACCGCCTGGCGCGAGCACGAAAAATCCCTGCGCTCGACCGCCGAAGCCCTTGCCGAGGTCCGCATCGAGTTGACCCGCATCGAAGAGCGCCTGAAAGGCTCGATGGCCCAGCGCCAGCAGATCGAGCGTCAGGTCGAAGAAAGCCTCGGCATTCCCGCCAGCCGCACTTTGGAAGCCTCAGGCATCCGCCCCGAAGAAGCCCTGCCGCCCGAAACGGCAACCGAGCAAAAGCTCGAACGCCTCAAATCCGAGCGCGAACGCCTCGGCGGGGTCAATCTCTCGGCCGAAAAAGAAGCCGAAGAGGTTCAGGAAAAGCTCGATACCATGGTCGCCGACCGCGACGACCTCATCGAAGCCATCGCCAAGCTGCGCGGCGGCATTGCCGCGCTCAACCGCGAGGGCCGCGCCCGCCTCTCCGAAGCCTTCGGCAAGGTCAACGCCTTCTTCCAGGAGCTGTTCACCACCCTCTTCGGCGGTGGCACAGCCGAACTCACCTTCGTTGAGAGCGACGACCCGCTCGAAGCCGGTCTCGAAATCATCGCTCGCCCACCGGGCAAAAAGCCGCAGACCATGACGCTCCTATCAGGCGGCGAACAGGCGCTCACCGCCATGAGCCTGATCTTTGCGGTGTTCCTCACCAATCCCGCGCCCATTTGCGTCCTCGACGAAGTCGACGCCCCGCTCGACGACGCCAATGTCGAGCGCTTCTGCAATCTCCTCGACAGCATGCGCCAGCGCACCAATACGCGGTTCATGGTCATCACCCACAATCCGATCACCATGAGCCGCGTCGACCGCCTCTTCGGCGTTACCATGGCCGAACGCGGCGTATCGCAGCTCGTATCGGTCGATCTGCAAACGGCCGAAAGTTTCCGCGAAGTCGTCTGACGGCCCCGGAAGCGCCCAGGGAATCTCCTTCCCAGCCACGACTCCACCACAATTGAGCTGTGGACAGCATGCCGCACCCTTGGATTTCGTTGAAATCACACGGCAAATCAAAGGCTTACCAGATCGTTACCCGCCTTGACACTATTTAGGGTCGCCACTATGTTGCGCCCGACCTGAATAGGCATCCGGACCAATCCGGAAAAAGGCAGGCCAAGGGGGAGTAAGCGGATGGAAAAACCGCCCAAAATCCAGGGCCAGCCCGAAAATGCCACAGAGGCGACGCGTGATCTTGCATCGCGCATTGCTTCAGCCAAGCAGGAACGGCACCTTGAGGACAATAGATCCTCGGGTAACGATCCTGGGCAGATGAGCGGTATGGCGCGCGGCATGCGCATCGGAACCGAGTTCATCGCCGCAATTCTGGTGGGGACCGGCTTCGGTTACCTCATCGATCTTGGCCTGGGAACCAGCCCCTGGGGCTTGCTCATCATGTTTTTGGTGGGCTTTGCCGCTGGAATACTCAATGTCACCCGTGTGGTGGCGCAAATGAACGCCGCTTCGCCTCTCCCGCCCGTTTCGGCCGGGGCAGACGAAACAGAAAAATGATGACGTTTAGAGGGCTCTATCTTGGCCGGTACTGATCCGATCCACCAGTTCGTCATCCAGGACATGTTCCCCATTCACCTTGGTGGTGATGGCACCGCAGGCAGTGGCCTGAACTTTTCCTTTACCAACTCTTCGCTGTTCATGGTGGCGACGGTCGCGGTTATTTCGCTGTACCTGATCCTGACCACCTCGGCGAAAAGCGTCGTTCCGGGCCGCGCGCAGCTCGTCAGCGAACTGCTTTACGGGTTCGTGGCAAACATGGTGCGAAGCGCCGCGGGCACCGCGGGCATGACCTTCTTCCCGCTGGTCTTCTCGCTCTTCACCTTCATTTTCGTAGCCAACATGTTCGGCATGGTGCCCTACTTCTTCACGGTCACCAGCCACATCATCGTTACCTTCGCTCTCTCGATGCTGGTCTTCCTGACCGTCGTCATCTACGGCTTCCTCAAGAACGGTCCGAAGTTCCTCAAGCTCTTCGTTCCCTCGGGCGTGCCGGGCTACATCCTTCCCATCGTGGCGCCGATCGAGTTCATCTCCTTCATGAGCCGCCCGATTTCGCTCTCCGTGCGTCTGTTCGGCAATATCCTGGCCGGTCACATCACGCTCAAAGTCTTCACCGGCTTCATCGTCACCATGAGCTCGCTGGGTTTCCTCGGCATTCTCGGTTCGGCGCTGCCGCTGATCATGGCCATCGCACTTACTGGCCTCGAATTTCTCGTCGGTGCTGTTCAGGCGTACGTCTTCGCCGTCCTGACCTGCATGTATCTCAACGACGCGATCCATCCGTCTCACTAACTACCACTTACGGCGGGCTGTTCCGCCAGAACCCCGCTAGAGTCGCTTGAAAGGACTAAAAAATGGAAGCTGAAGCCGCAAAGTTCATCGGTGCCGGTATTGCTTGTTTCGGTATGGCCGGCGCCGCTATTGGCGTGGCTAACATCTTCGGTAGCTTCCTGACGGGCGCACTGCGCAATCCGTCGGCTGCTCCCAGCCAGTTCTCGAACCTGATCTTCGGCTTCGCCGTTACCGAAGCTCTGGGCATCTTCTCGTTCCTGGTTGCTCTGATCCTGCTGTTCGTCGCCTAATTCTGGCAACCTACGTTTTACGCAGCCGGGGCTATTCCCGGCTGCGCGTTCTTGTCCGGCCACGGCCGGTTGACCGGATTTTACGGGACCTCACCTGATGGTAACGCAAGTTTACGCCCAGGAAGCGGCTGCACCGGCCGAAGAGCATGTGGAAGACGCAGCGCATGGCGCCGCCGATACCCATGCCGATCCGACCGCTGACACCCATGCCACCACCGAAGCTCATGGTGGCGAGCACGATTCAGGCGTTTTCCCGCCCTTCGACCCCGCGACCTTTCCAAGCCAGCTGCTCTGGCTCGCCATCACCTTTGGCGTGCTCTATGTGCTGATGAGCAAGGTTGCCCTGCCGCGCATCGGCAGCATTCTTGAAAATCGCAAGAGCATTGTCGACGCAGACCTCGCTGCCGCCGATGCCTCCCGCCAGAAGACCGACGCTGCCATTGCCGCCTACGAGACGGCCCTGGCCAATGCGCGCTCCAAGGCTCAGGGTATTGCCAACGAGACCCGTGAGACGATCCAGGCCGATCTCGCTGCCAAGCGCAGCGCCGTCGAAGCCGATCTGACCACCAAGGTGACCGAGGCCGAGACCCGCATCGCTGCCACCAAGCGCGATGCCCTGACCCATGTCGACGAGATCGCCACCGAAACGGCCCAGTCCGTCGTTGGCCAGATCATCGGCGATGTGTCGGCCGACAGCGTCCGCGCTGCCGTCGCCAAGGCCAGCAAGGAGTAAGCGGCAATGGAACTCGACAACTCGTTCTACGCACTCGTCGCCCTCGTCATCTTCATCGGCATGGCGCTGTTCTTCGGCATCCCGCGTATCGTGGGCAAGATGCTCGACGGGCAGATCCAGAAGATCGCCGACGAACTGGCCCAGGCCAAGAAGCTGCGCGAAGAAGCTGCTGCCCTGCTCGTTGAATACGAGCAGAAGCGCGTCGCCGCCGAAAGCGAAGCCCAGGGCATCATCGCTGCCGCTCAGGAAGAAGCCACCCGCTTCACCGCCGAAGCTCAGGCTGCGCTGGCCGATCTCGTGACCCGCCGCACCAAGGCCGTGGAAGACAAGATCGCCCAGGCCGAAGCCCAGGCCATCGGCGAAGTCCGCGCCCGCTCGGCCGATCTGGCCGTAGAAGCTGCCCGTCTCGTCCTCACCGACGAAATGAACAAGAAGGGCAGCCAGGTCGTCGACAAGGCCATCGCCGACGTAGCCGGTCGCCTGAACTAAGTTTTTTGTAACTTTGCAGAATTGAAAGGCGGGTCCTAGGGCTCGCCTTTTTTGTTTGTCCTGTGAACGGTCGGCATGGCGTCGCGCCGCTCTACCCTCCGTCGTCATTGCCGGGCTTGTCCCGGCAATCCATCTTGCCACGGGCATGGACCACCGGGACAAGCCCGGTGGTGACGACCAAGACAAAAGCTCCATAAACCCAAACGCCACTGAGACCTCATCCTGAGCCCTGTCGAAGGACGAGGGCAGGCACGCCTCCCGTGAACATCCCCACACTCCGCGTTGACGCCACCGCAATTTTTCCCCATGGTGCTCGGGACTGCGGGAGAGACTGGCTGAAAACGCCAGCGCCGAAGGAGCAACCGCCCCGGAAACTCTCAGGCAAAAGGACCGCAGTCAGGTCACAACTCTGGAAAGCAGGCCGCTTGCGGCCTCCCCGAAGGTAGCAACCGGCGCTCAGCTGGGAAATCTCTCAGGGCAAGGACAGAGGGGGCACGCATTCCCGCCACATGGGCGGAGCCTTGTCGTGTCGCCTTGAACCAGAGAGTGCCCATGGCCGAAACGCCCGTAGAAGACCTCAAGCACACCCCGCTCTATGAGCGCCACGTCGCCGCCGGCGGCCGCATCGTGCCCTTCGGTGGCTATGCCCTCCCCGTGCAATATCCCACCGGCATCATGACCGAGCACAAGTGGACGCGCGAAAACGCCGGCCTCTTCGATGTCAGCCATATGGGGCCAAGCTTTCTGGTCCTCAACGCCCCGACCGGCGATGCCGACGCCGATCACGCCGCCATTGCCGCAATCATCGAACCGCTCATCTGCGGCGACATTGCCGGCCTCAAACCCGGACAGATCCGCTACACGCTGCTCCTCAACGATTCCGGCGGCGCAATTGACGACCTGATGGTCGCCCGCTCCAGGACGCCCGGCACGCTCTTCATCGTCGTCAATGCCGGCACCAAGGAAGGCGACTTCGCCCGCATCGCTGCCGCAGCCGGCAACAAGGCCACCCTCAAGCGCGCCGACGATGGCGCCCTCCTCGCCCTCCAGGGCCCGGAAGCCGTCAACGTGATGGCTGCGCTCGTTCCCCCCGCCGCCGATCTGGGCTTCATGCAGTTCGGTGAGTTCGACTGGAACGGCACCTCGATCACCATTTCCCGCGCCGGCTATACCGGCGAAGACGGTTTTGAAGTTCTCGCCCCCGCGGCCATGTCGGTCGCCCTTTGGGACGAGCTTCTGGCCGATCCGCGCGTAAAACCCGTCGGTCTCGGCGCCCGCGATAGTCTCCGCCTCGAAGCCGGCCTGCCGCTTTATGGCCACGACCTCGACGAAACCGTCTCGCCGATCGAAGCCGATCTCGGCTTTGCCGTCTCAAAACGCCGCCGCGAAGCCGCCGACTTCCCCGGCGCCCAGCGTATCCTTGCCGAGCGCGACGGCAAACTCACCCGCAAACGCGTCGGCCTTCTCGTCGAAGGCGCCCCGGCCCGCGAGGGCGCCGAAATTCTCGATGCTTCCGGCAAGGCAATCGGGGTGGTCACCAGCGGTGGCTTCGCCCCATCGCTGGGCAAGGCCATCGCCCTCGGCTTCGTCTCTCCCGAGCACGCCGCCATTGGCACAAAGCTCCAGGTTTCGGTTCGCGGTCGCTCGCAGCCGGCCGAAGTCGTGCCGACACCCTTCGTTCCCCATCGCTATTTCCGCAAATCAGTCTGAGGCCCCAGCCATGACCACGAAATTCACGCCCGACCACGAATATATCCGCGTCGAGGGTTCGACCGGCATTGTCGGCATCACGCCCTATGCGCAGGAACAGCTCGGCGACATCGTCTTCGTCGAACTCCCTGCCGTCGGCAAGGTCCTCAAGAAGGGCGACGAAGCCGCCGTCGTCGAATCGGTTAAGGCCGCTTCCGAGATCTACGCGCCAGTAACCGGAACCATTGTCGAAGTTAACAGTCTGCTAACCAATGAGCCCGGGTTGGTGAACTCGGATTCCGAAGGCGCCGGCTGGATGTTCAAGATCGCCATCACCGATGCGAGCGAACTCGACACCCTCCTTGACGCCGACGGCTATGCGGAACTGACCCTCTGACCATGCGCTATCTCCCCCACTCTGCCCATGAACGCGCCGATATGCTCGGCGTCATCGGCGCCGCCGATATCGACGCGCTGTTCTCCGCCGTTCCCAAGTCGGCCCTGAAATCCTTCGACCTCGGCCTTCCAGCACACCAGCCGGAATTCCTCGTCGAAGCCCATATGCGCGCCCTCGCGAGCAAGAACCATGCGGCCGGCGATGGCCCGTTCTTCGTCGGCGCCGGCGCCTATAGGCACCACGTCCCGGCCACGGTCGACCATTTAATCCAGCGCTCCGAATGGCTTACGGCCTATACGCCCTACCAGCCGGAAATCTCGCAGGGCACCCTGCAGATGCTGTTCGAATTCCAGACCCAGGTCGCCAAGATCATGGGCATGGATGTCGCCAATGCCAGCCTTTATGACGGCTCCACCGGCACCGCCGAAGCCGTGCTGATGGCCCGCCGCCTGACGCGCAAGAACAAGATCGTGCTCTCCGGCGGCCTCCACCCGCATTATCGCGACGTGGTCAAAGCCTATCTCAAGGACGATCCGGATCTCGTCTGTCTCTCCCCCTCCCCCGAGGGTCAGGGCGACATTCTCCAGCAGATCGACGGCAACACCGCTGCCATCGTCATCCAGACCCCCGATTTCTACGGCCACCTGCGCGATCTCAAATCCGCAGCCGAAGCCGCCCACGCCCAGGGCGCGCTGCTGATTGTCGTGGTCACGGAAGTCGTCTCTTTAGGCCTCCTTGAGGCTCCTGGCGCACTTGGCGCCGATATCGTCGTGGCCGAAGGCCAGTCGATCGGCAATGCGCTCAATTTCGGCGGCCCCTATCTCGGCCTGATGGCCACGCGGAAGGAATTCATCCGCCAGATGCCCGGCCGTCTTTGCGGCGAAACCGTCGATGCCGATGGCAACCGAGGCTTCGTGCTGACGCTCTCGACGCGCGAGCAGCATATCCGCCGCGAAAAAGCGACGAGCAATATCTGCACCAATTCCGGCCTTTGCGCCCTCGCCTTCTCGATCCATATGGGTCTGCTCGGCGAAGCCGGCTTTGTCCGCCTCGCCCGTCTCAACCACTTCAACGCCATCAAACTCGCCGATGCCCTTGCCGGCGTGCCGGGCGTAGAAGTGCTCAACAAGACCTTCTTTAACGAGATGACCATTCGCACGACCCAGCCGGCCGCAAGCCTCGTCGAACGCCTCGCACGTCGTGGCATTCTCGCCGGTGTGCCGGTGAGCCGCTTGCTGCCCAATGACCGGAGCGTCGACAATCTCATCATCCTCGCGGCGACGGAATTGACCACCGACGCCGATATTGCCGCCCTCGCGGGCGCCCTGACGGAGGAACTGGCATGAGCATGAATACGCAAGGCCGCCCCACCGGCGTAGGCACCGTCGGCACCGGCGCTTCCGGCTCGGCACTCATCCCCGATGAACCGCTGCTGTTCGAAATCGGCGACACCGAGCATTCCGGCGTCGACCTGCCCGACGTAACGTTCAGCAATGATCGCCTCGGCGGGTTCGGTCGCAAGACCAAGCTCGACCTCGCCGGCCTCACCGAGCCCGAAGCCATGCGCCACTATGTGCGCCTCAGCCGCATGAACCACTCCATCGACAGCGGCATGTATCCGCTGGGCTCGTGCACGATGAAGCACAATCCGCGCCTCAACGAAAAGATCGCCCGCCTTCCAGGCTTCTCGGACATCCACCCGCTGCAGCCGGTTTCGACCGTGCAGGGCGCGCTGGAAATGATGAACCAGCTCAGCCACTGGCTGCTTACTCTCACCAATACCGCTGCCGTGGCCCTGTCGCCAAAGGCCGGCGCGCATGGCGAACTGCTGGGCATGATGGCCATCAAGGCCGCGCAGGAAGCTAAGGGCGAGGCGCACCGTACCGTCGTCCTCGTGCCCGAAAGCGCCCATGGCACCAATCCGGCAACCGCTGCCTTCCTCGGCTACACGGTAAAACCCGTGCCGGCCAAGGATGACGGCACTGTCGACGTCGAGGCAGTGAAAGCCGCCCTGTCGCCGGAAGTCGCTGCGATCATGCTGACCAATCCCAATACCTGCGGCCTCTTCGAGCCTCAGGTGATCGAGATTGCCAAGGCGGTGCACGATGCCGGCGCGTTCTTCTACTGCGATGGCGCCAATTTCAACGCCATCATGGGCGTCGTCCGCCCGGGCGATCTCGGCATCGACGCCATGCACATCAACCTGCACAAAA
>NZ_JBEVLL010000231.1:0-5586 GCF_040509215.1 Devosia sp.
CCGGTGCGATGCACCGGCCCTCTTTGTTTGTGCTGTCTGTGACTTTCGCTAGACCACTTTGCCCTGCTCGCCGGCGAGGCTGCGGATAAGCTGGATCGCCACGCGACCTGAGCGGGAGCCGCGCGTCGCGGCCCATTCGATTGCGCGAGTCCGCAGCGTCTCGTCATCAAGCGCCAGTCCATAATAGTCGGCATAGCCGCGAACCATGGCGAGGTAGGTGTCCTGGTCAGAATTGTGGAAGCCAAGCCAGAGCCCGAACCGGTCCGATAGCGATACCTTCTCTTCCACAGCCTCGCTCGGATTGATTGCCGTGGAGCGTTCGTTCTCGATCATATCGCGCGGCATCAGGTGGCGACGATTAGAGGTCGCGTAGAAGAGGACGTTGTCCGGACGGCCCTCGAGGCCGCCGTCGAGAATAGTCTTGAGTGACTTGTAGCTCGTCTCGCCGCTATCGAAGCTGAGATCGTCGCAGAAGACGATGAACCGTGCCGAATTTCCCGATATGGCCCGCATGAGCTGGGGCAGGGTGTCGAGATCTTCGCGCGCTATTTCGATCAGCACCAGGCGCTCGAAGCCGTCCCTCGCATCGATATCGGCATGAATGGCCTTGACCAGCGAGCTCTTGCCCATGCCGCGGGCGCCCCAGAGCAGGGCATTGTTGGCGCCGTGGCCGCGCGCAAACTGCTCGGTATTTTTAAGGAGGACATCCCGCACATGATCGATGCCGCGCAGCATGTCGAGCGGCACGCGACTGACCTTCGGTACAGGCAACAATGCTTCGAATTCGCCCTGCCAATGATAGGCGTCGGCCTCACCGAGTTCGAAAGCCGCGATGCCGCCGGTTGTCGTTTCCAGCGCGTCAGCAATGGCTTCGAGAGCCGTCGCGATACGGCCCAGATAGTCTTTGGTTTTCACCGGTTCAGTCCTTCAATTCGAGCGCGGCATTGTGTTCCCTGAATGGCTTTGCAATCACTGGGGCCCAAATGTATAGTCCGCGCGATTTTGGCCGGGGTGCAAGTGCACGGGACCCCATTCGCGTCCAGTCTGCAGCCTTGGGTTGCGTGGCGCTCTTCTCCCCCCCACACAAGAAGAATCATAGGAGTTCGCCTGATGTTTGTAACGCCCGCTTTTGCGCAGGATGCAGCCGCACCCGCCACGGGAGGTTTCGCCGATATTCTGATCCAGCTGATGCCGATCGTTCTGCTGGTTGTGATTTTCTGGCTTTTGATCTTCCGCCCGCAGCAGAAGCGCCTCAAGGCACAGCAGGCAATGCTCTCGGCTATTCGTCGTGGCGACACCGTGGTGACCACCGGCGGTATCGTCGGCAAGGTGACCAAGGCCGTTGATGGCGAAGACCTTGAAGTCGAAATCGCCCAGGGCGTGAAGGTCAAGCTCGTGCGCGGCATGATTGCCGACGTGCGTTCCAAGGCCGAGCCGGTCAACGACAACAAGCCGGCCTAAGCCGGCACGATCCAGCCGGAGCCCGAAAGGCTCCGGCTTTCTGACTCTTTAGGACGTCGTTTCATGAACCAGTCGCCGTTCCGCGTAGCAATCATTCTGTTCGTCGCGATCGCGGGTATTCTGTTTGCAGCCCCCAATTTCTTGCCTCAGCAAGTACGGGATGCGCTCCCCGGATGGCTGCCCAAGCCAGGCCTGGTTCTTGGTCTCGATCTGCAAGGCGGTTCGCACCTGCTGCTCGAAGTCGATCGCGCGGGTATTGTTACCCAGCGTTTGAGCGACGTTCGGCGCGATGCGCGCAACGTTCTGGCCAACCAGAATGGCATCGGCAACATCATCACTACCGATGAAGCCAACAACGCCATCTATATCGAGCTGACCGACCCGACCCAGAAAGAGCAGGCGCTGACTGCCCTTCAGGGTATCCAGAACACCGTCAACAACTCGCTGTTCTCCGGCGGTGTCGGTGTCGATGAACTGGCATTTGCCGAGCGGCCGGACGGCCGGATTTCCATTTCCCTGACGCCCGAGGGCATTACGCAGCGCATGAGT
Organism: Devosia sp.; assembly: GCF_040509215.1. Taxonomy (GTDB): domain Bacteria; phylum Pseudomonadota; class Alphaproteobacteria; order Rhizobiales; family Devosiaceae; genus Devosia. The sequence continues at coordinate 2,011 of NZ_JBEVLL010000231.1, forward strand.
TCGCTCGTCGCGCAGTCCATCGAAGTCATTCGCAGCCGTATCGACGAACTGGGTACGACCGAACCGACCATTCAGCGCCAGGGTGACACCCGCGTCATGGTGCAGGTGCCGGGCTTTGGCGACTCGACCCGCCTCAAGAACATCATCTCGCAGACCGCGCGCCTAACGTTCCACATGGTCTATCCCGGGCTCACAGCCGCGCAGGCCGAGGCGCAGGGCCTCCCGGCCGGCACCATGGTTGTGCCCAGCCAGGACGGCGGCAGCGAACTGCTTTACGAAGACGTCGCGCTCGGCGGCGAGTCTCTCGTCGACGCGCAGCCGTCCTACGACTCGCAGCGCGGCATTCCGGTCGTCAGCTTCAAGTTCGATACGCGCGGCGCCGTTACGTTCAGCGAAATCACGTCGGCCAATGTCGGCCAGCGCTTCGCGATCGTGCTCGACAATACCGTCATTACCGCTCCGGTCATCCAGCAGCCCATCACGGGCGGCTCGGGCCAGATCAGTGGCAGTTTCACGACCGCTTCGGCCAATGACCTTGCCGTGCTGCTACGCGCCGGTGCTCTGCCGGCCAGCCTCAACGTGATCGAAGAACGTACCGTCGACGCAAGTCTTGGTGCCGACTCGATCCAGGCTGGTCTCACCGCGGGTATCGTGGCTTCGGTTCTGGTCGTGAGCTTCATGGTCATCGCCTATGGCGTCTGGGGCATCTTCGCCAACGTTTCGCTGGTGCTCAACGTCATCCTGATCTTCGCTGCACTTTCGACGCTTGGATCGACGCTAACGCTGCCGGGCATCGCGGGTATCGTGCTGACCATCGGTATGGCCGTTGACGCCAACGTGCTGATCTACGAGCGAATGCGCGAAGAACAACGCGCGGGCCGCACGCCGCTGCAGGCCATCAATGCCGGCTTCGAGCGCGCCTGGGGCACCATCGTCGACTCGCATTTGACCCAACTCGTTGCGGCCGTCGTGCTCTACTTCATGGGCTCAGGCCCGGTGCAGGGCTTCGCCGTCACCCTCGGCCTCGGCATCCTGACCTCGCTCTTCACCTCCTACACGGTCACCTCTTACCAGGTGAACCTCTGGTACAAGCGCGTTCGTCCCAAAGAGCTGAAGATCCAGCATTTCCGCTTCATTCCGGACGGCACCAAGATTCCGTTCATGAAGATCTCGCGCTACGTCATCGCGCTCTCGATCATCATGTCGGTGATTTCGATCGGGGCGGCGTATTTCAAGGGCTTCAACCTCGGCATCGACTTTGTCGGCGGCACCGCCATCGAAGTGCAGCACGCGGGCGGACCGGCAGATGCCGGCCAGGTTCGCGAATTGCTGGATGGTCTCGACCTCGGCGAAATCCAGGTTCAGGGCTTCGGTACGCCTGAAGATCTTCTGGTTCGCGTGCAGGCGCAGGAAGGTGGCCAGGCGGCCGACCAGGTTGCGGTGCAAAAGGTGCAGGACGCTCTGGCCGGAGACAACTATTCGGTCAGGCGTACCGAGGCGGTCAGCGGCACGGTTTCGGGCGAACTCGCCTGGACGGGTACCATCGCCGTCATCATCGCGCTGGGCTGTATCCTTCTCTACATCTGGTTCCGGTTCGAGTGGCAGTTCGCCCTTGCGGCGGTCACGACGACGTCTCACGACATCATCATGACCATAGGTCTGTTCTCGATAACGGGGCTCGAATTCAACCTCAGTTCCATCGCGGCCGTGCTGACACTCGTCGGTCTGTCGCTCAACGAAACCGTGGTCGTGTCCGACCGTATTCGCGAAAACCTGTTGAAATACAGGAAGATGCCGCTGCCTGAATTGATCGATCTCTCGATCAACCAGACCATCGTGCGTACCTCGCTCACCCAGTTCACCGTGCTTCTGGCTCTCGTGCCGCTGGTACTCTTCGGCGGCGAGGCACTGCGCAGCTTCACCATCGCCATGACCTTCGGCTCGCTCGTCGGCATGTATTCGTCGGTGATCGTCAACGGTCCGATCCTCATCAATTTCGGTCTCAAGCAGAAGACCGACGACGAGGCATCGGCGAAGAAGGAAAAGTCGTCGGATGGCGCTTCCGTCTGACACTCTTTCGACCGGCGCGGGTCGTTTCCCGCGCCAGGTCGGCATCGACGCTTATGGCAATGGCGGCTTTCGTTTTGCCGAGATGTCCCATCGTGGCTCGCTGCTGTGCCTACCGACCGGCATGCAGGGCTGGGATGTGACGTCTCCGGCGGAGTTGACGCTGGAGAGCCTGCAGCCCGTGCTGGAGCTTGCCGATCGGCTCGACGTATTGCTGATTGGCCTTGGCATGGACATTGCGCTCATCGACCCTGCTATCCGACAGGCGTTTCGTGACCACAGGGTGATCATCGAGGCCGTGGGCACTGGCGGCGCCGTGCGCACCTACAACGTGCTGTTGGCCGAGGAGAGGGCCGTTGCCGGCGCTTTCATCGCCGTCGAGAACGCCCGCTGATGTCTGCCGAGAGCTTTGCTCACGCTACTCAGATGCTGCGAGAGAGCGATAGAGATCGCTATCTGTCGACGCTTGCTTTGCCTGCGGGGGCTCGGGACGGCGTCGCGGCCATTCTTGCCTTCAACTCCGATATTGCCGGCATCCGCGAGCGGGTTTCCGGGCCGGCGCCGGGGGAAATTCGCCTGCAGTGGTGGAATGATGCGCTCAAGGGCGACGGTCATGGCGCGGTTCGGCAGAACCCGCTAGCCGACGCCGTACTGACGACGCTCGACCGCTATGCCTTGCCGCCAGGCACGTTGCAGCGCCTGATTGGCGCGCGGCGTTTTGATCTCTATGACGATCCCATGCCCGATCTTGAGACGTTTGAGGGCTATGCCGGAGAAACGGCGTCGACGCTGCTGCAGCTCTCGGCGATGATCCTCAACGAAGGACTGCCGGTGGAACCCGGCGATGCTGCGGGACATCTGGGCGTTGCGCAGGCGATGGTTGGGCATTTGCGGGCGTTCGGCTATGTCGCCTCTCAGGGGCGCATCATGTTGCCCTGGTCGATCTTTCAGGCGAACGGCGTAACCGAGGGCGAGATCTTTACGGGCACCGACAGCGAGGGGCTGCACGAAGCGCTGGGGCAGATCGCTGAACTGGCTGAGGAACATCTGCGCAAGGCCAGGGCAGCGATTGCCGTCCTGCCGAGCACGCTGAAGCCTGCCTTTGCCATTTTGCCGGTGGTTGAGGCGCAGTTGCGCTTGTGGCAGCGCCGGGGCGGCTCGCCTTTTGCTGTGCCGGCCGATGAGGCCGATTGGCGCAAGATCGGCCGGATCGGCTGGTGGGCTCTGCGGAACCGCTAAGCTTCCGAGATAGCGACGAATTCGCCGGTGAGGCGGCCTGCGACTTTACCTTCGAACAGGAGCTCTGCGGCGACCGTCAGTCGCGCGCGACCGCGTCGCTGATAGGTTTGAAGGAAGCCCGGCCAGTTGGCCTCATCGAGATGGGCCGTGGCCTGAGCGAGGCCGGTTATCGGCAAGAGGTACTGGGTGGCGGTTCTGTGGATCACCAACTGGCTGACGATGCCTTCCGCCTCAAGTTTCAGATGCATGACAGACCAGGCGGCGAGCAGC
>NZ_JBEVLL010000232.1:0-3758 GCF_040509215.1 Devosia sp.
TATCTGGCGCTCGCCGGCGGCGCGCTGATCTTCGTGCTGGTCATCTGCAACGAGTTTTCGTCCCGCAGCCCGAGCAAGGAAGTCGGCATGCGGACCGCCGCACAGTCGAAGGTCATGGACAGCGCCCGGCGCAATTCCGAGGTCGTCAATGCCATGGGCATGCTGGGCCGGCTGTCGGACCGGTTCTCCGAGATGGTCGAGCCCTATTACTATTCCCAGCAGATGGCGACGGACCGCAGCAACTTCTATTCGGGCATCATCAAACTGCTGCGCATGATCCTGCAATCGGCCATGCTGGCTCTGGGTGCCTATCTGGCCATCCAGCAGGAAATCTCCGGCGGCGTGATGATCGCCTCCTCGATCATCATGGCGCGCGCCATCGCACCGATCGAGCAGGCCGTCGGGCAATGGCCGTCCTTCATCGCCTGCCGCCAGGCGGCGGGCAGGCTGAACCAGGTGCTCTTGCAGTGCGACGTCGACCAGGGGCTGGAAGGCCTGCCGCTGCCGAAACACGAACTGACCGTTCAGGAGGCGGCAACCAGCGCACCCGGCGAGCCACTGGTGCTGCTGCAGGGTGTCGAATTTTCGCTGCAGGCCGGCGACGGCCTCGGCATTATCGGCGGCTCCGGCTCGGGCAAGACCAGCTTCGCCCGCGCACTCGTCGGGGTCTGGCCGGTATTGAAGGGCGCCATAAGGCTGGACGGTTCGACGATCGACCAGTGGAGCGACCAGGACCGCGGAAGGTTCATCGGCTATCTGCCCCAGGATGTCGAACTGTTCGAGGGAACCGTCGCCGAGAACATCGCCCGCTTCGACAAGGATGCCGATGTCGTGGCGATCGTTGCCGCAGCGAAGATGGCGGGCGTGCACAACCTGATCGCCGGCCTGCCGGAAGGCTACAACACCATGATCGGCGACGGCGGCGCCCGGCTTTCCGCCGGCCAGCGCCAGCGTGTAGGCCTTGCCCGCGCGCTGTTCGGCAATCCGTTTCTCGTCGTGCTCGACGAACCCAATTCCAACCTCGACGTCGAAGGCGAGCAGGCGCTCAGCCGGGCGATGGTCGATATTCGCGAGCGTGGCGGCATCGTCGTCGTGATCGCCCATCGCAGCAGCGCGCTGACGGCGGTCAACAAGATCCTGATCATCCAGAACGGCCAGCAGGTCGCCTTCGGAGACAAGGACCAGGTCCTCTCCAACGTTTCTATCCTCAATGGTTCCATGCAGTCAGGAAAGGCGGTTGCCAATGCCGTATGATCATCTCGACCGGGCTATCACCGGCGCCATCCGCAAGCAGCTGTTTCTTGCCATCGGCGTGGGCGGGCTGTTCTTCGGCGGGGTCTGCACGGCCGCCGCCTATGCCGAAATCAGCGGCGCCGTCATGGCCGCCGGCAAGATCATCGTGCTCGGCCGCGCCAAGCAGGTGGAACACCCGGATGGCGGCACCATCGCCGAAATGGTGGTGAGCGAGGGCGACCACGTGGAGGCGGGCGCTCTGCTGTTTCGCCTTGACGGCACGATGGCCCGCGCCAATCTCGGCATCATCGAGGGGCAGCTGGCGCAATTGATGGTGCAGGAGGCGCGCCTGCTGGCCGAACAGGCTGGCCGCACGGGAATAGACCTCCCGGCCGAACTCTCCTTCGTTCCCGAAGACCGCAGGACATTGCTGAGCGAAGCGCAGAAGATGCTCAAGCTGGCCCGCCAGATGACGCGCAGCAGCCAGAAGTCGCAGCTGGAAAAGCAGGTCGCCCAGTTCGCCGAGCAGATCACCGCGCTCGAGGCCCAGCGCAAGGCGGTCGACGAGAATGTCGCCCTGGTCGACGAGCAGTTGCGCCGCTATGACAGTCTCAATGCACGCGGGCTCATCACCCAGTCGCAGCTGATCGCCATGCAGCGGGAAAAGGCGTCCCTGATCGGCAGCCAGTCGGCCTTGACGGCGGAAATCATCGAGACGCAGCAGGCCAAGACGCAGGCCGAACTGAAATTCATTCAGGTCGACGAAGCCTTCTACGAAAGCGTGCTGACGGAACTCGATCAGAAGCGGCCCGAGATCGCAAAGCTCAGCGAAGAGCGCATTGCCGCCCAGGACAAGCTGCGCCGGCTCGATATCCGCGCGCCGATCGCCGGTTCGCTGCACCAGCTCAACATCCACACGATCGGCAGCGTCGCAGCGCCCGGGGAGACGCTGGTGAACATCATTCCCGACGACGACGAACTGATCGTCGAGGCGATGATTTCGCCGGCGGATGTCGATCAGGTCTTCACCGGCCAGGACGCGCGTATCCGGCTCTCGGGGCTCAACCAGCGGGTCACGCCTGAACTCGGCGCGTCGGTGATCGATATTTCGCCGGACCTGACGATCGAGGAACGGACGGGTGCCAGCTATTATCTCGCCCGCCTGCGCATCCCCGAAGCGGAGATCGCCAAGGTCGGGGAGACGCTGCTGAAGCCCGGCATGCCTGCGGAGGTTTTCGTGCAGACGGAAAGCCGCACGATCCTGTCCTACATGATCAAGCCGCTTTCCGATCAGGTCCGCCATGCGATGCGCGAGAGCTGAGACAATCATACAAGAACGTCATTATTGAAGAGGCAAGAACGCCATGGAAAACCGGCTCTCCGACGTCCACACGATCGCCAGCGAAATGATCCGCCGAGGCGAGATCGGCCTCGACAATGCCGACGCGGATGTTTCCAGAATAGTCCGCGTCGAGCGGCATGTCCCGGGGCGCAGCGCCGCCATCATGCCCGCTGCAGTCCCGTTCGGGCTCGACGAGGAGATCCGCAAGCTGGGTCTGCAACTGGAGACGATCAGGCGCTCGGTGGAATTTACCGAAGCGCAGGTGGCGGTCAATCGCGCCGGAACGGCCCGGACGCAAGACGAGACCGCGGCAACGCCGCCTGCGGGAAAAGGCTGGGCCGCGACATTGCTTATCGGCACAAATCTCATCCTGTCGGGGCTTCTGTTCGCCGAGATATACGATGGCCTCGTCAGCAGCGTCGGAGGCGATCTCTACCGGGCGGCCCATGGGCTGATCGGAGCCTTTTGATATGGACCACTCGCGGGTTGTCGACCCGAAAAGCGTAGGCAAGGAGATACCTCCTTGATGTTGCGTCTCAGTATCTTGTTTTATTGTGGATGGTAACGCTCAGCACAAGTGATGGCTGAGAATCATATGTTTGCCAGTAATTGGTCGTGCTAGTTTGTATGATCTTTGCACGGATGGACCAATGCGGCGATATTTCTTCGATGTTGAGAGAGACAACGTGTTTGAACTTGATGCCGAGGGCATCGAGCTCAAATCGATTCTTCATGTGCGAAAATACGCTCTGCAAGTATTGAGCGAGGTTCTCGCCGAAGATGCCAGCCATCTGGAAACCGCGAGCGCCCAGGTACGCGTTCGCGACGCGTGCCAGAATGTCTTTTCAATGCAGCTCGCATTGGAAACCACGTCCCACACCTCGGGTCCTCCGGCGGTTTGAAGGTAGGCGAATTGGTAAGCCCGGAGGGACGCGAACCCCCAATTAAGCGGTTATGAGTCGGAAGCTTCGGTGCTTCAGGGTGCGTCAATCGCATTCTTTTGCATTCTAACTAACTGACATAATTGGCCTATCGTCGATTTGGCGTTTCCATAGCCCCTTCTCTTAAACCCTGCGGCCGCAGCCGATGCTGCCCGCAACGTAGCCAGAGAGGAGCAGTTTTATGGCAATGTCACGCGCATTAACGGAGAACCACATTCGATCGCTTTGCCCGGCCGAGCCGG
>NZ_JBEVLL010000233.1:0-5023 GCF_040509215.1 Devosia sp.
TGTGGCTCCGGATCTTGGAGTACATGAGCGGCTGGGTGAAGCTTGGCTCGTCGCCTTCGTTGTGACCGAAGCGGCGATAGCAGAACATGTCGATGACGACAGGCTTGCCGAACTTCTGGCGATATTCGACCGCCACCTTGGCGGCAAAGACCACGGCTTCCGGATCGTCACCGTTGACGTGCAGAACCGGGGCTTCGATCATCTTGGCCACATCGGTCGGATAGGGCGAAGAGCGCGAATACATCGGCGAGGTGGTGAAGCCGATCTGGTTGTTGATGACCAGATGGATCGAACCGCCGGTGCGATGACCCTTGAGGCCCGAGAGCCCGAGACATTCGGCAATGACGCCCTGGCCGGCAAAGGCCGCATCGCCATGGATCAACAGCGGCAGGACCATGGAGCGGTCCGGCTTGCCGTCGGTGGCGATGTTGACGAGCTTGCCATCGGGGGAGATGTGCTGATCCTGCTTGGCGCGCGACTTGCCTAGCACCACTGGATCGACGATCTCGAGGTGCGAGGGGTTGGCGGTCAGCGACAGGTGGACCTTGTTGCCGTCGAATTCACGGTCGGACGAAGCACCGAGGTGGTACTTCACGTCGCCCGAACCCTCGACGTCGTCGGGATAGAAGGCGCCGCCCTTGAATTCGTGGAAGAGGGCGCGGTGCGGCTTCTGCAGCACCTGGGTCAAAACGTTGAGGCGACCACGGTGGGCCATGCCAAGAACAATGTCCTTGATGCCGAGGGCGCCGCCGCGCTTGATGATCTGCTCGAGCGCCGGAATGGCGGCCTCGCTGCCATCAAGGCCGAAGCGCTTCGTGCCGGTGTATTTGACGTCGATGAACTTCTCGAAGCCTTCGGCTTCGATCAGCTTGGTCAGGATGGCCTTCTTGCCCTCGGGCGAGAAGGTGATTTCCTTATCCGGACCTTCGATGCGTTCCTGAATCCACTGCTTGGCTTCAGGATCGGAGATGTGCATGAACTCGATGCCGACCGTACCGCAATAGGTGCGTTCGAGGATCGCCAGCATTTCCGGGAGCGTCGCGTATTCGAGCCCCAGATAGTTGTCGATGAAGATCTTGCGGGAGAAGTCGGCTTCGGTGAAGCCGTAGCTGCGCGGATCGAGTTCCGGCGCCGGTTCATCGGCCTTGAGCTTGAGCGGATCAAGATCGGCATGAAGGTGGCCGCGCATGCGATAGGCGCGGATCATCATGATGGCACGGATCGAATCGCGCGTTGCCTGCAGCACATCGGCCGAGGTCGGCGCGGGCTTGCCTTCAGCAGCGGCCTTTTTCGCCGTCGCCTTTTCGGCCTTTATCGCGACTTCACCCCAGTTGCCGTCGAGCGCTGAGACCAGATCGCCACTGGCCGCCTGCGGCCAGTCCTTGCGACCCCAGCTCGGACCCGCAGCATTTTTCTCGGCGACGCCATCGCTGTCATCAAGCCGGGAAAAGAAGCTGGACCATGTCGCATCGACACTGTTGGGGTCCGTCTTGTAGCGGGAGTAGAGTTGTTCGATGTAGTCGGCGTTCCCCCCATAGAGGAACGAGGTCAGCAAGAACGCGTCGTTCTTTTCCTGTCGTGTCATCGCTTTTTTCTGCGGGACCTTGCGTCCCGCCATCCTTCTCAACAAACCGGCGGAGAACCGGTTCTAACTGCGGTCACCCAAAGTGGGGGCATATTGACCGCTTTTCCTTTGTATCTTGTTAAGACTTGCGGCGCCCGTGGGAGGCGCCGCACTCACACTACAATTATTCGCCCCACACGGCAGGCTTAACACCGAACCGTGACTGAAGCGCGACCGACATTGGTCGCATGGCGTCATCTCTGCGCAGTGTTTGTGTCGTCACTGCCGGGCTTGTCCCCGGCAATCCACCCTCTTAAGGCATGGACCACCGGAACGAGCCCGGTGGTGACGGCATCACACAATTCAGCGCCGCAGAGACTTAACCGCGGAGTACTTCCGCCAGAGTCTTGCCGATACGGGCCGGGGAGCTCGACACCTTGATGCCGGCAGCTTCCATGGCCGCGATCTTTTCTTCAGCGCCACCCTTACCGCCCGAAATTACGGCGCCAGCATGGCCCATGGTGCGGCCAGCGGGAGCAGTACGGCCAGCGATGAAACCAGCCATCGGCTTCTTGCGGCCGCGCTTGGCTTCGTCGATCAGGAACTGCGCTGCTTCTTCTTCAGCCGAACCGCCGATTTCGCCGATCATGATGATCGACTTGGTGGCTTCGTCGGCCAGGAACATTTCGAGCATATCGATGAATTCGGTGCCCTTGACCGGGTCGCCGCCGATACCGACAGCCGTGGTCTGGCCGAGGCCTTCATTGGTGGTCTGGAACACTGCTTCATAGGTAAGCGTGCCCGAGCGCGAAACAATACCCACCGAGCCCTTGGAGAAGATGGAGCCCGGCATGATGCCGATCTTGCATTCTTCCGGGGTCAGGACGCCGGGGCAGTTCGGCCCGATGAGGCGCGACTTGCTCTTTTCAAGCTTTGCCTTGACGCGGACCATGTCCATGACCGGCACGCCTTCGGTGATGCAGACGATGAGCGGGATCTCAGCGTCGATTGCTTCTTCGATGGCGGCAGCGGCACCCGGAGGCGGAACATAGATGACCGATGCATTGGCGCCGGTCTTTTCGCGGCCTTCGGCAACCGAAGCGAACACCGGGAGCGAAGCCGAACCATCGAGACCCGAAGTCCAGGTTTCACCGGCCTTCTTGGGGTTCACGCCACCAACCATCTTGGTGCCGTAGTAATTCAGGGCCTGTTCGGTGTGGAAGGTACCGGTCTTGCCGGTGAGGCCCTGCACGAGAACCTTGGTGTCTTTGTTGACGAGAATAGACATTGGTTTTTCTCTTCTGCAGTGCGCTTAGGCGGCTTTGCCGACGGCGGCGACGATCTTCTGGGCGGCGTCGTCGAGGTCATCGGCGGAAATCACGTCGAGGCCCGAATTGTCGAGGATGGCTTTGCCTTCCTTGACGTTGGTGCCTTCGAGGCGAACCACCAGCGGAACCTTCAGGCCGACTTCCTTGACTGCAGCGATCACGCCTTCGGCGATGACGTCGCAGCGCATGATGCCGCCGAAAATGTTGACCAGGATCCCCTTCACGGCCGGATCGGCAGTGATGATCTTGAACGCCGCGGTCACCTTCTCCTTGGAGGCACCGCCACCAACGTCGAGGAAGTTTGCCGGCTCGGCGCCGTAGAGCTTGATGATGTCCATGGTGGACATGGCAAGGCCCGCGCCATTGACCATGCAGCCGATATTGCCGTCGAGGGCAACGTAGGCGAGGTCATACTTGGAGGCTTCGATTTCCTTGGCGTCTTCTTCGGTCAGGTCGCGGAGCGGCTTGAGCTCTTCGTGACGGAAGGAGGCGTTGTTGTCGAACGAGACCTTGGCATCGAGAACGCGCAGACGGCCATTGGTCATGACGATCAGCGGGTTCACTTCGAGCAGGCTCATGTCCTTCTCGGTGAAGGCCTTGTAGAGGATCGGGAACAGGTGTTCGCCGTCCTGGGCGGCCGGACCGTCGAGCTTGAGCGCATCGTTGATCTTGGCAATGTCGGCAGCGGTGACGCCGGCGACCGGATCGATACCGACGGTGATGATCTTTTCAGGCGTGTGCTCGGCAACGGCTTCAATGTCCATGCCGCCTTCGGTCGAAACGACGAAGGACACTTTCGAGGTCGCGCGATCGACCAGCAGCGAGCAGTAGAGCTCGCGGGCGATGTCGGCGCCGTCTTCGATGTAGAGGCGGTTGACCTGCTTGCCGTGCTCGCCGGTCTGCTTGGTCACGAGCGTGTTGCCCAGCATTTCCTTGGAGAAGGCCACGACATCGTCGATGGTCTTGGCAAGGCGAACGCCGCCCTTGGCATCGGGACCGAGTTCCTTGAACTTGCCCTTGCCGCGACCGCCGGCATGGATCTGGCTCTTGACCACATAGAGCGGGCCGGGCAGCGACTTGGCTGCAGCTTCAGCTTCGTCGGCCGAGAAAATGGCGACGCCAGCAGCAACGGGCGCGCCATATTCTTTCAGCAGCGCCTTGGCCTGATGTTCATGGATGTTCATTGAATTCCCCTTGGGTGGGCAGATGTAGACCGGACGATTCTAGAGACCGGAAAAGGGAGAAGCCGCTGGGGTTGCCAGCGGCTTTTCTAATTACGCCAGCTTCGGCGCGATTTTCTTACACGCCGCGATCAGGCCCTCAACGGCCTCCACGGACTTGTCGAAGGCTTTTTGCTCGGCAGAGTTGAGCTGGATCTCGATGACCTTCTCAGCACCACCGGCGCCGATCACGACCGGCACGCCGACATAGGTATCCTTGACGCCATACTGGCCGGAAAGGAACGCGGCGGACGGCAGGATGCGCTTCTTGTCCTTGAGGTAGCTTTCGGCCATGGCAATGGCGGAAGCAGCCGGAGCGTAGAAGGCCGAACCAGTCTTGAGGAGCGAAACGATCTCGGCGCCGCCATCACGAGTGCGCTGGATGATTTCGTCGAGGCGTTCCTTGGTGAGCCAGCCCATCTTGACGACGTCGGTCAGCGGAATGCCGGCAACGGTCGAGTAGCGAGCGAGCGGCACCATGGTGTCGCCGTGGCCGCCAAGCACGAAGGCGTTGACGTCTTCGACCGAGACCTTGAGTTCGTCGGCGATGAAGTGAACGAAGCGCGAGCTGTCGAGCACGCCAGCCATGCCGATGACCTTGTTGGTCGGCAGGCCGGAGAACTTCTGCAGCGCCCAGACCATCGCGTCGAGCGGGTTGGTGATGCAGATGACAAAGGCGTTCGGAGCGTACTTGGCAATGCCGGCGCCGACCTGTTCCATCACCTTGAGGTTGATTTCGAGAAGGTCATCGCGGCTCATGCCGGGCTTGCGCGGCACACCGGCGGTGACGATCACGACGTCAGCGCCTTCGATGTCCTTGTATTCGGACGTACCCTTGATGACCGCGTCGAAGCTCTGGCTGGGAGCGGACTGGGCGATGTCGAGGGCCTTGCCCTGCGGAACACCGTCAA
>NZ_JBEVLL010000234.1:0-46142 GCF_040509215.1 Devosia sp.
CCGACCGGGTGAACCCGGCGGATGATCCGCCAGCACCGCGATTAGCTTGCCTCGGTGGGAAGCGTTCGGCGCCTCGGCGATCTCGGGCGCACGGATGGCGAAAAACTCCTGCTCCTGCAGCTTGATCCGCTCCCACGGCGGGTTCCCCAGCACCACGTCGAACCCGCCGCGCTGCATCACGTCGGGGAACTCCAGCGGCCAATGCAAGGCGCGGACGTTGCGGGCCGCCTTGGGCGCCTCGACCATCGGCTGGCGCATCTTGCCCTGATTGAGGGCCATCCACAGTTCCTCGGTCGTCGGCACGGTGCGGGCCGATGCCCCTGCCGGCGCGCCGCCGACCTTGGGCAGCAGGAAGGCCGCCACATAGAGATCCGCCGCCGCCTTAGCGCGGACAAAGGTCTGCCCCTTGCGCAGTTCCTTGAACCGCTTGGCCTTGGCCCCTATTTGCTCGACCGAATCCTCTGGCAGGTCACGAAAGCCCGAAAAATCCAGCGCCAGCGGTTTCATCGCGGGCATTGACGCCTGACCAGTACCGAAGTCAAACCCGCCCTGCCCCGAGGTCGCGGCGCGGTTGGCCTGCAAGTAATATCGTGCGGTATCTTTGTCGTCGCCGGTCAGCGGCTTGTATGCGGCATCTGGTATGCCGTCCTGCAGCACCTGCATGTCGAACACCCCCAGCAGCGCATCGCCGCAGCGGATCTGCGCATCGAAGAAGCCCAGGGGAAGGCCGGGGTCCACCGTCTCGATCCAGAGCGCGACTTTCGTCAGTTCCACGGCCATCGGGTTGCGGTCCACCCCGTGAATGCAGCAGCGCGCGACATCGCGCAGGGCATGGCGGAAATCGGCCAGCGACGGCGTGCCCTCGGCCCGGATGCGGGCCAGCCGCGTGGCGATACGACGGGCGGCGGCCAGCAGGAAGTGGCCCGAACCGCAAGCGGGGTCGATAACCGAAAGCTTCAGCAACGCCATGGCGGAGTCGTCCGCCTCCGCCTCGGTCTTGTCGAGCACCGGGTCAAGCGCGGTGTCGAGCAGCGCCTGCACGAGGCTGTCCGGGGTGTAGTAGGAACCGGTAGTCTTACGCTGGTTGCCCTTCTGCTCGGCCGCCTCGGAGGCGAAGACCAGCGTCTTGCCGTCGCCGCCCAGCTGAGGCTGGAGTTCGAGGAGAGATTCGTAGACGGAACCCAGTTCCTCGGTCTCCATCGCGCGCCAGTTGACGGGGACCATGCCGTTCTTGTCGGCGAGCCAGGAGAGGCGATAGAGCGCCTCCATGAAGGCGCGGTTGCGCAGGCGGGCGGTTTCCAGATGGGGCAGCCTGTCCTCGGCAAAGAGGCCGCCGAGGGCGGGCAGCGCAAGCACGGGCTGGCCATGCGCGAGAGCGCGGAAGACGATCTTCATCCCCTCGTAGCGGTCATGGTACCTGTCCCATGTGGCGGCGCGATAGCATTGCTGGCGCAGCAACTGGAGCGAATAGCCTTGGGCGTAGAGGACACGGGCTTCGGGTTTGGCCTTCTCGGGATGGAGGAGGTTCCGGTCCTCGGCCACCATGAGGAAAATCAGGCGGTAGACGAGGCGCAGGAGTTCGTTGAACCATTCGGTCAGGTTCACTTCGCCGGACTGGAGCTTCGCGGCGAGGTCGGGGTTGGCCTCGATGAAGCCTGAGCCGAGGAGTTTGAGGGCCAACTGGACCTGACCTGCCAGACGATCACGTGCAGCCTCGCCCTCCTTGGAGCCGGCATCCCGCCAGCGTTCGAGCGCGCAATCTGTGGCAGGAGTGTCTACCGCCCCGAAGCGGGAACGGTGGATGAGGAGCCAGAGCACCGCAAAGGACGCGATGTCTTCGTTGGTGAACATCTGCGTCAGATCGGCCTCGATATAGGCCGGTCGGGTCAGCGAGGCATTGTCGCGCATGAGGCGCAACCGAGCCCCGTTGGTGACGATGCCCCAAAGGTTTTCTTCCCTGTCATTCAGTTGGTCCTGAAGGGCGAAGGCCGGCGAGCGAGACCGGTCTGTCGAGAGCGTCGGACTGCGGCGATCAAGCTGCTCCGAGGGTGGGACAACGACGACAGGCACACGATCGGACGAGGTCAGCGCGATTGGTGCCGCTGCCACCGCAAGATCGGCGTAGCCGAAAGTTTCCTTGAAGAAGTCGGCGATGAAACGCGTGGTCGCGGCTGGCGATGGGTGCTCGATCTTCGCAAACGCGTCATAATGAGATTGTCCCACGCGGAATGCTGTGGCGATTTCCTCACGTATTTGCAGTCCTCTACGGACGCCGTACTCCTCAGGGGCCTGCTCAGGTGCCTGGCGCTGATCGATCTTGGCGATCATCGCAGGCGCGATCAGGTTGCCCTCCAGGCTCAGAGACGGCCACGCAGACATGTCGGTGATTGGTTTGCGGGCCATGACTACACTTCCCCGGGAACGAGCACGAAGAGACCGATGACATCGGGGGGAATGACCGCCTCAACACTGACACGGGACGCAGAACCGGAGGCTGTACGCAGACGGGCGTGATCTTCAACCAACTCGGCAGCACGCTGCCGAATGAAGTCAGCAATCGGACCTTCGAGCATTTCAGGAAGAGCAGCCTTTGCCGTGTTGATCATTCGGTCGCGGGCGACCGGCGCGAGATCAGCGGTCGCCGGCGACGCCAGTAACGCACGCACATCACTGCCAGACGCCACCACTGAATTGCTGTCGATGGCAACAAGCACCGCTTCCTCTGCGAGCAGAAGTCGCTCGCGCCGAGCATGAACCGTGAGCTTGTAGCGAATGCGCAAGAGCACGACGCGGGTCATCTGAGTGACGGCTGCACTCGGCCAGGCCCCCACGCGACCGATGCCGAGATCGGGCAATGTTTCGGTGTCAAGCGAAGCTTCGAGCAGGCTTTCGGCCAGGGACGACGTCAGAGGATGTGTCCTGGTCAGAAGTGAAGTGCCGGACGGTGCTGGTTCCTGCGTGGCCAATTTCACGGATCCCTTCAGACCACGCTGCTCCAGCTTTTCCTTGAGGCTATCTTGAAGGGCGTGCACGTGAGCGAACTGCAGCGACTTCTTCTTTTCGAGGGGTACCCCGAACCGCGACATTGCCCTTTCGACGAATTCGAGCGTTTCCGCGGGTGATCCCAAAAGGGACTTCGCCTTGTTCCATTCGGGGGCGACTTCACTGGGCTTCATGGCGTTTTGTGCAAACCGAGCCCGTGATCGTTTTTCATTCTCGCTGGCGTCGCGCCAGCGGGTCTCCATCACCTGGATGCCGTTATCCAACCTTAGATCAAGTGTCAGCTGGCGGTTGGCTCCCCCGCCCCTACGAAGCATCATTGCCGCCATGAGGGCGTCAGTGACGGGTCCCCGCTCGTCTGGAAGAGGAACGGTCACGCCGGTTGCCTTGCGTATCTCTTCGGCCTTGCGAAGAATGACGTCCAAAACAGCGCCATCGATGGCGCTGTCAGGCGAAAACATCATAACTGAACGAACGAGTTCAGCGGGCTGCCCAAAACGGTCAACACGACCCTCGCGCTGTTGATGTCGGGTGGGGTTCCAGGAGAGATCGTAGTGTATCACGGTGTCGAAGAGCTGTTGGAGGTTGATGCCTTCCGACAGACAATCTGTGGCAACAAGAATGCGCTGAGCGCCGGCGGCACCTTCTTCGGTCGCCATCTCTGCGACGCGGTCTCGGCGTTCGTCCGGCGTCAACTCACCCGTTACTGCCTGCACATTAAGTTTTGGGAATACCTTCCGCAGCCCTTCCTTCACATGTTCCGCCGTTGCCAGATAACGACAGAACACGACAGGATTTGCGCCAAGTTTGATCAGCGGTTTGAGGGCCTTGACGAGAGCGTCTAATTTGGGGTCGTCGGCAGTCAGAAGCCGGCTGGCCTTGTCCAGCAGTCCTTGGAGCGCAGGATCATTGGAGAAGACTGTGTTTGGCTCAATGTCGACGGCGTCTTCGTCATCGCCATCCTCGTCATAAATTTGCGGCTCGAGGCGGTCGATTTCATTGGAAGCCCGGTTTCGCAACGCGCTCATCGCTGCCGCCGGTGACGAACCGACACAACGCATCAGCGCCAGCGTACCCCAGAAGGCAAGCCGCTGGTCTTTTTGCGTATCCCCGGCCCGGGACACGACGGATAGACAATAATCGAGGACAGATTCGTGAAATGCTCGGTGATCGTCGGTCAATCGGTAAGAGTATTCTGTAGTTTCATGCTTCGGAAAAGCACGCTCCTCATCCCAGTTCCCGTCGACCAAATCTACTCGCCGCCTTTGAACAAACTGGCGGGCAAGCCTTTCACGGTAGCCTTGATTTTCGAAGTTTACGCCACCGAATTCTACATCGATTAATGACAGAAGGCGGGCGAACGCATCTTCGTCCCCGGAATGCGGCGTTGCGGTGAGCAGAATCAACCTACGCGCAGGATCCCTGGAAAGGCCCTGAAGCAGGTCGAAGCGCTGCTGTCTGCCCTTGTGTGTGCCGACGCAAGCGTGAGCTTCATCTACTATAACGAAGTCCGGGCAGGCCCTGGCGAACCCATCCCTGCGCTTTTCTGCTTTGATATAGTCGAGGCTTACGACCGTGTAAGGATAGGCATCGAACAGGGTCTGAGCCAGGGGCAGGTTCCGCTCCAGACGCGCCGCAGTTCCGGAAGTGACAGCCACAGCGTCGATCCCGAAGCGATCCTTCAATTCGATGATCCACTGGTCCACGAGGTGCGGAGGGCAGAGCACAGAAAACGCGTCTACCTCGCCGCGGTCCATCAGTTCACGAAGGATCAAACCCGCCTCAATGGTTTTGCCGATGCCGACGTCGTCGGCAATCAACAGTCGCGGCACCGGCAGCCTGAGGGCCATGAGCAGCGGGACAAGCTGGTACGTCCGGGGCTCAAAAGCGAGCTGTGCCGCTGACCGGAATGGGCCCGCTCCGCGACGGAGCGTCAGTCGCAATGCGTCGGCAAGAAGTGCTGCTTTTGCCTGCACCGTTGGACGCGCATCGTCAGGCAGGTCGAAGCGAGCAGCCGCAACCGGCGCCAGCTCGAGGTCAGGAGCCAGTACAACGATGTCGTTTTCATTACCTGAGAGTGGGCGTAGGGCCAATAAGCCTTCACCGGGTGTTGGCAGGGTTACCCACTCGCGACCGCGCGCTCTAACGAGATCGCCAGGTGTAAAATTGGCCGTCATATCAACCTGCAAAATTCTTAATGAAGCCATCCGGTAGCCCTTGAGCCGGATCCGGGGGCAAACTAATCACGACCCAGCCCTTCTTCGCCGCATCCTCTTCGGCCTCAGCTGTTGCATCGGCAGTCGTCGCGGCAACTGCAAATGCGCGCCAAACGAACTCAAACTCACGACCACCAAAGGTTGCTGGCATAGTATCGACTTGCGGAATGCTTGCAGCGCTGAAGGTCTCAAGCCACGGTGACGTCACCGTTCCAGCGGCCGGCTTGGCTGCGAGGGAAATCGAGCCGCGTGCAAGATCGATAAGGAATTGCGCTACTTCCGGGCTGGAACGGTTGATCAGCTCATGATCTGGTTGGTTGAAGTATGAAAGCAAGCAGCGGTAACAACCGCGAACGCAACTTCCGTTTTCCCGCTCCCGCAAAATTTTCGCGTCGCCGGCGGCAATCGCAGCGTCAACATTGTCGAAGTGCATAAGGCCCAGAGCGGTCTTCGCCACTTCGTTAATGGCCTTTCCATCATCGATAAGGCGTGTGAGTACGCCAGCGCCGCCTTCAGTAGCCTCGTAGGCGAGGATTGCGCGTCTGTTATCCCTTGCGGGTAGTGGCTCCCCGAGGATTTCTCCCTCCTCCAATTGGAAGACCACTTCGATGCCACGAAGCAATGCGTGTTGAACGGTTGCAATCGTCTCTGGCTCGTACCGCTCCGGCTTCTCAAACCGGAACAAAAGGGCATTCTTCCTGTCACGCACAATCGGAACGATGCGAACAGGCTTGACCACGTCAGGCGGGACATCCGTGTCGCTCTCCTCGTCGTCAGCCTTCGCCCAGTAGCCAGACCTGGGATCGATGTAAAAGCCGAAAACAGTCTGATCCTTGCGACGCTTCAAGCCCTTGTTCAGGCGGCTGATTTCCGCACCATTGGCGTATTGCAGTGCCAGGAGCGAAGTTTGTCCGCAGGCGAATTCGGCGCTTGTCACTTGGATCTGCCCTTCCTTCTTCGGCCAAGAGAACACCGTCTGAATGTCAAAGCCCTGGCGCACCCTCTCTTCGTCGTTCGCGGTGATGCGCTCTGTCGGGGTCGCTTCGACATTGTCGATGCGCAACGTTTTCTTGATTGGCACCTCACCCGCCATGTGATTGCTACACCCATGGCAGCGTTCGACCTCGCCCTCATGGGAGGCGCCACAGTTCGAGCAGATGTAGATGTCCTTTGTTGCCAATTCCGATCCGTCACCCTGGCGCACCTCGGGCGGCAGTTTAGCTTTCGTGACCCGGTAGGCACGCCCTTCATGATAGATCAAGCTGCGTGGGCCGAACTCGGAAATTGCGAGGAAGCGAGCCCTGGATAGAAATGACCCTGTCCTGCCTTCGCCAGGCACAAATGCATAGAGCGGGAGGCGGGGGAAATTGTAACCAGGCAAAAATCCCTCTGTGGCCAGATACCGGTAAGAATAGAAGTCAGATCCGTTTGACGCTTTGCCCTGCTCAAGAATAGCAATCTGATCCTGAGCCTGCATTTGGGCAGCTTTGATCTTGCGGCGGTCAGCACCCGATAGACCCGTAATCTCCGAACGCTTGTTGGCCTCGGCTAACTGCGTACGAGCAGAGTTATAAAGTTCTCTCCATCGATCGAAAGCGCGGTCGAACTCCATTGGCGCATTCATAGCCGTTTGGCGAACATACTCGTCTGGGTCTGCCATCCAGATTGGCGGTTGCCCTCTGTCGGATGCCAATATCTGCTTCAAAACACGCGCCATCGGTTCCTGGGCTCTCGAAGCCAGGGCAGGCCGGGAAATTAGCATCAGGATGTCATTCTTAAGCGGGAACTTTTCGTCGTGAAGGTCCAGAATTTCAGGGATATCCGGAGAAAGCGCCAGTTTGGCTTCGGCAAGCCAAACCGCATGCATGTGCGATCGAACCAGTTCTTCATTCGTGATGTCGAGTGCAGGCGGCCGAACTACGCCGGCAACCATGTCGTTTCGCCGCTCGAAGAAATATTGGTCATGCGGAGACCCGGAGGCGCAATAGGTCACTATGACTGCAGCCTGGCCTGAGCGACCGGCACGCCCGGCGCGTTGAGCATAGTTCGCTGGCGTAGGCGGCACGTTGCGTAGGTAGACAGCATTCAATGCGGAAATATCAACGCCAAGTTCCATGGTGGGGGAACAGAAAAGTGCCGGCAGGAACCGCTCCGACTCGCCGCTTGCCCGGATTTCCGTGCGGTATTCCGAGGTCGTAAGGTGGTCAATGTCGTCCTGCTCGAACCGGAAGCGCCATTCACGCCACTCACGCTGCTTCTGCGAGACCTGCGCGGTATGCTCGCGTCCTTCCAGACCCCAGAAAGAGCTGTGGCCATCGTCAAGATTACTGGCGATCGCGGTGTAGAGGTCGTGGAAGTAACGGTTGCCCCGCTTGGCATCAACAGCAAGGGCCGAACCGGGAACAAGGCGAACCACGGATGGAGACAGACGCCAGCCCCTAACGTCGCCGTCAAGATCGACAGGCACCACAAGCCCTTCCTCGCTCAGGAAGGTGAGCACCTCCTCCATAAGGTGATAGTACTCATCCCTGTTGAGTTTCGTGCCGAGAACGGACCTCCTGTTTACCAGCCGGGCGATCCTCGAGTTGGGACCTGCTCGCAGGAGTGTTTGCTCTTCACGTAGAGTGACCGCGGTCGCGCCGCCCGCGCGCAGGGCGAGGGAAGATCGCGCACGTGGTTCCTCCTTCTGATCTATCGCCCAGGGCGATTGAAGATACTGCCGCGACTCTTCGGATACCGCTTGAAGTAAAGTGCGGTCCAAGGCTTCTGACTGTACCGCAAGCCCCTCGAGCATTGCCGACAGGACGCTCTTCAGAATGTAGAGTCGGCGATCATCGGACAGACTGCCAAGCGCCGGGTTGATTGCCGTGAAGCGGTCTCGATCCTGAGCGAGATCTCCCAGGCCGCGGAAGTGAACGTCGATCAGTTTGAGGACTGAGAGGCTGGGATTGGTAAAACGCCAGCCGCGTCTCAAGTCAGTCCAGACGCGATGTGAAAGCACGCCAGCGAGGGCAAGCTGGGCATCTTCGCGTTTTAAGGCACCGGCGTTTGGATCCAGCAGCCAATGCTGTCGGGCCCGTTTGTTCTCTGCCGTAAAGCCAAGCGCTTCGACGACTTTCACGCCAAACTGAGTTGGTGACAGACCTCCACTTCCCGCGGAAATGACTGCACGAAGTATGGCTCCGCGCAGCAAGCTAACAAACAGGAAGTCGTTAAAATGGCCAGACTGCAGCGCCGCATCCTGACGGTTGTCCGTGAAGCCAAGGAGCTTGCGTTTCGTCTCAGGAACGCCGCTGCTAGGCTTGTTCATCCATTCCAGGGCACTGGCCACCAGCAAGGTGGTTGCCGAGCTTCGCCCTTCGCCAGAAAGTCCCGCCAGCTTGCTACGTTCGCGCATGCCCTGTGTCGGCTCGTCGTGGCAGCATAGGCAAAATGCGAACTTGCCGGGGACAAACCAGAACTCACTTCCCCCTGCCCCGAAGCTGCCATCGGCACCCACCAAGTAGGATACCGGCATACGCTTCTTTCGATAGCCCCGTAGCCGCTCGATGCCGTTCTTTTCTTCCCGCCAACTTTCTGGATAGCCCTCGAGCTCGCCAGTGAACAAAAAGTCTGCATCGTCGGGCAACACCGGACAGAGATAACCTGCGACCTCGTCGTCCTCTGTGTCGAGAGGCGTATCGTCGATGCTTCGGGGCAAAAAGCGCAGTCGGCCGTCGTCATCGACTTTGGTAACGACATGGTATTCCTGGCCGCAATTGCGGCAAAAACGTGTGGGATAAAGACGGTTGCCGGGCGCTTCAGGATCCTCAAGTTGACCGTCCAGAAGGATCCGGCGAGGCCTGGCGGTGAGTGTTGTGAAAACCTCTCCGGCACCGGAAATGAAACGGTGCAGCTTGAAAGCGAGGAAAGCGCCGTCCTTCGTCCCACCACGCTCCAGCTCTGGCAAACTTATGCGGGTTAGAAATTTCTCGAGGTAGCTCCGGCAAATTTCGACATCCGCGCCACTGGCTGTTGAGAGCTTGCTGACAGCTTCTTCAAACGGGATCGGCTTTTTCCTGCGGAGCTCAAGACCGTCATCCAGACCGAGTTCAAGTTCAGCCCAAACCGAAAGCGGGTGGCGCTTGAGGACTTCGTCATCAAGCGCGTCAGGCAGGGGCTGCGACAGGACGTCCCCCAACGCGCCACGAACGTGCTCGTATTTAAGGCTGTCGTCCGTCGCGCGCTGCAAAGACTCGTCGATGACGGCATCCGGGCCGATCTCAGTGCCAAACAGACGCGACGCTACCTTGGCAACGGCAGATGCCCGACTCTCGTCTGATCCTTCCGATGCCATCGTGGCAGATGTTCCGATGCAGATTGGTTCCTTGTCTGGCGAACACCTATCGCGCAGACGTCTGACGAGCACCGCCACATCAGCTCCCTGGCGCCCGCGATAGGTGTGCAATTCATCAAGAATGATGAACTCAAGGCCTGAGGCGTTCGCAATGACCCGCGAGTCCAGGTCGTCCTGACGCGTCAAAAGCAACTCAGCCATCATGTAATTGGTAAGGAGAACGTCGGGCGGATTGGCGGCAATGCGCTCGCGTTCTTCGCGACTTTCCTGGCCCGTATAGCGCTTAACGACCGGCTTGAGCTCATCCGGCAGGCCGGAACCAGCGATGAACTTGTCAATTTCTTTCATCTGGCTATTTGCCAGTGCGTTCATTGGGTAAACAATTATCGCTGTCGTCCGTCTCGGCCTTCCTGCCCGTCGGGCTCGAATAATTGAGTCCACAACCGGAACAAAGAAGCAGAGGGATTTGCCCGATCCGGTGCCGGTCGTCACGACATAACTTTTGCCCTGCTTTGCCTTCGCAATAGCCTCCGCCTGGTGCCGATGAAAGCGAAGTGGAGTGGCGCCGAAACGAAAGACTTGGCCCGTCCCTTCATCGAGGTCACCGGCGGCGACGAGTTCAGCGACCGACGGCCCTGCCATGAAACGTGGGTTCAAGGAAAGGAGGGCATCCGGCCAGAACCTTCCTGCGTCGTACTGGGCGTCGATTTGCGACTTGAGGTCGGAGGCCCGAACCGCACTAAATGAACGGGAAAATTGCTCGTAGGCGCCAATCAGCTGGTGATCAAATTCAAACGCTTTCATAGGCGGCCCACCGTCCCCAAGATTTCTGATTCGGACTCTTTTGCCGTCACTATAGTCGCCTCTCATCTACAAACATCGGCGCAACCAGTCCTATAGATGAACATAATAGATCCGACACACGTGCCGAATATCATGGCCGGGCCAGACTGCATGCTTCAAGAGTGAGATATCAACGCCTGTACCGGTCGGCGAGGTCGCCAATATCTTACCTCATCGACACTGGACCGATGCTGTGGACCCGTTTCATCGCGCGACGAAGCTGGGAGCCGGAAACAAGCGCTCAGCGGACAGGACAGATGCCGGGAAATAGTCTGGGGCGCATATCCCATGCCCACCAATCGGGCGTATTGGGCGGCTTACTCAAACACAAGTTCCGGCAGTACGACTTCCCATTGATCGCGCTGGATATAGGTTCGGTATTCCTCCGCGTTGTCGGTCTTCTTCCAGATAATGACGGCGCCGATGGTGCCCCGGACGAAACTGCGACCATCTGGCGGAGACCAGGCTTTGGCCATGCGGGCTAACTGCACACCGTTTTGGTCCTCTATCATCCAGGTCTGTCCGTCATGCAGCAGTCGAATTTGGTCGCCGACGCGGGCAGCCGCAATCGCTGCAGTCGATGGATTCCCATGGCGAAGGCGCCCAGCCCAGGACAGGTCCACCACAGTGAGGTCGGGAACTTGGTAGGCGCGATTGGCCAAGGGAGTTTGCGCAACGCTGGGCGGCGCCTGGCGGCGGAGGGCGATGGTCCCATCACCCGGCACGAGGGCATGGGTGCCTGTGGTCATGATGGCCAGACTGCGGCGCGCGCGCGTCATAGCGACATAGAATAGTCGGCGGGGCGCGTCGGCATCCTCGTTGCGCGATGCTCTGTCCCAACCGCCGTCGAGAATGACGACATCTTGGAATTCCAGACCCTTTGCCCGGTGTGCGGTGAGCAGGAGGAGGCCCCGCTGCTCACCGCGGGCGTCGCTGGCCCACTCGGCAAACCACTCGACAATGTCCGGGCTTGGCATCGCCTGGCTAGCAAGCTCCCGCGCCAGCGCCGCCAGCCCCTCCGCGATGAGATCAGTCCAAGCATTGGGCGGGATGGCGTTCAGCGCCGAAACCATGTCGGCAATGGTCATCATGCCTGTCGGTGCTGCCCGCACCGCTTCGATGAAAAGCTGCATTTCGCGCAGGCGCCAGATGCTGGGCAGGCTTTCATTGGCCATTTCGACGGGAATGCCCTGCGCTTCGGCATAGGAGCGCACCGGCGCCAGGCGGCGCCAGTCGCGAGCGATGATAGCGGCATTGGCCCAGTTCCAGTCTGGATCGAGACGCGACAGACGCGCCAGTTCATCCACGGCCGCCATGGCCTGCGCCAGGTCATCGGATGGCGCATGGAGAAGCTGGAGCCGGCCCTGCGCGACGGGATCGAGCGCTGTCATTGCGCCACCTGAACGCTCGCCGCGGCGCTTGCGGTCGATGACGATGTAATGGCCCGATTTCATGCGATCCCGCGCCGGGGCAATCACCGTATTGGCGGCAGCGATGATGGCCTGCGTCGATCGATAGTTTTCGATGAGAAATTCTGGCCGTGCGTTGTAGTCGCCTTCGAATTTTCGGATGAAGTCGATCGAGGCGCCGGCAAAGGCATAGATGTTCTGGTCGTCATCCCCGACGGCGAAGAGGCTGAGCTTTTGGTCAGCATCCTCCAGCGAGCGGCCGGCGATGGCTGAGATCAACGCATATTCCTCGGGTCCGATGTCCTGATACTCGTCCACCAATATCCAGCGATAACCCTGGATCAGCGTCTCGCGAACGGCCTCCGCTTCGGACTTGCTCAACCCCTCCCCGTTCAACTGACGCACCGCTTCGAGCACCACACCGTCGAAATCGCGTACGCCGGTCTGCGCCCCGGCGAAACTGGCGCCGACCAGCCGCATGGCCAGAGCGTGGCAGGTCGAGACGGTGACGGCATTGACATCGTCGCCAATCAGGTGACGAAGGCGGATGCGGATTTCCGATGCGGCGTGGCGGTTGTAGGTGAGAACCAGGATTTCCCGTGGATCTTCGCGCCTCACCCGAATGAGATAGGCGATGCGATGGACGAGGACGCGCGTCTTGCCGGAGCCCGGGCCCGCAAGCACCAGAACATTGGTCTGCTCGCGGTCGTCGGAAACTATCTTCTGCTGAACGGGATTGTTGAGCGCGTCGACAATGGCTTTCCATGAAGGACCAGTGGTCTGGCGTCTGATTTCCATGCCCTTGCCGGGCATCCAGCGGCGCATGAAGGCGTCGCGATCGAGCACGAAATAGTCCTCGGAGAGCCGGACAGCTTCTCTGATCTCCAGCAATCCCTTTTCGGCATAGGCAGCCATGACATGGGTCTGGGCTGTCTGCTCGGCATAGTGTTCGTCGAGCGGGATAAAGTCCTTCTGAGTGAACTGGCCACCGCCGGGATTGAGATGCACCGTCATGGCCGGGCGGAAGATGGTGAGGCCCTTGCCCAGGGTTACCACTTCCTGTTCGTGCAGCCAGAGCAGCGCGCGCTCCATCAGCCGGGGCATTTCCTTGACGCCGCTGCTACGCAGGAAAGCATCGCCGGTCAGTGTGGCCAGTAGATCGCCCATAGTCGTCTCGACCTGGATATCCTTGCCCCGCGTACCCCTCCCGACCTTGCCGAGGAGGTGAGCGAGCAGAAGCTCCGCACCCTGATGGCGAATGGAGGCCGTCTGCTCGAGCGCCTCCCAGGAGCGCTGCAGGGTCACGGCAAGTGTGGTCCGCGACAACTTGCGTAAGCGGAGGTTGCCCTTGCCACCTTCCTGGTCGCGGCCATCGCGCCCCATGCCGCGAATGAGCTTTTCGACGATGCCGGGGCCGACGGTGGAATGGCCGCGATCGCGCAGGGCCTGGCAGGTGGCGGGCAGATTGAGAGGCACGCCGATCTCGCCCTCGGCATCGGGCGCAGCCTCGCGCATCATGGCAATGAGGTCTGTTTCCAGGCGCGATGCGAGCTCGAAGCGATGGCGCGAATAGCCTTCCCCGCCAACATGGACGAAAACAGTAATCGCCGTGTCATTGCGGGCGATGCCTAGCGCCTCGAGATCGGACATGGCCTTGTTCAGTGCGCCGGCGCCAAAGCCGCTGGCGCCGCTGAGTTCGTCCGTGGTGATGCCCTGATCGGGCGGCGCGTTGATGAGGTGGCGGACTAGATCAAGAAGCCTGTTCCGGTTGGCATCGGTCATGTTGGACTTCGCCAGTATCGCCTGTGCCTCGTCGGTCGACCTGACCCTAAGCGAGGAGGGAAAGATCTGGACCCGGTTCTCTTCACGGGCCAGCAGCGTTGCCTCCTCGAGCCAGGAGATGGCTGTCTTGACCCGCGTGTCGTCGGTGGCCGTCTCCCGGACGAATTCCCGATCCTTTTCAGCCACGACAATCTCGCCGGATGTGGCCACGACTTTGCCCGACTTGCGGGTGCGCTCGTCCATGCGACGGATCGCCTTCAGGATGGCGCCGATTTCGTGCCGGGCAAGGCGCGAGCGGGCCGAGAGCGAGAACTGTCGCTCCACATCCTCGGATGCGTAAAGCAAGACACAATCGGCATGGTCACGATCGCGGCCGGCTCGCCCGGCTTCCTGCAGATAGTTTTCCAGCGAGCCGGGGATATCGCCATGAACAACGAGGCGAATGTCTGGTTTGTCGATACCCATGCCAAAGGCATTAGTGGCGGCGATGATGCGCAGGTCGCCGGTGCGAAAGCGTTCCTGAATGGCGCGCTTTTCATCCGGCGGCAGGCCAGCGTGAAAATGCTCGGCGGCAAGGCCCTGTTGCTTGAGGAAGCCGGCGACCCGCTCGGTTTCGGCCCGGGTCGCGCAATAGACGATCGCGCCGGAGGCCCCTTGTGGCGGAAGCTTGTCCTCGATGACATCGAGAATATCGGCCAGCTTGGAGGCCTTGTTGGTTTGCCGAACCGCAAAGCTGAGATTGGTGCGCACCGAACCGCCGTCGAGCAGCCGCAGGTCGATACCCAGGCGGGTCTGGAAATGGTCGCGAATGTCGCGCACGACTTCAGGCTTGGCAGTGGCTGTCAGACAAAGGACCGGCGGTGACGGCTGATCGCCGGCGCTCTCTTTGATGAACCGGCCGACATAGCGATAGTCGGGACGGAAATCGTGCCCCCATTTGGAAACGCAATGGGCCTCGTCCAAAACCCAGAGGCCGATTTCCCGCTGCGCCAGAATGGTGCGTACGGATACGCTCCGCAATTGCTCGGGCGAGATCAGCAGCATGGACGCTTCACCCATCCTGACCTTGTCGAGTGCGTCCTGCCGCTCCGGCATGGACAGAAGGCCATTGATGGTGACAGCCGAGGCGATGCCCGAGCGCTCCATGCCCTGCACCTGGTCGGACATCAGCGCCACGAGGGGCGAGATGACGACGGTCAAAGCGCCCGTCTTGTCGAATTTGGACAAGGCAGGAATCTGGTAGCAAACGGACTTTCCTGTTCCGGTGGGCAGGATGCCGAGCAGCGACGAGCTCTTCATCGCTTCGTCAACTATGCGCTCCTGCAGCGGACGCCCCATCTCATCCACTGGCTCTGGTCTGAAGCCATCAAATCCAAACCAACGCGACAACGCTTTTACCGGATCGTTCTGCTCTCGGCACCACGTGCAAACAGGATCGTCGCAAGCGCTATCGCGCAGGTCTCGCACGATCTGCCCAGCCTCGGGAAAGGTCATGCGCACCCATGGCGGCATAACAGATTCACCGCCGGCGACGAGAATCCAGGACAGCGCGTAGGCTGTCGGCCAACCGCGCTGTGGATTGGATAGCCGTTGCAGAAGCTGTCTTATTCCCGAGTGGCAGGCGCGCCCACTTAAGAGCCGGAGAACGCTTTGCTCCGCCTCAATCAAGCTTGGCGTCGGCGCCTCCCTCACATATCGAAAGACAGCATCGAAGCCGGTCGACTGTTCGGGTCTCGTAGTTAGGAAGTGAAACGCTCCGATAGCATCCGGTTCATCTCGGTTCATTTGCTGAAGCGCGGCAAGCTGGTTGCGCAGGACGTCGAAAACGAGACGCGCATCCATTTCAGGATCATTCACATGACCGCTTTGAAGGCGGCCGTCGTGATAGTGCTTAACCAGGTGATGATAGGGATTCCGCGGGAATGCCAGAGGATTGAGCCAGAGTGTATCAATCGGGGCATTGAACAGCCTGGCCAATGCCGGCTTGGCCGCGACGAGATGTGGCAGATCGTGATGGAGGATATTGTGACCGAGAATATGCCTGGTTTCGGCGAGGGTATTGTGAAGACGGTCCAACCCTTGCTCGACCGAGCCTTTGGCGCCAACCACGACTGATGAGCCATCGAGGAGCACTGCCGCGAACGCAAACAATTTTGCAGTTGCTGGATTAACCTCTAGATCAACTGAAAGGCAGTGCCGCAGAAACGTATGATTTGTCTCACTCATTCGAAGTCGAGACTCGCGGCATAAGGCCCTCGCCGAAAATCAAATCACTATGCAATGCTAATATTGCATCGCTGCATTTTTGCGCCAGCGCAAAGCGCGCCCGTCACTAACGGGCGCTCGCCACAGGTTGGCGATTAGCGGGATCATCTCAGGCAATATGCGGGGCGCTCCTCCCGCACGGATCTTCAAAGCGAAGTTTCAGTGCAAAGCGTTTCGCCTAAGACGATCTCATCGGGGCAGACCAGTATTTGAGACAGCTGATTAGTCTGAGCCTGTCCTCCCAAACAGGCTTCATCTCGAAGAGTGCACCATTGACCGTTGGCCACCGACATGGTCCAAGTGGCCAAGTTGGCCACTGACCACATCAATGTTTTCAGTGACTTACGGGCCATATTTAGTTTTGCTGGGAATCCAGGTTCCCCAGCCAAATCTCCCTAAACATAGGATCTGCAAGGTCCAGTAAGCGCGCAAATCGCCACGTGTTGCGTTGCTGCGTCTCTTGTCGAGCTCACCGGCCGTCGGATGAGGTCACTACTCGATCAAGGTATCGTGGCGCGTCCCTTGGCCAGGAAATCAAGTGCCCGGCTCGAGGATGGCAGCCTGCCCCAAGTCGAGGACTTCGGTGGAGGCCGCCCCTACCCCCGCTAAACGCGGAGCTTGCCAAGCGGGTTTTGTGGGACCAATCTTGCCAGGCGAGACAGTGCGTTCCGCCAGCGGGAGGGTGTCATGGTGACAAAGGGTGGTTTTCTCGGTGCCGACGAGGTCAACTCGGACGCGGGGCCCGGGCGCGTAAGTCGCCGGTCTTTTCTGGCGGGTGGCGCGGCAGCCTTGGGTGCGCTCGGCCTCGCGGCTTGCTCACCTGCTGGAATGAGCATGGCGGAAGCGGAAAGAGTCTACGGGCCCGTTCCCAATGAGCGCTTCCCCATCCCGGCGGTGAAACTGAGCAAGGTCGATCCAAAGTATCTGCGCCGAACGGTGCGCTACAATTCCAATGAAGCGGTCGGCACGATCATCGTCGATCCTGCCCACTACTATGTCTACCGCATCGAAGGCGACGGAAATGCCACCCGATACGGTGCCAATGTCGGCCGCGCCGGGTTCCTCTGGAGCGGCGACGCCTATATTGGCCGCAAGGCGGAATGGCCGGTCTGGACGCCGCCCAAGGAGATGATCGCGCGCCAACCGGAGGCGGCCCCCTATGCCGGCGGCATGCCGCCGGGATTGGACAATCCCCTCGGCGCAAGAACGCTCTATCTCTACCAGAATGGCGCCTATACGCTTTACACGATCTACAGCACGATCATGCCCGAGACGATCGGCAAAGGCGTGTCGAGCGGCTGCGTCGGTCTGCTTACGCAGGACATGCTGGACCTCTACGAGAAGACCCCCGTGGATACAAAAGTTGTGGTGCTGAAGGCTTGACAGCCTCTACCGCCGACGGTGTTGCCGCGGCAACTACCGTGCCCATGTCGGCACGGTAGCGATAAACGGTCAGTCCACAGCTTAGTGGTCGGCGGCGTCCGCAGGCACCAGTTCCACGCTCGGCGCGGGCATTTCAGCGTTTTCATCGCCAGTCACGTCGATCCAGGCCTCTTCGCCCGTGGCGCAGCCCTGGATAGCGGGGAAGTAGAACGTGCCCGCCTCAAGCGTGCTCGCGAAGGTGCCGCGGAAGACGAACTCGTCGTACCAGTCGTTGGGCAGATCGCCACCCGACCAGACAATTTCGGTCACGCCCTCGTTGAGCTGGGTGCCGTGATTGTCATAGGGCTGGGAATAAGGACCGGTCACAGTTTCAAGCGTCCAGCCCGCCTTCGGCATCGGCTTCACATTGTAAAAGCCTTCCGGAATTTGGACGCGGACAACGTTGGTCGCTTCGGTCCCGCAACCGTGGGGAATGCGCAACACGGCCTTGTAGGTCGAGCCAACGGCGGCCTCCTGAACTTCCAAAGTGACGTGTGCGAAAGCGGGAACGGCGGTCAGGGCGACGACGAGTGTGGCCGAAGCGGCGAGAATGCGGATCATGATGATTTCCAGTGCGAAAGGGGGTCGGAGGGTCGGCGTTACGCCGGTTGCTCAGACCATCACTGGTGGCGCGCGGGCCTGCCCGATATGGGGCGCGGTCGAAGACTGTCTCTGCTCGACGACAGAGGGATAGAAGGTTTTTGTCGGCAGCCGGAGATATCCGAGATCAAGCGAGGCAGGCTCGACCAGGTCAATGTCATGCTTGCCAAGGCCCGCGACGGGGCACTTGGCCACCTGCGGCTGTTCGTCGGTCTGGTCCACGGTGAGCGGTGCGCAGACCGACCAGAGGTCGAGCGAGGCATAGCCGAGGGAATCGAAATCGCGCTGCAGGCCGGCGGCCTGTGCAGCGGCGCCAGCAGCACGAGGACATAAAGGGCCAGCACCGCAACGGCGGTGGCGGTCTCCCTGATGATGCTCCGCGTTCTGAACGGCATCGTGCCCCCTGATAGTGCCGCTATATCCGGCGATCAGGCTGCACTCAACGACATCTTTGTCGCAACGTCCTTGACCTTGGTCAAACCGACCTAAGCCACCTCGGTCGGCGGGCCGGGCGGGGCTTCGTCGTGGAGTGTGCCGCGCCGTCGCAGGGCGTGTGCCACGGCAAGACAGATCAGTGCCCAGGCAGCCCCGAGGGACCAGCCAGCGAGGACGTCGGTTGGGAAGTGTACCCCGAGATAGATCCGGCTCAGGCCCACTGCCGCCACGAGGATGATTGCGCCGGAAATGTAGAGGGTACGGGCTGGCCAGGTCGAAGAACGCTGCGCCAGCAGCACGCCGATCGTCAGGTAAACGACAGCGGAGGTCGTCGCGTGCCCGCTCGGAAAGCTCGATGTAAACACATCGACAGCCCCGGTGAAATCCGGCCGTGGCCGATCAAAGATCGCTTTGAGCGTCATGCTGATAATTGTGCCGCCGATGACGCTTATGGCGATCAACAGCCCGGTGCGGCGCGACCCGGTCAACAGCAGATGCAATACTACGCCGATGACCAGCACGCCGAGGACGGGGAAACTCCCCAGCGCAGTGATGTCCCTCACCGCTTCATTGAACCATGCGGGACCGAGCGGCACTGTTGGCGCAGCGGGGTCGCGGAACAGCATAACCATGGCACGATCGAAATCGGCTGTGTCGCCGTCAACAACCTGATCGGCCAGAATTCCGAAGACGGTCAGCAGCGCAGCGGCCACCGCACAGCCGATATAGAGCAACATGTTGTCTGGCGATCGCCACGCGGGCTGGACCTGGCCTGATGGGTTCAACTTCCTGTCTCCGGTGCGTATGCAAGAACTGTTACGGTGACTTTCCGATCCTTCAGCCGGGCGAAAATACGGAAATGGCGTCTGGCCTGATCAGAAAATGGGCCGGCGTCTGGGTCACCAGATCACCATCGGTATTGATCGGCATGGGCTCGTCGGTGCGAATGTCGAATTCGGTACTCTTGGCCGTGCGCACTTCGTCCCAAAGGCCATGCTCCCCCCGGCGGAAAGCGCCCAGCATCAGGCCGAATTTCCAGACGTTCTTGAGTTCAAGACTATAGAGATCGAGGTGCCCGTCCTCGATCGTCGCATCGGCATGGATCATCGTGCCGCCGCCGTAGTGAACGCCATTTCCCACCGCGATCTGCAGCGTCTTGACGCGTTCGTGGCCGGTATTGCTGATGATCTCGGCACGAAACGGCTTGGCGCGCATCGCCACCTTCAGAGCCGCGAGGGCATATCCCAACTTGCCCCAGCGGCGCTTGGCTTCCGGGGTAAGACCGCGGGCAAGATCGACGCTCAGGCCCAAGCTCGCGACATTGAAGAAGGGGTGGCCATTCACCTCACCCAGATCGACCCGGCTGATGTTCCCGGCAACGATGACGTCGGCGGCCTGCAGCAGGCCATTGGGAATGCCAAGCGTCCGCGCCAGATCGTTGGCTGTGCCCATGGGCATGATCCCCATGGGCAGCCCGGTTTCCAAAATCCCCTTGGCGGCCGAATTGATGGTGCCGTCCCCGCCGCAGACAATGACCAGATCAGCCTCATGCCGACGGCGCGCGATATCGGCCGACACTTCGTCGGGCGTCTCGAAGCGCTCCACCACGGCGTCGACCCCGCCCTTTGCCAAACGCTCGATGACCGGCGCGAGGGCCTCGGAACCGCGCCTGGCATTGGGATTGACCAGCATCAGAGCGCGGCGACGGGCAGATGGAACAGCACTCATGAATTGGACCTCGAATGGCGAAGGTCTCCACATGGCCACGAAACCGCCCCGCCGCAACCCCGGCAAAGCGCTTTCGGCAATTGAAACGCGCCGAGCGAGGGGTGTGAAGCGGGAAGTTTGGAAAGCCTCTCTCGAAGCGGACCGAACTTAGCCCTCACGCTTCAGCCGATAGCCGATGCCTGGTTCGGTCACGATGAAACCGGGCGAAGCCGGATCGGCCTCCAGCTTTTGGCGCAATTGGCCGATGGCGACGCGGAGATATTGCGTATCTTCCGTATGGGCGACGCCCCAAACGGCCACCAGTAGCTCCTTGTGGGTGAGAACTTTGCCATTGCCCGAAATCAACCGCGTCAGCAGCGCATATTCCTTGGGCGGCAGGTGTACCGGCTCGCCGTTTCGGGTCACGTAACGCATGTCGAGGTCCACCTCAACATCGCCGAACCGCACTTTTGTCGCTGCCGGTTGCGCCACGACCCGCGGACGTAGGGCCACCTTGATACGCGCCAAAAGCTCGCCGATGCCAAAGGGCTTTTCGACATAGTCATTGGCGCCGCTTTCGAAGGCTTCGATCTTCTCGCCTTCCTTGTCGCGCGCCGAAAGGATGAGGATTGGCCCTTCATAAAAGGCCCGCGCCCGCGTTAGCACATCTTTGCCGTCCATGTCGGGCAGGCCGAGATCGAGGATGACGACATCGGGGCTCCACTGCGCGATCTCGCGCAGCCCCTGCGTGCCGTTGTCGGCGCGCCGATGGTGGTATCCCGCTGCCTCCAGCGCCGGTCCGAGGAAACGATGAATTTGCGGCTCATCGTCGATGACCAGAATGCGTGCGAGTGGTTGGTTCACTTGTCTTTCCAGACGTCGGCTTCCGACTTGTTGAGAGCGATCAGCATGCGCGTGCCCTTGTCGCCATGAATTGGGCTGGCTGCCACGATGGTGCCGCCCATGGCTTCGATGAAGCCCTTGGTGATCGAGAGGCCCAGCCCCACGCCCTTGCTGCGATCGGTCGGCTCCTCGAGCCGGCGAAACTTGTCGAAGACGCGCTCCAGCTCGTCGGTGGGAATGCCTTTGCCCTCATCCTCGATGCTGATGATGATCTTCTTGCGGTCCTCATAGGCCGCGATGCTGATTTCGGTATTGTCGGGCGAATAGGCAATCGCGTTTTCAAGGATATTGACGACCGCCTGTTCCAGCAGCCCCGGATCGATCGTCACCTTGGGCAGTTCTGCGGGAAAATCGTAGGTGATCGAATGTTCGCCCAGCCTCCGGCTCAGCCGCGCCGTGGCCGCGCGAAGCACCGCCTCGATATCACTGTCTTCGAGCCGAAGCGTCACCCCGCCGCCTTCGAGCCGGGTCATGTCGAGGAGATTGCGGATATAGTGATTGAGCCGCTCGGCCTCCTCGCGGATGGATTCCAAGAGGTCCTGCTTGACCGCCGGCGCCAGCTTGTCGCCCAGCTCCAGCAGCGTCGAGGACGACCCAAGCACCGTCGACAGCGGCGTCCGCAGATCATGGCTTACTGAATTCAGCAGCGCCGTCCGGAATCGATCCGAACGCCGCAGCGTCTCGGCCTCCACCGCATGCAGCGCAAATTCGGCGCGCTCGATGGCAATGCCACCGCCATCTGCAAGCGCCGTAAGCAGCTTTTCCTGATCCGATCCCGGCAATGTCGCGACCCGCTCGATGCCGACCACGCCCGCCCGGTTCTGCACCCCGCGCAGCGGCCGGAACGACCAATTGCTCTGCGGCAAGGTACCAGTATTGTGCCCGGCCGGCTCGCCCCGCTCCCAGGTCCAGCGCGCCGCCGCCATGGCGCCCGGCCCCAGCTCCTGCGCCTCCGGCGCTCCGGCGACGGTTACCAATTCACCGTTCTCGGGAAGCAGCACGATGGACTTCGCCCCCGTCGCCGCCGTCGTCTGCTCGGCCAGCGCCCGCGCTGCCTCCGCCTTGGTCGGCGCGCGCGAAAAGGCCCGCGTCGCCACCAGCAGCGAGGTCACATCGCTTGCCCGCCGCTGTGCTTCTCGCGCCCGGTCGCGTGAACGGCCGGCCAGGATACCCGTCGCCAGCGCCACGGCGAGAAAGACCATCAGCGTCAGCAGGTCTGTCGGCGAGCCGATGGCAAAGCTGTAGCGCGGGCTCAAAAACAGCACGTTGTAGACGGCAAAGGCGCAGACCGCCGCCACCATGCCCGGCGCGAGCCCATGCACCACCGCCGCCGCCAGAATGGCCGCAAGGAAGATCATGCCCAGATCCGCCCGCTCGAACTGCAGATCGAGCAGATAGGCCAGCGCCGTGGCGACGCCCACATAACCCAGCCCAATCGCATAGGGCGCCCAGCCGCGTTTCAATATCTGCAACCACGGCCGGCGCATCCGCACCTGGTTCTCACCCGGCTCGGTCACGACGTGAATGGACACGCCCCGCGCCGCTCGCAGCAATTCAGCCGCCAGCGACAGCCCGAACATTTCGCGCAATCGATTGTCGCGGCCCTTGCCGATGACAATCTGCGTCACGTTGTTCTGACCCGCATAGGCGAGCGCCGCCGCCACGAGATCACTGCCGTTGAGCACCACCGTCGTCGCTCCCAACTGCTCTGCCAGTTTCAGCGCATCCGTCAGCTTCGAGGTCGTCCCGGCTTCTCCGTCCTCCGACCGTCCGCGTGTGATATGCGCCACGATCCAGGGCGCATCCTTCATGGTGTCAGAAAGCCGCCTGCCCTGCCGCACGAGGGCACTCGACATGCCATCGTCGGCCACCAGAACCAGAATACGATCTCCCGCCGCCCAAGGCCCCTCCAGCCCCTTCACCCGCATCGCAGCGTTAAGCTGGTCGTCCACCGTCTGCGCCGCGCGCCGCAGCGCCAGTTCGCGCAGCGCCGTCAGGTTCTCGGGCTTGAAGAAATTGTCCGCTGCCAGCCGCGCCGTTTCGGGCACATAGACTTTTCCCGCCGCCATGCGCTCGCGCAGTTCAGCCGGGGTAATGTCGATGACTTCAATATCATCCGCCCGCGACAGCGCTCCATCCGGCACCGTCTCGCGCTGCCGGACGCCGGTGATCTTGAGCACGACTTCGACGAGGCTTTCGAGATGCTGGACATTGAGCGTCGTCCAGACATCGATCCCCGCCGCCAGCAATTCCTCGACGTCCTGCCAGCGTTTCGGATGCCGCGAACCCGAGGCATTGGTATGGGCATATTCGTCGACGATCAGCAGCTCGGGTTTTCGCGCCAGCGCCGCATCGATGTCGAATTCGAGCAGCGTCCGCCCCCGATGCTCGATCGGCCGCCGCGGCAGCACATCCATGCCGCGCAAGAGGCTCTCGGTCTCCTTGCGCCCATGCGTCTCGACGAGCCCGATGACCACATCGAGCCCATCCATCTTGCGCCGCCGCGCCTGGCGCAACATCTCGTACGTCTTACCGACACCCGGCGCCATGCCCAGGAAAACCTTAAGCTTGCCCCGATGCGCCTTCTGCGTTTCGGCGAGGAGCGCTTCGGGATCTGGACGCCGGATGTCTTGCACGTCGGACTACTCGGTTTTGATCGGATAGGCGCTGTCGAGCGCCAGATTGGTCATCAGCACATTGACGCGCGCCTGGCCGATAAAGCCCAGCAGCGGCGCCTCGGTATTGGCCGCGACAAGAGCCCCTACCAAGGAGGGTTTTATACCCCGCGCCGCGGCAATGCGATCCACCTGCAGCGCCGCAAACTCCGGCGATATCTCGGGATCGAGCCCCGAGCCGGATGTGGTGACCGCATCGGGCGGAATAGCCCCTTCTGGCGCATAGGCCCGAACGGCAGCGGCATCCGCCGCCACGCGCTCGATCAGCACCGGATTGAGCGGTCCCAGATTGGACCCCGACGAGCCGGCAGCGTTGTAGCCGTCCCCCGCCGCAGAAGGACGCGGCCAGAGATAACCCGGTTCAGTCGTCACCTGCCCGATGAGGTTCGAGCCGACAACCTCGCCCGCCGCATTCCTGACGAATGACCCCTCGGCCTGCGCCGGGAACAGCGCCCCGCCCGCCGCCGTCACGACGGCAGGATAGGCGCCGCCGAGAATGACGGAGAACAGCAGCATGGAGACGATTGCAGGTCTTGCCTGGTTCAGCATTTTCTTTGCTCCTTATGCGAGACCGAGTGCGGTGATGGCAACGTCGATGATCTTGATGCCGATAAAGGGGGCGATGAGGCCACCAAGACCGTAGATCAGGAGGTTGCGCGACAGCAGCGCACCGGCCCCAACTGCGCGATATTTAACGCCGCGCAGAGCGAGGGGAATGAGCGCGACAATGATCAGGGCGTTGAAGATCACCGCCGAGAGGATCGCGCTTTCCGGGCTCGTCAGCCCCATGACGTTGAGCGCCTGCAACTGCGGCAGCACAACCACGAACAGCGCCGGAATGATCGCAAAATACTTCGCGACGTCGTTGGCAATCGAGAAGGTCGTCAGCGCACCGCGGGTAATCAGCATCTGCTTGCCGACTTCGACGATCTCGATGACCTTGGTCGGGTCACTGTCGAGATCGACCATATTGCCCGCTTCGCGCGCCGCCTGGGCGCCCGTCTGCATGGCCACGCCAACATCGGCCTGGGCCAAAGCTGGCGCGTCATTGGCACCGTCACCGCACATAGCGACCAGACGCCCCTTGCCCTGCTCCTCGCGGATCAGGCGCAGCTTGTCCTCGGGCGTCGCTTCGGCGAGGAAGTCATCGACGCCCGCCTCGGCCGCGATAGCCGCAGCCGTGACCGGGTTGTCGCCCGTGATCATCACGGTGCGCAGACCCATCTTCCGAAGATCGGCAAAGCGAGCGGCAACGCCGGGTTTCACCACGTCCTTGAGGTGAATGACGCCGATCAGCGTCTTCCCCTCGGCAATGGCCAGCGGTGTGCCACCGCTGCGGGCAATGCGATCCACCGCCTGCCGGAACTGTGCCGGTGCGTCGGCATCGGTCTTGCCGGTCAGCTTCAGGATCGCGTCGACGGCACCCTTGCGCCACGCTTTGCCGTCCGTGTCGATGCCGGAAAGCCGGGTCGATGCCGTGAACGGGATAATCGTGCTGTCGACCGGGGCCTCGAGGCTGATGCCCTTGTTGCGTGCCAGTTCGATGATTGAACGACCCTCGGGTGTTTCGTCACCCAGCGAGGTCATGACCGCCGCGCGGAAAGCCAGATCTTCCCTGATCCCCGGAGCCGGAATGACTTCGGTCGCCATGCGATTGCCGAAGGTGATGGTGCCGGTCTTGTCGAGCAGCAGCGTATCGACGTCGCCTGCGGCTTCCACGGCGCGCCCCGAGGTTGCCAGCACATTCACCTTGAGCAGACGATCCATGCCGGCGATACCGACGGCCGAAAGCAGGCCGCCAATGGTGGTCGGGATCAGACAGACGAATAGCGCGCCAAGCACAACCGGATCGAGCGCAATACCCGAATAGGCGGCAAAGGCCAGCAGCGTCACGACGGCGATCAGAAAGATCAGCGTCAGGCCCGCCAGCAGCACAGCCAGCGCAATCTCGTTGGGTGTCTTCCGCCGATCAGCGCCTTCCACCATGGCGATCATGCGATCAAGGAACGTCGAGCCCGGACGCGAGGTGACGCGCACCTTGATCCAGTCCGACACCACCGTCGTGCCGCCAGTCACCGCCGAACGGTCGCCGCCGGATTCGCGGATCACCGGAGCGCTTTCGCCCGTAATCGCCGCCTCGTTGACCGAGGCCACGCCTTCGATGATCTCGCCGTCGACCGGAATGACATCGCCGGCCTCGACGAGAATGACCTGGCCAAGGCCGAGTTCATGGGCCGGCGTCGGCACCACAAGACCCTGCTTTTCGTCGACGATCAGCTTGGCCTTGGTCGTGGTGCGCGTTGCCCGCAGCGAGTCAGCGGCGGCCTTGCCCCGGCCTTCGGCAATGCTCTCGGCAAAATTGGCAAAGAGCACGGTGGCCCAGAGCCAGAGGGCAATGGCGACGGCAAAGCCGCCATTGGTCCCGCTGCCGATGGCAATCACTGCCGAGACCGTCGCGAGGACCGCGACGAGTTCGGTGGCGAGAATAACCGGATTGCCGAACAGCTTTCGCGGGTCGAGCTTGACGAAAGCATCGCCCATGGCACGGGCTAGCGTCGCGGCCGTGAGGCCACCGGCTAGCCTTGTGCCTCCCTTGCCTTCAGTTCCAAATTCCATTGTAGACATGTGAGGAGACCTCAGTTTGCCGCGACCGCTTCGAGCACCTGGAAGTGCTCGACGATCGGGCCAAGGGCGAGCGCCGGGAAATATTGCAGCGCGCCCAGAATGATGATGACGCCGACAAGCAGGCCAATGAACAGCGCGCCCGTCGTCGGCAGGGTGCCCGTGCTCGGAGCCAGCTTGGGCTTGGCGACCATGCTGCCGGCGATGGCGAGCACAGCCACGATCGGAATGAAGCGACCGAGCAACATGGCGAGGCCTAGCGTGGTGTTCCACCACGGCACGTTGGCCGAGATGCCGCCAAAGGCGGAGCCGTTATTGGCCGTGGCCGACGTGAAGGCATAAAGCAGTTCGCTCAGCCCATGCGCGCCAGGATTGAAGAGGCTCGCAAGCCCATCCGGCCAGACGACGGTCAGCGCCGAAAAGCCCAGCGTCGACAGCGGCACGACCAGCAGCGCCACCATGGCGAACTGGATTTCGCGCGCCTCGATCTTCTTGCCCAGATATTCCGGCGTGCGCCCAACCATGAGGCCAGCCACAAAGACCGAGAGCACGGCCATGACAACCATGATGGCAATGCCCGAGCCGATGCCGCCGGGCAGAATCTCACCCAGCATCATCAGCAGCATGGACATACCGCCGCCCAAGGGCATGAGGCTGTCGTGCATGCCATTGACCGAACCATTGGATGCGCCCGTCGTCTGGGCGGCCCAGGCGGCCGTGCTGGCAAGACCAAACCGGGTCTCCTTGCCTTCCATATTGATCGGGTTTTCGATTCCCGCGGCAACGAGAGCCGGAGCTGGCTGTGCTTCGGCCACATAGATCACCCCAGCGCCAGCGCCGAGGATCAGGATGCCGGCCGTTGCGAGGGCACGGATTTCCTTGCGCGCAAAAGCCGAGCGGCCAAAGGCGAAGAAAGCGGCCCAGCCAAGCGTATTGATGGCGATAGCCGTGATCAGGTTGGTCAGCGGGCTCGGATTTTCGAACGGATGCGCCGAGTTGACGTTAAAAATACCGCCGCCATTGATGCCCAACTGCTTGATCGCAAGCTGGCTCGCGGTCGGGGCCACCGAAATGGTCTGGCTCGCGCCATCGAGCGTTGTCACGCTGACCGAAGCAGCAAAATTCTGCACCACGCCCATGCCGATCAGGGCCACGGCGAGGACGATCGAGAGCGGCAGCAGCACATAGAGCGTCGTGCGCACCAGGTCGGCCCAGAAGTTGCCGATTCCGCTTTCGCGATTGCCGGCAAAAGCCCTAGCCAGCGCAGCAGCAATAGCTGCACCCGTCGCCGCAGACACAAAGTTCTGCGTCGTCAGGCCGACCATCTGGGTGAAGTGGCTCATGGTGGTTTCGCCACCATAGCTCTGCCAGTTGGTATTGGTGACGAAGCTGACGGCCGTGTTGAACGCCAGGTCCGGCGAGACGCCGGCAAAGCCCTGCGGGTTGAAGGGCAAAATGCCCTGCAGACGCAGCATGGCGTAGAGCAACACAAAGCCGAAGAGGTTGAAGGCGATCAGCGAGGCGCCATAGCCCAGCCAGCCCTGCGACTTGTTGGGGTCGATGCCGGCGACAGCGTAGAAGCCGCGCTCAACGGGTTTCAGCACCGGGTCGAGCCAGGTGCTTTCCTTGTTCCAGACGCGCGACATGAAGATGCCCAATGGCCAGCCCAAAGCGAGGGCGAGACCAAGGGTCAGGGCGATTTCCGCCCATCCTTGCCAGTTCATTTTGAAGAGTTTCCGCTAAAGTTTGTCGGGCCGGAACAGGGCGATGACCATGTAGACGGCGATAGCGAGGGCGCCGAGCCCCCAGAGCCAGATCAGCATGGCGCTAGACCCGAGCCAGGAGTTTTGCGAGGGCAAAGGTCAGGACAAAGAAGCCCACGCCCAGCGCGAGAAAGAAGATATCGAACATGTCGAGCCTCCATGAGAGAGGCCCGCACATTCATACCTTCGGGCGTAAAGTTTCCATACGGAATGCATAAAGCCGCATAAAGCGCGCATAAAGAAAAGGCGCCGCTGATCCCCCAGCGACGCCCCAAAAATCAAGACTTTCGAACCAAACTAGCCGGCAAAGAACGGCTGCGTGCCATGTGCCTCGATGGCATTGGCCAGGCGCCCGAGCGCGTGGATATAGGCCGCGGAACGCGCCGACACATTACGAGACTGGGCGATGTCCCAGACCGCACGGCCTTCGCGCTCGACGATCTTGAGGAGGCGCGCGTGGATCTCTTCGAGGTCCCAATAGTAGCCCTGACGGTTCTGCACCCATTCGAAATAGGACACAGTGACACCGCCGGCATTGGCCAGAATATCGGGGAGGACGATCACGCCCTTGTCGTTGAGGATCTTGTCGGCATCCGGGGTCACCGGGCCGTTGGCCAGCTCCAGCACAACCTTGGCCTTGATCGTCGCGGCATTGTCCTTGGTGATCATGTCCTCCAGCGCGGCCGGCACAAAGAGATCAGTCTCCACCCCGAGGAGATCATCGGGCGAAATGACATGCGCGCCGAGTTCGGCGGCCATGTCGGCAACGCGACGGCCGGCTTCCTTGCCCGCGATCAGCTTTTCGACGTCGAGCCCACCCGGACGATGGATCGCCCCGGTCGAGTCCGAAACCGCAATCACTGAATTGCCATCAGCCGCCGTCAGACGCGCATAGTACTGCCCGGCATTGCCAAAGCCCTGAATTGAAACCGTATGGTCCTTGTCGAGGCCGAGTTCGGTCGCCAGGTGCCGCACGAGATAGAAGCCACCGCGCGCCGTCGCGTCATTGCGGCCGAGCGAACCACCGAGCGCAATCGGCTTGCCGGTGATGACGGCCGGGCGAACTTCGCCGGTGATCTGGTTATATTCGTCGGCCATCCAGCCCATGATCATGGCATTGGTGTAGACGTCAGGCGCCGGAATATCGCGGTCGGGGCCAATGATATTGGCAAAGGCCTGCACATAGGCGCGCGACAGGCGCTCCAATTCGGTCTTGGACAATTGATGCGGATCGACCCGCACCGCGCCCTTGCCGCCGCCATAGGGGAGGTTCATCACCGCGCACTTGAAGGTCATCCAGAAGGCCAGCGTTTCGACTTCCTCGACGGTGGAATCGGGATGGAAACGGATGCCGCCCTTGGTCGGGCCGCGCGTGTCGTCATAGCGGCAGCGCCAGGCGAGGAACGACTTGCGCGAGCCGTCGTCCATGCGGATCAACAGGCGCGTCTTGGTGGTTTCGCGCGGATATTTGAGTTTCTCGATGACGTCCTGGTCGATCTTGAGATGGTTGGCGGCCTCTTCGAGACGCAGAAGGGCGCGATCTAGCAGGGTGTCGTCGGACATCATGGTTCCTTGCGATCATGAAATGTGCACTATGCACAAAAATGCATCAACAAACTTCCATATCAGAATGCATAGGTCAATAATCCTGACGCTTGTTGACCAGAATATATTCTGCCCGCCTATTGACTGTGCATTTCTGCGGTCGGAGTATCGTAAAACCTCGTTATCCCGGTTCCATTCACCTGTGTTTCCTTCCCTTCCCCTGCCCGAAATCCTCATCAATTCAGACGATTACAACCGCGTCATGGTGCTGGCCGAGCGCTCGTTCGAGTCGATGCCCTATGTCTCGGCCTATCTCGAGCGCGAGTTGAAACGGGCAGAGGTCTGCGATCCGTGGAACCCCGCCGGTGTCTCGATGGGCCACCGCGTCATGTTCCGGCTGGATGATGAAGGCCAGGTCCGCCTCGGTCGCCTGACCTACCCCAATCGCGCCTTCGGCGAACGCGGCAATGTACCCATTCTCGGCCCCGTCGGCGCCGCGCTGATCGGCATGCGCAAGAACTCGTCCATCGAATGGCTCGACGATGGCCGCCTCCGCACGCTCACTGTGCTGGACTACGGCTGGTAGCGCATCGCCGGAATATTGCATTCCGACCACCCAAGCATCGCGAATAAAATATTACTTTATCTGATCTGCGGCAGGTAGACTCATTCGCGCGCCAGCCATGTCGAAGATCGGCCCGACCAAATTCTTCCTGTGACAGCGCGCCTAAATATGCGCCATCGCTTGGCTTGTTCGCCGGCCCAGCAGGCGTCTTCCACAGCCCGGTCGTCACCGGAATAGAATATTCCTTCAATCGTTGACACTTGGAATATTCGCTCCTAGCATCCCCTTGCAACGATGCGAAACGGTGTGTGGAGGCTCTTCTGGGAGAGGGCCGCAGAGTCACGCCCCGGTTCGTCGCCGAGAGGAGCGGCGCACAAGACATGGACCTGCTCGTCAATCTCTATAGCCGCAAGCTCGACGAACTCCGCACCCGCGTCGAGGATGTCGAAGCGACCATTCGCGTCGCCCTGCCGCCCGAGCAGCACATCATCAAGGATTGGGTTCGCACCCATTTTTCCGAATACTGGGTCAGCGAAGTCAGCGCCGCCATGGCCCACCAGCCGCCCGGCTGCCTCATCGCCACGGTCGATGGCCAGCTTATCGGCTTTGCCTGTTATGACGCGACGGCGCGCGGCTTTTTCGGCCCTACCGGCGTTTCGGAAGACCAGCGCGGCAAGAATATCGGCCTCGCCCTCTTCTACCACACCCTCGCCGCCATGAAGGCGCATGGCTACGCCTACGCCGTCATCGGTTCGGCTGGTCCCGTCGATTTCTACGTCAAGGCGGCCGGGGCCATGCCCATCCCGTCGGACAAGGAAGACATCTATCAGGGCCTGTTGCGCATCAAGAAGCCCGAGGCAAACTAGACAATGACCACGACGCCCCTCGCCCTTTTCGTCGGCATGCCGGGATATGAGCTCTCGGCCGACGAGATCGCCTTCTTCCGCGAGACCGATCCCTTCGGCCTCTTCCTCTTCAAGCGCAATCTCGACAATCCCGAGCAGATCAAGCGCCTCGTCCACCAGTTCAAGGAGGCCGTCGGCCGCGAAGATGCCCCGGTCTATATCGACCAGGAAGGCGGTCGCGTGCAGCGCCTCGACAATGGCAATTGGCCGCTGTTTAGGAGCCTCGGCCAATTCGGTGCCCTCGCCCGCAAGGATCTCGAAACCGGCAAGCGCGCCCTGCGCCTCTCGACCCTCGCCATGGGCTCGATGATGAGCGAACTCGGCCTTGGCAGCGGCACCACGCCGGTCGTCGATCTCGCCCGCAAGGGCACGCATGACGTCATCAGCCAGCGCTCCTTTGGCGACGATCCCGATCTCGTCACCGCCATGGGCCGCGTCGTCATCGATGCCATGCTCGAAGTCGGCTCCATGCCGATCATGAAGCACATTCCCGGCTATGGCCGCGTCACCGTCGACCCCCATTTCGATTGCCCGGTGGTCGATGCCGAAGTCGAGGACCTGCGCCAAACCGATTTCCGCCCCTTCATCGCGCTCAAGGATTCCCCCTGGGCCATGGTGGCGCACTTGGTCTTCACCCAGATCGATAAGGACCACCCCGCCTCCGTTTCGCCTGCGGTCTGCGATCTGATCCGTCGCGACATCGGCTACAATGGCGTTCTTATAACCGATTGCCTCACCATGGAGGCGCTCAAGGGAACCTGGCCGGAACGCGTGCGCGCTGCGCTCGATGCCGGCTACGA
The DNA here is from genome assembly GCF_040509215.1 of Devosia sp. GTDB lineage: Bacteria > Pseudomonadota > Alphaproteobacteria > Rhizobiales > Devosiaceae > Devosia. The sequence continues at coordinate 31,794 of NZ_JBEVLL010000234.1, forward strand.
CATTGCCCTCCATAGCCAGGGCGATCTCAACGCCAGCGAGGCGGCAGCCAAGGCGGCGGGTCCGCTCGCCGCCGAAAGCCTCGCTCGTATCGACCGGGCCCAGTCGCGGCTCGGCAAGTCTCGTGTGGACGTGAGGGCGCTCCATGCCGAGGTGGAAGACATTTTCAGGGAGAACGGACTTGCTTGAGGCAGGACCGTATTCAAAGGAGAGACGTATAATGCTGAAAACTACGCTGATCGCGGCCGTTTCGGTTGCGACTCTGGCCATGGCGGCACCCGCCAGCGCCCAGAACGTGCTGACCCTGAGCTCGGAACAGACCACGACCTTCGTGCGCAATTTCAACCCGTTCGGGCAGACTTCGGCGCGCTACACCACGCTCGATTTCATGTACGAGCCACTGGTCGTGTTCAACCGCCTCAATGGCAACGAACCCAATTTCCGCCTCGCCGAAAGCTATGAGCTGGCCGACGATCTCAAGTCGATCACCTTCGTGCTGCGCGATGGCCTGAAGTGGTCCGATGGCGAAGCGCTCACGGCCGACGACGTCGTCTTCACCTATGACTACATCAAAAAATTCCCGGCGCTCGATTTCATCTCGGTTTCGGCCCAGCTCGCTTCGGTCGAAAAGGTCGATGACCGCACGGTCAAGTTCAACCTCAACGAACCCAATTCGCTGATCGCCAATACCATTGTCGGCATGCCGATCGTGCCCGAGCACATCTGGGCCGACATTGCCGATCCCGTGACCTTTGCCAACGAAAACCCGGTCGCGTCCGGCCCGATGACCGAGATCACGCGCTTTACCCCGCAGGTCTACGAACAGTGCCGCAATCCCAACTATTGGGACGCTGAAAACCTCAAGGTCGACTGCCTGCGCATGCCGCAGCTCGCCGACAATCCGCAGGTTCTCGCCGCCCTCGCCGATGGCACGCTGGATTGGGCCACGAGCTTCATCCCCGACATCGACAACACCTTCGTCGCCAAGGACCCGGAGCACCACAAGTACTGGTTCACCCCGTCAAGCCTCGTCTCTTTCCAGGTCAGCCAGATCACGCCCGACGAGAACAACCGCAAGGCGTTCACCGATGTGAACTTCCGCCGCGCGCTCTCCATGCTCATCGACCGCCAGACCATTGTCGACATCGCCGGCTATGGCTATCCGCTGGTCAATGAAGACCCGGCAAGCCTTGGCGAACTCTACAAGGCCTTCGCCAATCCTGAAGTGGAAACCCAGTTCGGCCAGTACGGCAAGTTCGATCTCGAAGCTGCCGTGGCTCTGCTCGATGAGTCCGGCTACGTCGACGCCGATGGCGATGGCTTCCGCGACAATCCCGATGGCACCCCGATCGCCATCGACATCATGGTTCCCAATGGCTGGACCGACTGGATCGACGCTGTCCAGATTTCCATCGAAAGCCTCGCCGAAGCCGGCCTCAACGTGAAGATGTCGACCCCGGAAGCTGCGGTCTGGACCCAGAACCTGATCGACGGCACCTATTCCATGACGCTCAACGCCCTGGCATCGGCGGCCAATCCCTACTTCCCGTATATCCGCTCGTTCAACCCGGGCGATTTCGGCAAGAGCCGCTTCACCGCGCCGCATTGGGAAAATGCCGAGGTTATGACCCTCCTTGACCAGTACACCCAGTCCAAGGACCCGGCCGAGCAGAAGTCGCTCATGGACCAGCTCCAGTTGATCGTGGCCGAAGCCATGCCGATCATCCCGGTCTACAACAGCCCGTCCTTCTACGAGTACAATACCAGCCGCTTCACCGGCTGGGCCGACGCCGAGAACCCCAAGTACTCGCCCGTCGTTTCCAACGCCAACCCGGCCCGCCTGCTGCAGCTGCTCGATCTCGATCCAGTGGCTCAGTAATCGTTCGCGCTGACCCCCCACCCATCCTCCCCCTGCCAGGGGGAGGAGCCGTTCGGTGGCTCACGTATTTCACGGCAAACTCGATAAGTCCCTCCCCCTACCAGGGGGAGGTTAGGTGGGGGTAGGCCCCAGCGCCCCGCCACCACGAAAGGCACAAGCACCGATGACCTTCCTGCTCCGGCGTCTCGCCTTCTACCTTGCGGCCTTCATTGCCGCGGCCACCGTCAATTTCTTCCTGCCGCGCCTGATGCCGGGTGATCCCATCCAGATCATGTTCGCCAGCGCCGGCTCGGAACTCAGCCTCGAAAATCTCAACGCCCTGAAGCTGACCTTTGGCTTCATCGATGCGCCCATCGGCGAGCAGTATCTGCGCTACCTGCAGAGCGTCTTCACCGGCGATCTCGGCCGCTCGATCAAGTACTTCCCCCTGCCCGTCACCGAGCTTCTCGGCCGCGCCCTCGTCTGGACCCTTGGCCTTGTCGGCATCGCGACGCTCTTCAGCTTCTGCCTCGGCACCTTCCTCGGCATCATGGCCGCCTGGCGCCGGGGCACGGTGTTCGATTCCATCGTCTCGCTCACCGCGATCTTTTCAAGCTCCGTCCCGGCCGTCGTCGTTTCGCTGATCATGCTCTTCCTCTTCGGCTATACGCTCGGCTGGTTCCCCAACGGCTATGCCGCCGATCCGCTGCTCGATCCGGGCTTCAACTGGACCTACATTTCGAGCGTCATCCACCACGGCACCCTCCCCATGCTGACAATGGTCATCGTGCTCACGGGTGGCTTTGCCGTCACCATGCGCAACAACATGATCAACCTCTTGGGCGAGGACTACATCGTCATGGGCCGCGCCAAGGGCCTCGCCGACAATCGCGTCATGCTCTGGTACGCCGCCCGCAACGCCCTGCTGCCGACCGTCTCGAGCCTAGCCATTGCGCTCGGCACCGTGCTTGGCGGCTCGCTCGTCACCGAAGTGGTGTTCAACTATCCCGGCCTCGGCAACACGCTCTATCAGGCCATCATCGCCCGCGATTACCCCGTCATCCAGGGCCAGCTCCTGATCATGACCGCCGCCATGCTCATCGCCAATTTCGCCGTCGATCTCAGCTATGTGCTGCTCGACCCCCGTTTGAAGAAGGCCTGAGCCATGACGCTTTTCCGCCAGCTGCTCGGCAACAAGAAGGCGATGGTGGGTCTCACCATTCTCCTTCTGATCATCCTCGTCGCCATTTTCGCGCCGTTCCTCACCGAATATAGCCCGGTGAAGCGCGTCGGCCGCCCGCATCAGGCTCCCTCATGGGAACATTGGCTGGGCACGACCCGTCTCGGCCACGATGTCTTCGCGCGCCTCGTCTACGGCGCCCGCGTCTCGCTCGCGGTCGGGTTCGGTGCCGGCCTGGCCATCACCATCATCGGCACCGTCCTCGGCATCATTGCCGGTTACAAGGGCGGCGTCATCGACGAGGTCATCAACTTTTTCACCAATATGGTGCTCGTCGTTCCCAACCTGCCGCTCCTGCTGGTCCTTGCCGCCTTTATCGGCCAGGCAAGCCCACTGGTGATCGCCGTCATCCTCGGCCTCACCTCCTGGGCCTGGGGCGTGCGCGTCACCCGCTCGGAAACCCTCTCCATCCGCCAGCGTGACTACGTCAAATCCGCTGAAATGCTTGGCGAACCAAGCTGGCGCATCATGGCCTTCGAGATTTTCCCGAACCTGATTTCCATCGTCGGCATCAATTTCATCGGCAGCGTCATCTTCGCCGTCATCACCGAAGCGACCCTCGAATTCCTCGGTCTCGGCGATCCCAACACCGTCTCCTGGGGCATCATGCTCTACAACGCCCAGAACGCCTCGGCCCTCTCGGTCGGCGCGTGGTGGGACCTTCTCGCCCCGTGCTTTGCCCTCGCCGTTCTCGGTCTTGGCCTCGCGCTCATCAACTTCGCCATCGACGAAATCGCCAATCCGCGCTTGCGTACAGGCGGCATGCTCAATCGCTGGACCCGAATGGTCCGCATTGGAGAGGGCAAGCTATGACCAATCCCGTTCTCTCCATCCGCAATCTCAACATCGACTATATCGGCGCCGAAAAAGACTTCCACGCGGTCAAGGATGTCTCCTTCGACATCGCGCCGGGCGAGTTCTTCGGCCTTGCCGGCGAATCCGGTTGCGGCAAGTCGACCATCGCCTTCGCCGTCAGCCGACTCCACCGCCCCCCTGCCCTTATCCGCAAGGGCAGCCAGATCCTCGTCGGTGGCCGCGACGTCTTGGCACTCGACGACAACGAGTTGCGCAGCTTCCGCTGGCGCGAAGTCGCCATGGTGTTCCAGAGCGCCATGAACTCGCTCAATCCGGTGCTGACCATCGAGACGCAGTTCTACGACGTCCTCAAAGCCCACAGCCGCATCAGCCGCGCCGAAGCCCGCACCCGTGCCGCCGAACTGCTAAAGCTCGTAGACATCTCCCCCGACCGCCTGACATCTTATCCGCACCAGTGCTCGGGCGGCATGCGCCAGCGCATCGTCATCGCCATCTGCCTCGCGCTCAATCCAAAGCTTCTGATCATGGATGAGCCGACCACCGCGCTCGACGTTGTCGTGCAGCGCGAAATCCTCCAGCGCATCGACGTCCTCAGGAAAGAACTCGGCTTCTCCGTGCTCTTCATCACCCACGACCTTGGCCTCATGGTGCAGGTCAGCGACCGCATCGGCATCATGCTCGAAGGCGAGCTGGTCGAGGTCAACGACGCCCAGACCATCTACCGCACGCCCCAGCATGCCTACACCAAGCGCCTCTGGGCCTCGATGCCCAAACTCCATGGCGAACAGATCCGCGAGGGAGCCAAGTCATGAGCGACGCCATCCTCGCCCTCGACAATGTCAGCAAAACCTTTGGCCGCGCCGACAAGCCCGTCTACGCCGCCCGCTCGGTCTCCTTCGGCCTCCATCCCGGCCGCACCCTGGCGCTGGTCGGTGAATCCGGCTCCGGCAAGACCACCGCCGCCCGCCTCATCATGCGCGAATATACTCCCGACGAAGGCCAGTTGCTCTTCCGTGGCACGCCCCTCGGCAAGGCCAATGCCAAGGCCCTAAAAGCCTATCGCGCATCGGTGCAGATGGTGTTCCAGGATCCCTTCGCGGCCCTCAACCCCACCCACACGATCCGCTACCACCTCGAACGCCCGCTTCGCCTCCATCAGCCAAAGCTGAACAGCAGGGAGCGCACCGCCGCCATCGAGGAACTACTAACGCGGGTCAAACTCGACCCCGCTCTGCTGATGCCAAAATATCCGCACGAACTCTCAGGTGGCCAGCGCCAGCGCATCAGCATCGCCCGCGCGCTTGCGGTCAATCCGCAGGTCATCGTCGCCGACGAGCCGACCTCGATGCTCGACGTCTCCGTGCGACTCGGCATTCTCAATCTGCTTAATGATATGAAAGCCCAACTGGGCCTGGCGCTCCTCTACATCACCCACGACATCGCCACGGCGCGCTATGTCGCCGAGGACATCATGGTCATGTATGCCGGCCAGATCGTCGAATGGGGCGACACCGAGAGCGTGCTGACCAATCCCCAGCACCCCTATACGCGGCTATTGCTATCCGCGGTGCCCGACCCCGATCGCCGCTTCTCGGACACGCGCTTTTCCGAAGAACTCAACCGCATCGAGTTCATCCGCCGCCAATCGGCCCTGCCGCAGCCCGAAACGCGGGAAGTGGCAAACAACCACTTCATCCGGCCGATGCCGGAATAAGAAACTCCCGGCGCGCGCAGTGCACGCCGGGAGTTCTGCTTTTACCAGCTCGCGAGAACGGCGCCGTTGAAGGTCGTCTCGACGAAGGTGCGGATTTCATCCGAGTGGTACGCCTCGACCAGAGCCTTCACCCACGGCTTGTCCTTGTCTTCGGTGCGAACGGCAATCACGTTCACATAGGGGCCCTTGGGGCTTTCGCGCAGAATCGGGTCGTTGACGGGATCAAGGCCAGCCTGTTCGGCATAGTTGGTGTTGATGCCGGCAGCATCGACGTCCGGCAGAACGCGCGGCAGCTGGGCAGCGTCGACTTCGAGGATCTCAAAATTCTTCGGGTTGCCGATGATGTCAGCAACGCTCGCAGCGGTGCCCACGCCTTCGGTCAGGTCGAGCAGGCCATTGTCCTCGAGCAGCAGCAGCACGCGGCCGCCATTGGTCGGGTCGTTCGGAATGCCGATCTTGGCGCCATCGGGCAGGTCGGCAATGTTCTCGAACTTGTCCGAGTAGATGCCGATCGGGAAGTTCACGGTCGTCGCCACGGACTCGATGGCATAACCACGATCCTTGACCTGGTTGTCGAGGTAAGGCTGGTGCTGGAAGGAGTTCGCGTCGAGTTCGCCCGAATTCAGCGCCTCGTTCGGAATGACATAGTCCGAGAATTCGAGGATTTCGAGGTCGATGCCCTGGGCCGCCAGGATCGGCTTCACGGCTTCGAGGATCTGGGCATGCGGGCCGGGGGTGGCGCCGATCTTGATGGTTTCGGCATAGGCCGGCGCCGCGATCAGGCTGAGGCCAAGGGCCACACCGGCAATGACGGTCTTGAACGACATGGGAGAAAGTCCTTTCGAGGGAGGGGAGTTAGTGGCGCGAGCGCTTGTCGAAGCGTCGCGCAAGGGAATCGCCAAGGCTCTGCACGCCCTGGACGAGAACGATCAGCACCAGCACCACGGCCAACATCACGTCGGGCATGAAGCGCTGATAGCCGAAACGAATACCGAGATCGCCGAGACCGCCGCCGCCCACAGCACCCACCATGGCCGAATAGCCGATGAGGCTCACGACGGTCAGCGTCAGCGCCAGCGTGATCGCCGGCAGCGCCTCGGGCAGCAGCACTTTTTGCACGATCTGCAAGGGGCTCGCGCCCATCGATCGCGCCGCCTCGATCAACCCCTGATCGACGCCACGAATGGCCGCCTCGATCACGCGGGCAATGAAGGGCGCCGCCGCAATAGTCAGCGGCACGATGGCCGCGCTGGTACCGATGGAAGTACCGGCAATCAACCGCGTCAGCGGAATGATTGCGACCACGAGAATGATGAACGGCGTCGAGCGCGCCGCATTGACGATGAGCCCAAGCACAGCATTGACCGCCGGCGCCGCAAACAGTTCGCCGCGCTGACTGGTCGCCAGGAAGACGCCGAGCGGCAGGCCGATCAGCGTACCAATGACCCCGGCAATGCCGACCATGTAGAGAGTCTGCACGAAGGAATCGACGAGCAGCTTCAGGATTTGGGGCGAGAAAACCTCAGGCATAGCCGAGCACCTCCGTTTCGAGACCCAGTTCCTTGGAGGTCACCAAAAGGGCGGGCAATTTGGCCACGTCCGGCAGGCTCACCACCAGCGTGCCGAAAGGCCGGCCGGAAATGTGGTCCACCTTGGCCTGTACGATGCCGAGATCGACATCGAGTTTTCGAGTCAGCACGGAAAGCCACGGCTGCGCCGCGCCCTCCCCCTTGAACACAAGCTGCACCAGCGCTTCCTTGCCGGCCTCTGGCGCGGCGGTCAGACGCTTGGCCAGATGCTCGGGCAATTGCGTACCGGTAATGCTGGCGACGAAATTGCGCGTCGTCGCATGCTGCGGCCCGGTGAACACATCATAGGTCGCGCCCTCTTCGACGATGCGACCTTCGTCAATCACCGCCACCCGATCGGCAACGCCCTTGATCACCGACATTTCGTGGGTGATCAGCAGCACGGTCACGCCGAGATCGACATTGACCTGCCGGAGCAGCGCCAGAATCTGTTCCGTCGTTTCCGGATCGAGCGCCGAAGTCGCCTCATCCGAGAGCAGCACCTTTGGATTGGTCGCCAGCGCACGGGCAATGCCGACACGCTGCTTCTGCCCACCCGAGAGTTCGGCGGGATAGCGATCGACCTTGTCCGACAGTCCCACCAGATCAAGCAGCGGCAACACACGCTTGCGGATTTCGGCTTTCGATACGCCAGCAATTTCCAGCGGCAGCGCCACATTGCCAAAGGCCGTGCGCCGCGCCAGCAGGTTGAAGTGCTGGAAAATCATGCCGATCGAGCGGCGCTCCTGGCGCAGCGCCCGCTCTTCCAGCGCCGAAATCTCTACGCCATCGACGCGAACCGAGCCGGAACTGGGCAGTTCCAGCCCATTGACCAGCCGGATCAGCGTCGATTTGCCGGCGCCCGAGCGGCCGATAACGCCAAGAATGGCGCCCCTCGGCACGTCGAGATTGATTTCATGAAGTGCAGTAACGGGCGCATTGGCACCGCGTGCCGCAAAGGTCTTTTCGACCCCGCGCAGTTGGATAATGGCTTCACTCGAAGCCGCGCCGCTGGAGATGTGATCGGTCAATTTCAGTCCGTTAAATGACGACGGAATTAGTCGGCATTTACACCAAAAAAGTCGAGGGAGACACTTCCAAACAATGGACGATATCCGGGTTTTTCGTCCACCGCTTCCGGATTGAGCGCAAAATCCGGTTTTTCGTGGGCGAGGAGATCACCCAACCACCGGTCGTCATCCTCGGGCCTGACCCGAGGACCCTGCACTTGGCGATAGCTCAGCAAGTACAAAGCCCTCGGGTCAAGCCCGGGGGTGACGATCCGCGATCAGGCCGCCCCCAACTCCTCCGACAAATACGCCTCTACACTGCGCGGCTTGCGCTCCAGCACCCGCTCGACCGTATCGGTCAGCCCCGCAGCTCCGCCCTGCCCAATCACCACAAAGAACTGCTTCACCACCTGAGCTTCAAAGCCCTCAATGCCCGGCGGCAATCCTGCAGCCACGGCCGAAGACACGCCCACCGGCTTGCCGGTAATCCGCGTCGCCAGTCCCGCAATATCGGGAATGGACAGAGAATCCGGTCCGGTAATCACCAGCGGGCTCGCCGCCACCTTGGGCGCCAGAAGCTGGCTGATCGCCACATCGGCAATGTCCCGCACATCGACATAGCCCACCTTGGCCCCGCCATGACGTGAAGCAATGGCCTCGCCCCGCTTGATCTGCGCCGCCACCGCCGCGAGCGAAACCTGCAGCCAGGCGTTCGGCCGCACGGCAACATATTCGAGCCCAGACTGGGCCAGATGATCCTCGATCTTCTTATGCGCATCGCCCGAGAACGAGGTGCCGACCGTCCAGTCCGACCCCGAAATCTTGACGATCCGCTTCACACCAGCCGCCTTGGCCGCATCGACCAGTGCAATCTGGTCCTCCGCCAGTCGCTCGCTGATCGGGGACAGCAGCAACACCTTGCTTACCCCGTCAAGCGCCGCCGGCAGGGAGGCGGGCACAGAAAAATCCCCCTCTGATATTTCGACCTTGTCGCCATAAAGCTCCCTGGCCGTTTCCGGCCGCCGGGTCAGCACGCGAATGTGATGCCCTTCCGCAATGAGTTTGGGCGTCAGCACGCGACCGAGTTTGCCGGTTGCACCGGTAATCAGGAACAGTTCGGAGGAATTTGTCATCTTGGCTCGCACCCGGAGAATTTGTTTCGCCTAATGTCTATTAAATCCATCAACATTCTAAAATATGAAAGTGGGTATCAGCCGAAAGGCAAAATATTCCCCTCTGCACCGGAGCGTCAGCCGTGTCTTCTCCCTTTTCCCTCCGTCGCCGCACCCTCTTGCTGTCGACCGCCGCCCTTGCTCTTGCGAGCGCCCTGCCGAGCCACGCCTGGGCCCAGGAGCCGGTGCAAGGCGGCAGCATTTCCATCAATGTCGGCTCCGAACCCACCGCCCTTCTCTCGGCGACCAATACCGGTTCAGCCATCAGCATCGGCCCCAAGATCGTCGAAGGCCTTTTGAGCTACGATCTCGATTTTACCCCCCGCCCGCAGCTCGCCACCGAATGGGCCGTGAGCGAAGACGGCCTCACCTACACGTTCAAGCTGCGCGAAGGCGTCAAATGGCATGACGGCGAAGATTTTGACGCCGACGACGTCGTCTTCTCCATTCTGGCGCTGAAGGAAGTGCATCCGCGCGGCCGCGGCACGCTGGCCAATGTCACCGAGGTCAAGGCTCTGGGCAGCCACGAGGTACAGGTCACCCTCTCCGATCCGGCGCCCTATCTCCTCAAGGCGCTCGCCGCCCTCGAATCTCCGATCCTCCCGAAACACATCTTTGAAGGCACCGACATTCCGGCCAATCCGGCTCTCAATGCCCCGATCGGCACCGGCCCCTTTATCTTCAAGGAATGGGTGCGCGGCAGCCATGTCCTGCTCGAACGCAATCCCAATTATTGGGATCAGGGCAAGCCGCATCTCGACCAGATCGTCATCCGCTTCATCAACGACCCGGCTGCCGCCGTCGCCGCGCTCGAATCGGGCGAGGTGCAGGTCTCCATCGGCGTCGTGCCGCTGACCGATCTCGAACGCCTCAAGGTCGATAGCCGCTTCGTCTTCGAAACCCGCGGCAATGGCTATATCAACGGCATCCTGCGCGGCCTCTTCAATCTCGACCGCAAGGAATTGCAGGATATCCGCGTTCGGCAGGCCATCGCCCATGTCATCGACAAGCAGTTCATCGTCGATACGGTCTTTCTCGGCAATGCCAAGGCGCTGACCGGTCCGGTCAACCCGGCCGTCGCCGAGTTCTATACGCCCGACGTTGAAACCTATCCGCTCGATATCGCCAAGGCCGAAGCCCTGCTCGATGAAGCCGGCTACAAGCGTGGCGCCGATGGCAGCCGCTTCGCTCTCTTCGTCGATCCGATGATTGCAGTGGGCCCGCAGCGCCAGATCGCCGAATATGTGGCCCAGCAGCTCGACAAGATCGGAATCAAGCCCACCATCCGCACCGGCGACTTCGGCTCCTTCGTCAAGCGCGTCTATACCGATAGGGATTTCGATCTCGCCATCGAGCCGATGAGCAATCTCTTCGATCCAACCGTCGGCATCCAGCGCCTCTACTGGAGCAAGAACATCAAGGTCGGCGTGCCCTTCTCCAATGGCGCCAACTATATCAGTGCCGAAACCGACCGCCTGCTCGAAACCGCCGCGCAGGAAAACGATCCGGCCGTGCGCGTCAAACTCTTCGGCGATTTCCAGCGCGAAGTGGTCAAGGACCTGCCGGTCATCGACCTCGTCGCCCCCGATAGCTTTACCGTCTACGACAAGCGCATCCAGAACCTCGTCACCACCATCGACGGCAACTCGGCCAATGGCGCCGACGTCTTCCTGAGCCCGGCATGAGTACGCAAACCACCGAAGCCGGCATTGCCGCCGTCCTCGAAGGAGAGAGGGCCCGCTTGCGGGCCTTCTGCTCCGGCGATGTGGCAACGCTCGACCGCCTTCTCTCCGATGAACTGACCTATACCCACAGCAATGGCATGATCGAGGGCAAGGCACCTTTCCTCGAACGGCTCGCTGCCGGTCGCGTCCGCTTTGCCAATGGCGAGGTGTCCGAGGCCAGCGTTCGCCTTCTGGGCGATACAGCCATCTACAATGGCCGCTTCGGTCTCACGGTCATTTCAGGCGAGCGCGAAGTTCACCTCGATAGCCGCCAGCTCTCGGTCTGGCAGCGCCACTCCGACGGCCAATGGCAGCAGATCGCCACGGCTTCCTCCCGCATTCCCCCGGAACCATCATGATCTTCGATTTCGCACAGATCGGTCCGCGCGACCGTCACAAGCTCCTCACCTCGACCATCATTCCGCGCCCCATCGCCTGGGTATCGACGCGCAGCGCTGACGGCGTCGACAATGCCGCGCCCTTCGCCTTCTTCAATGTCTTCGGAGAGGACCCGCCGGTTCTCGCCCTCGGCATCCACGATGGCGCCAATGGCCCCTCGGACACCGGCAACAATATCCGCGCCACCGGCGAATTCGTCGTCAACCTCGTGCCCCGCGCCGCCCTCGCCCAGATGGACGTCACGGCCCGGGATTTTGCCCCCGAGGTCGACGAGTTCAGCGAAGCGAACCTCACCAAGCTCGACAGCGTGAAGGTCAAGCCGCCGCGGATCGGGGAAAGCCCGGTCGCCTATGAGTGCAAGCTGATCCACACGGTCGAACTGGGACCCAGCCGCTGGATCGCCGTCGGCCAGGTGCTCATCGCCCATATCGCCGATGAAGCCATCCTCGACGCCGATCGCTTCCACATCGCCAGCGACAAGCTCGACATCGTCGCCCGCATCGCCGGCGGCCGCTATGCACAACTCACCGAAGCGTTCGGGCCTTGAGCCCGGACGTCTTCTTAGAAGACCTTGCCTTCCTTGAGGTGGGTCGTGGTGCCGTTGAGGATGTAGTCGCCGACAATGCGCGACTTGTGCAGCAGCGGATTGTGGTTGAGCACGGTCCGGATGTTCCGCCAGTGACGGTCGAAATTGTACTTTCGCGAGGTCGCCGAACCGCCGCCGAGTTCGAACATGCGCTCAGCCGTGCGTGGTCCTAGCTGACCAATAACCAATTGGGCTTTCGCCGTTACCAGTGTGCTAGCAATAAGGGACGTTTCGATCGCCTCTGCGTCACCCGTTGCGAACGTATCCACCGTGTGCTGCAGCGCCCTCGCACCCTCGGCGATCAGGGCGTCGATCGCCAGAGAATTGGCCGCTATTTCGCCGATAACCTGTTGAACGAAATGATCTTCCCGCGCCGTCGCCGCCGGACTATGCGCCGCCGACCGCGCCTGCTTCCTTACATAGTCGATCCCATCGCTCAAAACGTTCCGCACCGCCCCCGCGGCACTCGCCGCCAGATGCAATTGCCGCAGCGTCGAGCAGTGCCGGCCGACCTGATTTTCCAAGCTCCGACGTGCAAACTCGTGCTCAAAAACCTCAACATTATCAAGCACTACGCCGCCGCTCGCGGTTAACTTCTGTCCCATGCCGTCCCAATCATCGAGGATGTTTATCCCCTCCCGATCGACCGGCAACAGCACGCCCACCGTCTGGCCGTCCTCATTGACCGCACTGAACGAAGCATAGTCAGCATAGGCCGTTCCGGTCGCGTACCACTTGCGCCCATTGAGCCGCCAAGTGCTTCCAACCTTTGAGATTTTTGTCGTGACCTCACCCGGGCGCGCGGTCCCTTGCTCGGTATGAGCCCCACCAAACAGCTTGCCCTCCAGCACCCGCTCGATGGCCCCCGCGTCGCGCTGGTCGGACCCGCTCAGCACCAGGTTCTCGACATAATTGAAATGCGACCTAAGTGCATGAGCCACATTGGAATCTGCCGATCCCAATGCCACGATCAGCTCGATGTAATCGGGCACCGAACCACCCGGCCCACCCAATTCCACCGGCACCCGCAAGGCACCAAGCCCCGACTCCCGAAACAGCCGAAAAGCCTCGAACGGCAGTTCGCGATCGAGGTCCCGCTGCGCCGCGCCCTTGGCGATTTCGGCGACCAAAGCCGGGATACGGGCGAGCAATTCTTCCCGGCTCGGACCACGCGAAACGGGCGAGATTTTCTGGGCGGCAGCGGTCATGGTCGGGCCTTGGTCTTCTGAAAATTCTTTGCTGCGGCAAGGTGTTGCGGCGCCACCCAGGCATCGAGCGGGAAATCCTTGTCGAGGAATTTCCACTCCAAGAGGAACTGCTTATAGGCCTCAAAGGCCCGCAACTCGCCGACTTCCAGCGTCAGGCCCAAGGCCGTCCGCAGGTCGTCGCCCAGCGCCAGATTGGCAAAATGCTCGCCGACATTGTTCTCCCGGGCAAGGATGGCAATCGCCTCGGCGCGGTTCTGATTGGCCCAATCGCCGACGCTGGCGATCTCGCCCACCAGCAGGTCCACGAGGTCCGGCCGCGCATCGATGAAGGCTTGGTCCACCGTAAGGGGTCGCGGTGTGCCGGCGTTCACTCGGATATTGATGTCGGGATGAAAACCGAATTCGCTGACAACGCTGGCTCCAATAAAGCTAGCCGCCGCAATGCCTTCGCTGCCCTTGACATAGAAAGCATCGATCTCGCCGCGCAACAGCGCGAGGGATTCGTCGGCGTAGATGGCGAGGCGCTTTGGCGCAAAGCGCCCGAAGGTTTCGCCCTGCCCCGCAGCGTCGCGACCAACATGCACGTCGACCAGTTCGATGCCGGCGATATCAAGCCCTTCGGCGGCACGCGCATTGACGAGGCCGCGAATAGCGAAGGGTGCGAGCACTTGATAGCCGAGCGGCGCAAAGCGCGGCACGGCGTAACGGCGGCCGGTCAAGTCCTTGGCCGTCTTGATACCCGTCTTGGGCAAAGTGACGATGGCCTGGAATTCCTGCGTCCAGGTGAGGCCGACGAGACGCGTATTGGCGCCGTTCGAGCGCGCCCAGAGAGCCGGCACATTGCCGCCCTGGCGGATCTGGAAATTGAGGTAGTGGTCCGAATAAGACCGGCGAATGGCCGGATCGGCATGACCGCTGACCGACTGGAAGCCGATGCCCTGCTGGGAGAGCCCATCGGCCAACCAGCCCTTGTGCAGGGCAACGATCAGCGGCGCGACGGCGGGTGAATGGGCGTACCAGACGCTTTGGGGCACAACGGTCATTGATATTCCTGCA
>NZ_JBEVLL010000235.1:0-4932 GCF_040509215.1 Devosia sp.
CCCCGCGAGTGGCGAGAAGCCAAGCCAGCGCGCGAGTCGTCGTCATCGGCGGCGGTATCGGCGGCGCGACGGTCGCCAAATATCTGGCGGCGAACGCTGCAGGGATCGAGGTGACGCTGGTCGAGCCCAAGGCGCGCTACACGACCTGCTTCTTCAGCGCTCTCTATCTCGCCGGGATGCGCTCGCTCGAATCGCTCACGCATGGCTATGAGACGCTGGCGCAACGATACGGGATCAAAATTGTCCACGATTTTGCTGCGGCCATCGATCCGGTAGCGAAGACGGTCAATCTTAAGAGCGGCGGCAAGCTGCCCTACGACCGGCTGGTGCTCGCCCCGGGTATCGCTTTCAAATTTGATGCCATCGAGGGCTACGACGAGGCCGCAACAAAAATCATGCCACATGCCTGGATTGCCGGGCCACAGACCGAGCTCCTGCGACAGCAACTCGACAGCATGGAGGATGGCGGGGTTTTTCTGATCGTCTCCCCTCCGAACCCTTTCCGTTGTCCGCCCGGCCCGTATGAGCGCGCTTCGCTGGTGGCGTACTATTTCAAGCAGTTCAAGCCGCGCTCGAAGATCTTGATCCTCGATGCGAAGGACAGTTTCTTCGAGCAGGAGCTGTTTCAGGACGCTTGGGTCCGCCACTATCCGGGAATGATCGAGTGGCTGCCAGCCCAATTCACCGGCGGGATCAAGGCGGTCGACATCAAGGACTTGTCGGTCAAGACTGCTGGCGAGACCTTCAAGGGCGCGGTCGTCAATTTCATCCCGCCGCAAATGGCTGGCGGGCTCGCGCAGCAGGCGGGTCTTGCGGATCAGTCGGGCTGGTGTCCGGTCGAGCCAAGGACTTTCGAGTCGAAGCTACAGCGCGGGATCCATATCGTGGGCGATGCAACCAGTGGCGGCGACATGCCGAAGTCCGCCTTTCTCGCCAACAGCCAGGCCAAGGTCTGTGCCTTCGCCATCGCGGCGGCACTCACCGGCTCGGCGCGTTTTGCCCCTCATTTGTTTAACACATGCTTCACGTTTCTTGCCGCCGACGATGCGGTGAGCGACGCCATCGCCTTAGAGCCCGAGGGCGGGGCGATCAAGATCAGCGAAATCTTGATCAGTGAGGTGGGTGAAGATGCCGAGACCCGTCGGCAGGTCGTTAAAGCTGCGAACGGCTGGTACGACGCATTCACCCATGACGTGTTCGGCTGATTTTGAGTCGTTCAGCCCCGTTCGATGGCGGGACCAGCCATCACAGCAACGCCGAGACGGACGCTGTCAGGCTCCGCACTAGGCGGCGGCTCCAGGATCGCCCCCGGGATGGGATTGGGGAGCCGCGACAGCCGCAGGGAATTAACAACGAGCAGAAGGCTCGAACTCGCCATGATTGCGGCGGCCAGCACCGGCTGCAGCACACCGGCCACGGCGAGCGCCAAGGCGATGAGATTGTAACCAAAGGCCCAAGCGAGGTTGGTGAGGATCGTGCTTCTGACTTTGCGGGCCACGGTGATGATCCACGGCAGCATCCAAAGGCCGCCGTGCGGCAGCACCAGCGACGACGTCTCGCGCGCGAGATCGGTGGCGGACCCGACAGCAATACCGACATCGGCATCGGCGAGGACCGGCGCATCGTTAAGTCCGTCGCCGACCATTGCCACCACCCCATATTCTTGCCGGAAGCGGTCGAGCGCAGCGCGCTTGGCCTCCGGCGAAAGGCCCGCTTGCAGGTCTTCGATCCCGACCGCCGTGGCAGCCCGTTGCGCGGCAGGGGCGAGATCGCCGCTCAGGAGCGCGACATGCGGCCCGAGACGTTTTAATTCCTCGATTACCCAGCGCGCTTCGTCGAGCGGTGTATCGTCGAGGGCGAGCAGAGCCCGCACCCTTCCCTCCCAACCGAGATAGATAACGGTATGCCCGCTTGCCTCCAGCGACCGCGCGGGCTCGCTAAGAGACGGCGCAAGCTGCCAGCCGAGTTCGCGCATCAACACGTTGTTCCCGGCGGCGATCGGCTGGCCGTCGGCCTTGCCCGTTATGCCGCGGCCAGGCAGGGCGCGGACATCGTGCGTCACGACCGGTTCAAGGCCGCGCGTGGAAGCTGCCAGAGTGATGGCGCGCGCCAAGGCATGCTCGGAGTGGCGCTCGAGGCCGGCGCATCGGGCAAGTAGCTCGTCGGTCGGAACGCCGTCGCTTTCGATGCCGACGACCCGCGGTGTGCCTGACGTCAACGTGCCGGTCTTGTCGAAGGCGAGAACCCTCGTGCCGGCAAGAACCTCCAACGTGTGCGAATCACGGACAAGGCAACCGCAATGCGCCAACCGCCCAATCCCGAGTGAGGTCGCGAGCGGTGCCGCGAGACCAACCGCGCAGGGACAGGCGACCACCAGCACCGCGAGCCCGATGAGCATGGCCCGGTCGAACGCCATCGATTGAGACCAATAAGCGACCGTCAGCACTCCAAGGAGAACAACGAAAGGCACAGAGACGCCAACAACGTTGTCAGCAACGCGCTGAATCGCGCTGCGGTGGGACAGGGCCTCGCGAACCGAACGGCAAATCTTCGCCCAACGGGTGGCGGACCCGGCACCGCTGCTCTTGATCAAAAGCGCTCCGTCAAGACTGATGCTGCCGGCGATCACCGGAGAGCCGGCGCGTTTGGGAATTTGACGACTCTCACCGGTGATCACGGCCTCATCGGTGTGCGACTCGCCCTCAACGACCACGCCATCGATTGGAACGCGCTCGCCCGGCCGGACGCGCACCAGCACGCCGGCAGCGATGTCCCGCACCGGGCGGGTAGTCTCCGTCCCCCCTTCGACGACGGTGGCGGATTCGCTTTCGGCGGCGAGAAGCGGCTCGAGATCGCGCGCCGCCTTAGCGCGCCCGGCCGCCTCGATATAGCTGCCGATGGTGAACAGCATCAGCACCATGGTGGCGGTGTCGAAATAGACCTGGTCGCTCTGCTCGATGGTGGCGAAAACGGAATAGGCGTAGGCGGCGCCCACCCCGATCACAACGAGCGCCGACGATGTGACACGCCCCTGTGTCGCCTGAGCCCAGGTTTCCCGCAGGTACGGTTCGCCGAGAATGACGAGCGCCGGCGTCGCGAAGATCCACAACAGCAGGTGAATCCAGGGGATCAGCCAGGGATCGGCGCTGAACGTCCCAGCGTAGAGCAAGAGACTGATCAGCATGATGTTCATGGTGAGAAAGGCACCAACTCCGAGCCTGATCAGCAACCAGGCCGCGTCCCACTCCTCGTTCTGGCCGTGCTTCACCTGAAAGGCGATGCAGCAGCCATAGCAGCAGAAGGAACAGTCCTCGCCGTTCACCGTGCGCTGCATCGCGCGCAAGCCGACGGGCAGCAGGCAGTGGCTGCATAGATTGGCGTCTCGTTCGGTCATCCCGGACTTCCATGCGGGAACGCATGCAGATGGGCGCCAAAAGGCAGCACGCCGCGTCCGAGCGTAATCAGGCCGAGCAAGAGGATGAAGCTGCCAGCCAGCCAGACGCCGCGTTGCCGCCATACCGGCGCGAGCATGCGGCCGACGCCACCCATCATCAACATCGCGGGAAAGGTGCCCAATCCGAATGATAGCATGACGAGAAAGCCGGGCACCGCTCCGGCAGTGCTCGCCGCCTGGACGGCGAAAGCATAGACCAGTGGACAGGGGAGAAAGCCGTTGAACACGCCAAAGGCAACCGGGGCGGCACGGTTCTCTGAAGTCAGCAGATTGCGTAACGACAGCGCGAGCGTGCTGCCGCCGAAGCCGATCGTCACACCTTGAAAGCGCTGGAATAGGCCGAAAAACTGCAGCGCCATGGCGATCATGAGAAGCCCAGCGGCAATCGCCAGAATTCGCTGGGCGCCGTCGAGCGGGCCGTTCAGCACTGGGACGGCCAATCCACGTGAGGTGCACAGAATCGCGCCCAACGCGCCGGCCACCGCACCCAGGAAACAGTAGGTGGTCAGCCGGCCCGCGTTGTAGAGCAAGTGGCGGCCCACGGTCGCGGCCGCTCCGCTAGTATCGCGACCGAGCGCACAGGCGAAGCCGCCGCACATGCCGATGCAATGAAAGCTGCCTGCGAAACCGGCGGCAAATATCACGAGATAATAGGTCACTGGCAGATTACCTGACCAGTCGCCCACCGGTCGCCGGAGGGCTCGTGCGCGGCGCCCCTACCAGCGGATCAGCCAAATTACCCAAACGAAAAAGGCAGTATGGGCAATTGCGCCGCCGATGAAGGCGATAGCCTGGTACACATCCGCGTTCGCGAACGAGAAAGCTGTATGTTCGAGCACGCGCTCCTCCTCCTCAGCCGAAAGAGGCTAGGCTCACATTGACGGCCAGCGCGGTGAACAGCACGATCAGATTCACAATCGCCGCCGCCAATACGAACTTCGCTGCTAGCATGTTCGGTTCCCCTTCACCCCCGGATATCGGGGATCGCGATAACAATACCACCATGCCGAGGTACACGGAAGCCGTAAGGCGACGTCTGCAAGTTTAGGACACAAGCGCGGCCCGCTATGAGCCGAAAATTCTTGCCGCGCGCCGACGACATGCCGATCAACCCCCGACGCCTGAGCGCACCGTCTACAGCGTACGAGGAGGAGTCTAGGTCGGTTACGCCTCGGGCGCGGCAGGTCCTCGTGTCTAGTCGAAATCCATGTCGTGATGATGGTCATGATCATGACCGGGAAGCTCTGGCGGCGGCGGGCCCAGTACTTCGACCACTATGGCTTCGGTGGTGATGAGAAGTCCCGCCACCGACGCCGCGCTTTGGAGTGCCGCACGCACCACCTTCGCAGGGTCGATTATGCCCTTCGACAAGAGATTCCCGTATTCGCCCGCTTGGACGTCGTAGCCGTAGGCGCTGTCTGTTTTTTCGAGGATCTTAGAAATGACGACAGAGCCGTCAAGTCCGGCATTGATTGCGA
>NZ_JBEVLL010000236.1:0-5468 GCF_040509215.1 Devosia sp.
GCCCCTCGGCCTCGATCAGCACCTGTGCCGACCCCAGAATATGCCCGGCCGGAAAGAACGTGACCGTCGCCCCGTCGATCTTCAGCGGCTCATGAAAATCGAGCCCCTGAAATCGCCCGGCGCAATCTTCGCCATAGCGCACCTTCATGATTTCCACCGTGTCCGGCGTCGCCAGCACCGACCCGTGGCCCGAACGCGCGTGGTCGGCATGCCCATGGGTAATGATCGCCCGCGCCTTTGGCTCGGACGGATCGATCCACGCGTCGAGTGCGGGCACATAGAGATTGCGGTCGATGATGAAACCCATGATCCCCTCAACGCAAGCCGGCCGCTGGCGGTTCACAGCATCCGGCTGATGCAGCCACCGCGTCATTGCCGTCTATGGGTTGTCAATCGAGCCGCGCTGTTCCAAACCGGAGGCAAAAGAGGAGCAAGATATGCGCCGCACCACCCATCCCGCAGGCACCATCCACCGGCTCACCATCGACAGCAAGGCCCTTGCCGGCAATCGCCTCGGCGATCCGACCAACCGCCTCGTCGACGTCTACATTCCCGCCGGCCACACCGGTGAAGGCCTGCCGCTGCTCGTCGATCTCGTCGGCTATACCGCAGGCGGCCCCGCGCACACCGCTTGGAAAAATTTCGGCGAAAACGTCCCCGAGCGTCTCGATCGCCTCATCGGCGACAACAAGATGCCGCCCGTCGTCGTCGCCTTCCCCGATTGCTTTTCGCGCCTCGGCGGCAATCAATATGTGAACAGCCCCGTCCTTGGGAACTACGAGGATTTCCTCATCGGCGAGATGGCGCCCTTCGTGGAAGAAAAATTCTCCTGCGGCGGTGCCGGACGGCGCGGTGTTTTCGGCAAGTCCTCAGGCGGTTTCGGCGCTCATATCCACGCCATGCTGCACGCCGATTTCTGGGCCGCCGCCGCCAGCCATTCCGGCGATGCCGGGTTTGAAAATCTCTACATCCCGGAATTCCCCAACAGCCTGCGCGCATTAGCCAAATCGGAAAACTCCATCGAAACCTGGATGCGCGCCTTTGAAGCCAAGCAAAAGATCGACGGCAAGGACACGCTGCTCCTGATGATCCTCGCTCAGGCCGCCAGCTTCGATCCCGACCCGGAACCCAGCAGCTTCCTCGGCCTGCGCCTGCCGGTAACTCTTGATACCTGCGAACTCATCGAAGACCGCTGGGCCAACTGGCTCAAATGGGACCCCGCCCGCATGGTCGAAACCCACGCGGAATCAATCGCCAAATTGAAGGGTTTCTACTTCGATTGCGGCACCGAGGATCAATACAACATCCTCTACGGCTCCCGCCGTATTCACCGCACGCTCGAGCAAAAAGGCATTGCCCACCGCTACGAGGAATTCCCCGACAATCACTCGAGCGTTGATTATCGCATGGATATCAGCCTGCCGTTCCTCGCAGAAACGCTGAGCCGTTAGCCTGCAGACTAATCAGTAGTGCGGCGGCGGCTTTTCGCTTGAAGGATCGGCGATATAGCCGCCACTGCGCACCTGCTCTTCCATCACTTCGATCTTGCGGCGCAACTGCTCGATCACCATCCACTGTTCGGTAATGACCGCATTGAGGTCCTCGATGGTCTGGTCCTGAAATGCTACGCGGCTTTCGAGGCGTTCAAGCCGCTCGTTCTGATCCTGATCTGACACGGCGCTACCTCGCAAAGACTGGCTCCAGATAGGCCCCGTCGCGCCCGTCCGCAAGTTATCCCTACACGCGAGAGTGTTAAGCCAAGGGGAACTTCTCGGCCCCCAACGCCATTGACTCCGTGAACATGAACAGCGGGAGCCGCAAAATGGCGACCATCACGGCAAAAGAAACTAGTCTGCATCCGACCATCACCTCGGTCGATTTCGGCGCCTTGGCACGCCTGGCGCTGTCAGCCGTTCTGCCGCTTGCCGCCTTTGGTGGTGTCAACTTCGTCGCTGACGCTGCGGGCCTCCAGCCATACTTCTTCTCTCCCGCCGGCCTTCCCGGTTGGGCTGGTGCCGCCATTCATCTCGTCCTATTGTTCACCTTGGGTCTCGCCATTGGCCTTGCCGCGAGTAAGAGCCGCACTGTCTTGCCCTGGGGCATCGCGCTCGTCGCCGCCATGATCGCATTTCCCTTCCCCGCCGCCGCTCTCGATTCCCTCGCCCTGGCGCTGGTGATGACCTCTGTCCTGCTCCTTGCGCTTGCCACGAGCATCCGCATTGCCGCCGTCTCCAGCCTCGGTGGCTGGTTGATGATCCCGGTGCTTGTCTGGGTTGGTTTCGGTGCTGCGCTCGGCCTTGCCGTCGCCGCCGCCTGGAGCCCGCCGTTTGCGCTGATCACCGCTCAGAACGCCCCTCCCGCCGCGGCCTGATCACGGTTACCGCAAAGTGCCTTCTTGCGAGCGGGCCCGCTGCGCTCCATGTCAGAGCAATCTCATCTGTTGGAGCGCAAGATGGCTCGCTTGCTCAAGATCGATGTCTTTACCGACGTCGTATGCCCCTGGTGCCTCGTCGGCTCGGCCCGGCTAGACCAGGCCCTCGCCAAACTTCCCGATGACGTGGAAGTGGTCGTTGAAAATCACCCATTCTATCTCGATCCCACCGTACCGCCCGAAGGCGTCGATGTCGGCGAAATGCTGAAGGCAAAGTACGGCCGCGAGCCCAGGGAGATGTGGGAGCGGGTCGAAGGCGAAGCGAAGAAGGCCGGCATCGAGCTTGACCTCTCGCAACAGCCGCGCATGTTCAATACGGCCAAGGCGCACACCATCACCCGGCTGTCCAAGGCCAATGGCAACCAGCACGAATTGGCCAATGCCATTGCCGAGGCCTATTTCCTCGACCATCAGCAGATCAACGACGACAACATCCTCGCCGATGTTGCGGTGAAATTCGGCTGGGATCGTGGCGATGCGCTCGATGCCATGAACGACGCCAACGAACTCGCGATCACCGAACAGCTCGCTACCTCCGCTGCCCAACAGGGTATTCGCGGCGTGCCCTTCTTCGTCTTCGGCGAAAAATACGCTCTCTCCGGCGCCCAGCCCGACGAAGTTTTCGCCCAGGCGCTCGACAAGACGATTTCCGAACTCTGATCGCTCTGCGCCTGTTATAGGCAGAGCAGGAAACTGTTCGGGAACGGCCGGTGAAGCTTCTCAGAATTGGCGCCATCGCGCTTATCGCCCTGGTCCTCGTGGTTTACACGGGGGCCGTCGGCTTCATGTATTTCAACCAGCGCGCCCTGCAATATGAGGCGACTGGCGAAATAACGGCGCTGGCGGACACGGTCCTCCCGGACGCCGCGGAAATTTCCATCCCCGTCGATAGCGCCGTCATCAATGGCTGGTACCAGCCACCCCAGCCCGGCAAGCCTTTGATCGTCTACTACAAGGGCAATTCGGGCAGCTTCACTGCCGAACACATCCGCTTCGAGCGCTTCGTGTCCGAAGGCTTTGGCTTTCTCGCCTTCGATTACCGCGGTTTTCCGACCTCGCCCGGTACGATCAGCGAAGCAAGCATTCTGGCCGACGCCATCGCCGCCTATGATTGGGCCGCGGCCAAGAATTTCCCCATCGTCATCTGGGGCCGCTCCCTCGGCACCGGCCCCGCGACTTATGTGGCGAGCGAACGCGACGCAAAGGCCCTGCTGCTGGAAACGCCGTTCCTCTCGGCTGTCACCGTCGCCGCCGAGCGCTATCCCATTCTGCCGGTCAACTGGGTCATGCTCGACCAATTCCGCTCCAATGAATGGATCGCCGACGTCAGCGAATCCGTCATGGTCGCCCACGGCACCGCCGATCGCACCATCGACGTTTCCAATGGCGAACGCCTCTATGCCCTCGCTCCCAATCCCGACAGCCTCTGGATCGTCCCGGATGCCGGCCATTCCGACCTCTGGGACGCCGGCATATGGGACAAGGCCAAGGCCTTTTTCATCCGCGCAGGCGCGGTGAACTGACAGAAGACTACCGCGACCCATGACCGACCAATCCAGCTCAGCCTCACCCGCCATGTCCGGCCGCCGCACGGCCATCATTGGCGGGCTCATGGTGGCGACCGGCCCCCTGAGCCTCACGCTCTACGCCCCGGCTTTGCCCTCCCTCGTCACCGACCTCGGCACCAATGACGCCGGCGGCAAGCTCACCCTGACGGTCTACTTCGCCGCCTTCGCGCTTGCCCAGCTCATTTGTGGCCCGCTCTCGGACCGTTTCGGCCGCCGCGCCGTCGGCATTGCGTTCTTTGCCATCTATGTCCTTGGCGGTCTGGTCGCTACCTTCGCGCCAAGCCTCGAAGTGCTCCTCCTCGGCCGCGTGCTGCAGGGCTTTGGCGTCTCGGCCGGCGTCGCGCTGTCGCGCGCCATGGTGCGCGATCTCTTTGTCGGCCGCGAAGCCATCGGCATTCTCACGCTCATCAATCTCGTCCTCACCGTCGCGCCCGCCGTCGCCCCGACCCTCGGCAGCGTCATCATGCTCGTCGGCTCCTGGCACGTCATGTTCATGGTCATGTCGGCCTTCGGCCTCGCCATCATCGCCCTGCTCGGCTTTTCGGCGCGCGAGACACTGCCCGAGGATCGGCGTGTCCCGCTAAAGCCGTCGACCATCATCGGCAACTACGGCCGCCTGCTCCGCGCCCCCGCCTTCCTGCTCCCGGCCGGCACTCTTGCCGCCGCCTTCGGCGGTTTCTATGCCTCGGCCGCGCTGCTGCCCTTCGTGCTCATCGACCAGATCGGCCTCACGCCCTTCCAGTTCGCCATGGCCATGCTGATCCAGACCGGCTCCTTCATCACCGGCAACATCATCGCCGCGCGCCTCTCAAAGCACCTCGACGGCTGGCAGCTTGTCGCGATCGGTCTCGTCCTGATCGCCCTCGCCGGTCTCGGCTACGCCGTGGGTCCACGCATCTGGCCCAATGAGGTCCTCGCCGTGATGATTCCCGTCGGCTTCTGGATGCTCTCGCTTGCCTGCCTCAGCCCCAGCGCTACCGCCGCCGCCATGTCCGGTTTCGGCGAAATCGCCGGCTCGGCGGGCGCCCTCACCGGCTTCTTCCAGATGGGCGGCGGTTTTTTGGCTTCGCTCGCGGGCACGCTCTTCTTCCCCGAAGCCCGCACGGCGCTTGTCACACTCATGCCCGGCCTTGCGGCTCTAGCGATCGCTCTCGCTCTGACCGACCTGCGGCGCGTACGACGGACTTAGTCTCCAACAAGCTCGCCCCTCCCCTGCATCGTCATTGCCGGGCTTGTCCCGGCAATCCATCTCGCCTCCGCTGGGGACCACCGGAACAAGCCCGGTGGTGACGACGTCGGGAGCATCAGCGCAAAAGCCCAAGCAACCCCAAAAACAAAAACGCCGCCCCGGAGGACGGCGTTTTCAAATTTCTGCAGCTTCGCGCGACTAGTTGCGCGGCGGCGGCGCGGCGATCAAGCCTTCGCGCTGTGCACGCTTGCGAGCCAGCTTGCGGGCGCGACGAACGGCC
>NZ_JBEVLL010000237.1:0-7322 GCF_040509215.1 Devosia sp.
CGAAGATTATTACCACGATTACCGGCGACGCGGCTCTGACGTTCGACGACGTGCTGCTCCAGCCCGCGCGCTCCGATGTCCTGCCCACTGAAACCGACATTTCGACCTATGTCACCAAGGACATAGCGCTCAATCTGCCGATCATTTCCTCGGCCATGGATACGGTCACCGAAGCCAATATGGCCATTGCCATGGCCCAGGCCGGCGGTCTTGGCGTCATTCACAAGAACCTCACCGCCACCGAGCAGGCCGAGCAGGTCCGCATGGTAAAGAGCTTTGAGAGCGGCATGGTGGTGAACCCCATCACCATCGGACCCGACGCTACTCTCGCCGATGCGCTCGGCCTCATGCAGAAGAGCCGCATCTCCGGCATTCCGGTCGTGCAGAATGGCGGCACCGGCGGCCGTGCCATCGGCAAGCTGGTCGGTATCCTCACCAATCGCGACGTACGCTTCGCCAGCAATCCCGCCCAGCCGATTTCCGAACTGATGACGCATCAGAACCTCATCACCGTTGGTGAAGGCGTCTCCAAGGAAGAAGCCAAGGTGCTCCTCCACCGCCACCGCATCGAAAAGCTGCTGGTGGTGGACGCGGACTATCGCTGCATCGGCCTCATCACCGTCAAGGACATCGAGAAGGCCCAGCTTCACCCCAACGCCGTCAAGGACGCACAGGGACGCCTCCGTGTTGCCGCTGCCTCTACCGTTGGTGACGCAGGCTTTGAACGCTCGCTCGCCCTCATCGATGCCGGCGTTGATCTCCTCGTCATCGACACCGCCCATGGCCACTCGGTGCGCGTCGCCGAAGCGGTGGAACGCGTCAAGCGCGAGAGCAATTCTACCCGCATCGTTGCTGGCAATGTGGCGACGGCGGAAGCCACCAAGGCCCTGATCGATGCCGGCGCCGACGCCGTCAAGGTCGGTATTGGCCCCGGTTCGATCTGCACCACCCGCATCGTCGCAGGCGTTGGCGTTCCTCAGCTCGCCGCCGTGATGTCCTGCGCCGAAGAGGGCCACAAGCAGGGCATACCTGTCATCGCCGATGGCGGCATCAAGTTCTCCGGCGACATGGCCAAGGCCCTTGCCGGTGGCGCTTCCTGCGTCATGGTCGGCTCGCTTCTGGCAGGCACTGATGAAGCGCCCGGCGAAGTGTTCCTCTATCAGGGGCGCTCCTACAAGTCCTATCGCGGCATGGGTTCGGTTGGTGCCATGGGCGCCGGTTCGGCCGACCGCTATTTCCAGCAGGACGTGCGCGACCAGATGAAGCTCGTGCCCGAAGGCATCGAGGGCCAAGTGCCGTACAAGGGTCCCGCTGGCGCCGTGCTGCATCAGCTTGCCGGTGGCCTTCGTGCCTCGATGGGCTATACCGGCGCGCACACGCTCAAGGATTTCCACGAGAACGCCACCTTCGTGAAGATCTCTGGCGCCGCGCTCAACGAAAGCCACGTTCACGACGTGACGATCACCCGCGAAGCGCCGAACTACCGCAGCGGACGCTAAGACGTTCCGACGGCGCGGGCCTATGCAACGCGCCGTCACTCTCCTTCGTTGTCAGGAAACGGAGGAGCCCATGAGCGAAAGTCATTTCATCGTCTATCTGCGCGATGGTTGCTGGCAGCACACCAACCGCGGCAGCGTTTCAGCCCCGTTCAAGACCCGCGAGGCCGCCATCGAGTCGGCCATCGAAGACGCCCGAAACTCCAATGACGAGGGCGCAGAGGTCATCGTGCAGGACCCCGATACCACGGCGGAAACGGTGTGGCGCTCGGCGGACGACAGCGGCCTGCCAGAAAACGCTCCTTGATGTGACCGTTTCGCTGTGGCGGAGAATTCGCTCCGACAACGACGCTTAGTGCAAGAATCCAACTCTTCGGCGGAGATTGAACGCAGTGCCCTTCGTCGAAAAGCTATTGATGCTGACCATGGCCGCCCAGGTTCTGCTGACTTTGGGCCTGCTGTTCTGGATGGGGAGCGAACGCGTACCGCGCGTCATGCGCGGCGAAATTCCAGTCGCCGATATCGCCGTCGAGCGCACGGCCTATCCGCTCAAGGCGCGGCTCCTCTCCAACAGCTTCGACAACCAGTTCCAGCTGCCCATCCTGTTCTTCGTCGGTGCACTCCTGGCCCTGCACTTCGGCGCGGTGACTTGGGTGGAGGCCATCCTCGCGCTGCTCTTCGTCGTGCTGCGCTACGTCCACGCCGCTATCCATGTCACCACCAATCGCGTAGAGCAGCGTTTCGCTGCCTATACGCTTGGCCTTGCCGTTCTGTGCCTCTTCTGGCTATGGCTGGTCTTCAAAATTCTTCTCGCCCCGAGTATCTGACCCATGCGCCTTCCCGGCCGTATCGCCGCCGCCATTGAAGTTCTTGCCGATGTCGAAAACCGCAAGCGTCCGGTTTCCGAGGCGCTGAAGGCCTGGGGTCTCAACAATCGCTTCGCCGGCGCCGGCGACCGCGCCGCCATCGGCAATCTCGTCTACGACGCTTTGCGCCGCCGCTCGTCCTATGCCTTTGCCATGGGTACCGATACACCGCGCGCCCTCGTCCTCGCCGCAGTGCTGCGGAACTGGAACGAAGGGGCCGAAGCGCTCAATGCCGCCTTCGCCGAAGACAGCCATGCGCCCGAAGCCCTGACCGCCGAAGAGGCCGCTGCGGCAACCGCCAGCCTCGAAGCGGCCGATGAGGCCACCAAGGCCGACGTGCCCGAATGGCTGCTGCCCTCGCTCAAGCGTGCCTTTGGTGAAAACCTTGCTGCCGAAGGTCAGGCGATGGCCGGTCGTCCCTCGCTCGACCTCCGCGTCAATGCCCTCAAGGCAACCCCGGAGAGAGTGGCGAAATCGCTGGCCCGCTTCTCGCCAGAGCCGACCGGCTACGCGCTGATGGGTTTTACCATGCCCGCCGGTCCGCGCGATGCCCGCACGCCCAATGTCACCACCGACGAAGGCTACCAAAAGGGCTGGTTCGAAGTTCAGGATCAGGGCAGCCAGATGGTTGCAGCGTTGGCCGGCGCTCAGCCCGGCGAACAGGTGCTCGACCTCTGCGCCGGGGCAGGGGGCAAGACCCTCGCGCTCGCCTCGAGCATGGGCAACAAGGGCCAGATCTTCGCCTACGACAGCGACCGCAATCGCCTTGCCCCGATCTATGACCGCCTGAAGCGCAATGGCGTGCGCAACGCGCAGGTTCGCGCGCCGCAGCCCGACGCTCTCGATGATCTCGTTGGCAAGATGGATCGCGTTGTCGTCGACGCGCCCTGCACCGGCACCGGCACTTGGCGTCGCCGCCCCGATACCAAGTGGAAGCTGACCCCGGAACTCCTGGCTCAACGCCAGGCCGATCAGGCCGCCATCCTCGAAGAGGCGCTGCGCTTTGTGAAGCCGGGCGGCACGCTGGTCTACATCACCTGCTCAATCCTGCCCGAAGAGAACGACGATCAGGTCGCCGCTCTCTTTGCCGCGCATCCGGACCTGTCGAGCGTGGACATTGCCAAAGCCTGGCGCAGCACATTGGTCACCGATCTGCCTGCGGGTCTGGCAACTGCCGGCGGTGGCATCCTGCTGACGCCGCATCGTACCGGCACGGATGGTTTTTACTGCCACCTGATCCGCAACGCGGCATAGTAGGCGCGCTCCATCCCCTCCATCGTCACCACCGGGCTTGTCTCGGTGGTCCATGGGATATCCCGACAAGATGGATCGCCGGGATAAACCCGGCGATGACGTCTGCGCGAGAGCGCTGCTCAAGTGAACCGACCGCCCTTTTGCTTCGTTTCAGTGGCATACGAAGCAAAAGGGCCTAAAAATGTCCGCCACCACCACCGACTACCAAACACCGCGCTCGTGGATCGTCCTCGCGACGTTCCTTCTCGTCGTCATCGGCGTCGGCGCGCTGATCGGTACCCAGTCCATCCCCGGCGCCTGGTACGAGGGCCTCAACAAGCCGCCCTTCAATCCGCCCAACTGGATCTTTGGCCCGGTCTGGTTCACGCTCTACGTGCTGATTGCCATCGCCGGCTGGCGCAGTTTTGTCGATAACCCCACCAGCACCTCGTCAAAGCTCTGGTACGGCCAGATGGCGCTCAATTGGGCGTGGTCGCCGGTCTGGTTCATCGGCCAGATGATCTGGCCGGCCTTTGCCATCATCGTCGTGATGTGGCTGGCCATTGTCGGCTTCATTCTCGTCAACTGGAACCGCGACCGCCTCGCAGCCTCGCTCTTCCTGCCCTACCTCGTTTGGGTCAGCTTCGCGACGCTGCTGAACCTGTCGATCGGTATCCTCAACTGATCGCCTTGGCGCCGGCAGGCTCGCGCCTGTCGGCCCGCTCGAATTTTCGGGCCCATCGCACCGCTGGCTGTTCGAGCAGATAGAAGCTCAGGGTCGCGATAATCGTGGTGATCACCAGCACCGCCGCGCTTGTCTGTAGCCACGTTTCCCAACCGTCATCGCCCGAAGTGCGGAAAGCACCGCGCACAAGCTTTTCGATCAGCCACATCACCACAAAGTGCCAGACATAGATGCCGAACGAGATGCGCGCGACAAAGCGCACGAGTCCATTGTCCAGCACTCGTCCGAGATAGATCGAAGAGGGCAGGGTGGCGAGCGCAATGCCAACCGCCAGCGGCATGACGGGGAAAGCATAGGGAATGCCGAGCCAGCCAAAGCCTTCCGTCAGCCCGCCGATATTGAGCGCCATGATCAGCGCCGTCGCCAATACGGCAAGCCCACCAATGACATCCATGCCGATCCCGCGCCGGCTCTGAATGAGAACCTGCACCCCGGCTGCCAGCGAGCCGACGGCAAAAATGGCAAAGAACCCAATGGGATTGAACCGCGGCATCCACGCCTTGGCGCCGCCAACCAGCCCATGGTTCCAGCCGCGCTCGACCTCGTCGATCGGCGCATACTGCACCACGAGAACGTGCACGATAAGCGCCACGCCGATCACGCCGAGCCATGCTAGCCGCGCCGCCCAGCTTCGAGCCTTAAGCGCAAACACGGCCGCCATACCCAGCGGCAGCAACAGATAGGCCGTCACCTCAAAGCCGATCGACCAAAGCGGCCCATTATTATCGACCGGAAACAACGTCACCCAATGCCAGTCGCTGACAAGGAACAGGCCGGCGACAAAGCGAATGATCCGCTCGCCATCGAGCACCTTGCCGCCCAGCCACAGGTCGAGCAACAGGCTGACCACCAGCGCCAGCCAGAATCCGGGCACGATCCGCGCCAGCCGCCGCAGCGTGTAGGTCCGGAGCGAGGGCATTGGCTTGCCCGCATCGAGTGCCAGCCAGAACGGCCGCGCCAGCAGAAACCCGCTGAGCACGAAAAACACCGTCACGCCAAAGCTGCCATAGACGAGAAACCGCAGCACCGGCTCGGCCGCATCGGGCACGGCATTCATGTCCATGCGAAAGGCAAGGTGATGCAGCAGCACGCCAAGGCACGCCGTGGCCCGCAAAAAGTCTGCACCGAGCAATCGGTTGTCATTGGTCATCAAGCACGTTCCAGATCGGGTCTCCTCGCCCTAACGCCTCATCGCGCCGGTCGATCCCGCGGAGCGTGCTTGTGCCGCTTGCTGCAGCGTCAGTCCAGCCTTGCAGCGCGGGTGCTTGCGGAATCTTTTGCTCTGCTCTAAAGCCTCGCCATGCTGCACCCAGACACCGCCCCCGCTCAAGATACCATCCTCATTGTCGACTTCGGCTCGCAGGTCACGCAGTTGATTGCGCGACGCATTCGAGAGACCGGCGTCTACTGCGAAATCCATCCGTTCCAGTCCGCGGCCGCAGCCGTTGCGGCCCTGAACCCCAAGGGGATCGTGCTCTCGGGCGGTCCTGCCTCGACGCTCGATGAGAACGCGCCGACCATCGATCCGGCGGTCTTTGCAGCCAATGTCCCGATCCTCGGCATCTGCTATGGCCAGCAGGCCCTCTGCATGTCGCTCGGCGGCAAGGTCGAAGCCGGCCATCACCGCGAATTCGGCCGCGCCCAGGTCACCGTCGAAAAGCCAAGTGCCCTCTATGATGGCGTCTGGGATATCGGCACCGACCACCAGGTCTGGATGAGCCACGGCGACCGCGTCGTCTCGATCCCCGAAGGTTTTGAAGTCGTGGGCACCTCGCCCAACGCGCCCTTCGCCATGATCGCCGACGAAGCCCGCCGCATCTGGGCCGTGCAGTTCCACCCCGAAGTCGTGCACACGCCCGATGGCGCCAAGCTCTATGCCAATTTCGTGCACCAGATCTGCGGCATACAGTCCAACTGGACCATGTCGGCCTATCGCCAGAAAATGATCGAAAAGATCCGCGCCCAGGTCGGCAGCGGCAAGGTGATCTGCGGCCTGTCCGGTGGCGTCGACTCCTCCGTGGCTGCCGTGCTGATCCACGAAGCCATCGGCGACCAGCTCACCTGCATCTATGTCGACCACGGCCTGATGCGGTTGAACGAGACCGAACAGGTCGTCACCATGTTCCGCGACCAGTACAATATCCCGCTGGTCCACGTGGATGCCGCCAAGCTCTTCCTCGGTGAACTCGAGGGCCAGTCGGACCCCGAAACCAAGCGCAAGATCATCGGCCGCCTCTTCATCGAAGTGTTCGAGGAAGAAGCCAAGAAGCTCGGCGGCGCGCAGTTCCTCGCCCAGGGCACGCTTTATCCCGACGTCATCGAATCCGTGTCTTTCACCGGCGGCCCCTCGGTCACCATCAAGAGCCATCACAATGTCGGCGGCCTCCCCGAGCGCATGAACATGCAGCTCGTCGAGCCCCTGCGCGAACTGTTCAAGGACGAAGTCCGCGTCCTCGGCCGAGAACTCGGCATCCCGGATAGCTTCATCGGCCGCCACCCCTTCCCGGGTCCGGGCCTTGCCATCCGTTGCCCCGGCGGCATCACGCCCGAGAAGCTCGACATTCTGCGTCAGGCCGATGCCATCTATCTCGACGAAATCCGCAAGTCCGGCCAATACGACAAGATCTGGCAGGCCTTTGCCGTGCTCTTGCCGGTCCAGACCGTCGGTGTCATGGGCGATGGGCGCACCTACGAATTCGTCTGTGCCCTCCGCGCCGTGACCTCGGTCGATGGCATGACGGCCGACTTCTACCAGTTCGACATGAACTTCCTCGGCAAGACGGCCACCCGCATCATCAACGAAGTCCGCGGCATCAACCGCGTGGTCTACGACGTGACGTCCAAGCCGCCGGGCACGATCGAGTGGGAGTGAGCTTCTGCGAGCTACGCTCGCAGGGCTACCCCTGCTGAACCAGTTAAGGTTAGGGCCTGAGGCGAGATTTTCGGCTTGGGCTCTGATAGTT
This sequence comes from Devosia sp., assembly GCF_040509215.1. GTDB lineage: Bacteria > Pseudomonadota > Alphaproteobacteria > Rhizobiales > Devosiaceae > Devosia. Next base: position 7,304 of record NZ_JBEVLL010000237.1, read on the forward strand.
TTTTCAGAACCTTTTCCCG
>NZ_JBEVLL010000238.1:0-19055 GCF_040509215.1 Devosia sp.
GATTCCCCTGCCCGCTCCGCCCTTTAGTCGCTAGCGTCCATCGGCGGCGACTGCTATCCATCCCAAAGCCCGTCAGACGAACGGCGGCATTCCCAGAACAGGAAAACAGAAGCCATGTCCCTCAAGGTCGAACTCAAGCCCGGCGAACGTCTCATCATCGGGCAGTGCATAATTACCAATTCCGACCAGCGGACGCGGCTCTTCATCGACGGCAAAGCGCCCATCCTGCGCGAAAAGGATATCCTGACCATCGCGACCGCAGATACGCCCGCAAAGCGCATCTACCTGGCCGTGCAACTGATGTATCTCGAGGACGATACGGCGCGGCTCCGCGACGAATACTTCCGTCTTGTCAATGAGATAATCCATGCTGCTCCCTCAATGATTTCTCTCATAAATGGGATCAACAACGAGATTTTAACCGGCGCGCTGTACAAAGCTCTCAAGGCAGCCCGCAAGTTAATTCAGTACGAACAGGACCTTCTTGCAAATGTACCATCAGGGAGCGCAGGCATACCAACAGGTGGCCCGCAAAACGGAAGCCCCGCGTGATCGCGAAGCCAATTTGCTATCGCGCGCTGCTGCCAATCTCCAGCTTATCCACGACGCCTGGGAACTAAAGCAGGATACCCTCCCAGAGGCCCTGCTCTATAACCGCCGCATCTGGAATATCTTCCTCACGTCCGTTACCCGTGAAGACAATCCGCTTCCTCCTCAGGTTCGCCAGAACATCGCCAATCTGGGTCTGTTCGTCATGAACGAGACGCGCGAGCTTAGCATGGAGCCTAGCCAGGCAAAGCTCCTACCGCTGATCAATATCAACCGCCAGCTGGCCGCCGGCCTGCGCGGTAAAGAAGAAGCCTGATCAAGGCCACTGCCTACAAGTTCGCCTAGATGCGATGACAAGAGCCTCCGGATATAACCGGGGGCCTTTTTGTTTGTGCGGGGTATGAAGCCCCCCTGCCCGCGAGCTGCTACAGCAATGGAGATCCGCTCAGAGCCGCGCCTCAGAGATCGTCACCAACGGTCTTGTCCGGTGGTCCGGGACAGCCCTGCAATTACGGCGGTAGCGACCCGACGCCTTTACTGGAAACCTTCCACCAAAAGCAAAACGGGGCGCTTGCGCGCCCCGTATTCGTTTCGGCCTTCTGGCCACTAGGACGCCTTCTGGCGCCTATTTGAGGTAGTTGACGAGGCTCAGGCCAGCGACCGTCGCCGTGGTTTGGTAGCTGGCCTCAAGGCGCGTCTTGAGCGCCAGGAGCTGCATCACGGTTTCTTCCATACTGACCGTCTCGACTTGGCTCAGCAGCGTTTCGAGCTGGCCGGACGCGGCGGTATTGCGCTCGGCGGCGCCGCCGGTGGTGGCGCGAACCACGCCCAGTTCGAGGCCGATCTGCTCGATCGAACCCTTGTTGGTTGCCGTAGCGCTCGAGGTCGTCGCCATCTGCCGCTCGACCATGGCGCTGAAGCGTGCCTTCGAGGTCGTGTCGTTGATGTCGTACTCCTGCGAGCTCATAGCTGCGAGGGTCTTCACCAGTTCACGAAGGCCCGTTTCGTTGGCGCGAACGCCATAGCCGACCTTGGTCGAGTCATCGACCTGGGCTGTTGCCGACAGACGGGGATTGTCGCCGGTTGTGCCGACTTCGCCCGTGTACCACTTGACCGTCTCGCGGGTATTTGGTGCGGCAAAGACTGTGGCCGTCTCAGGATTGCCGCCCGAAAGGTCAACACGGCGCGCCACACCATCGGTCGTGAAGAAGTCGTCCGCCGCCGCATAGCTTGAGGCAGAAACCAGATCGGTCTTGCTGGTCTGGTCGAGCTTGAGCTTCAGGGCCGCTTCAAAGTTGGCCGTGGTTTCTTCGGGCGTGGCGCCAATGACGAACTGGCCGGTGACCGGTTCGCGATCGACGGCCTGCAGCACGATCGGGGTGCTGGTGCCATCCGGCATCTTGAGGTTGATGGTCACGGACTCGCCGGCGCGCGGATTGCCCATGAACTGAACGCTCATATTGGCCGGATTGCCCGCAATGGCGCTGACATTGATCTTGCTGCTGGTGGTGGATGCCGAAGCAAGCTTGTAGCCAAAAATGGTCGGCGGGGTCTGCTCTTCGAGACGAACCGTCGTATCATTCGGAGCGGGCACGGTACCCGCGGTAAGGCGACCGAGCTTGAGCGGGGCATCAAGGCCACCCACGCTGGTCTCGATGGCACCCTTGAGGTTCTTGAGCGTTTCCTCGCGATTGACGCCGATCTGGTACTCGCGCGGATTGGTTGCCAGCGGATCCGGCGTACCGGTGACCGCCTTGAACTGGAAATCCTCGGTCACGCCGTCACGGTTCTTGATGCCGATGGTGAGCATTTCGCCATCGGGCGGCTGCTTGTCGAACTTGACCGAAATGGACTCCATGCCGTCCGAGTACGAGATCACCTTCACGTCCGCATCCGAGGAGGTGAAAATCTTGAAGTTCTCGAGATTACCGAGCTTTTGGCCCATCAGACCTTCGAGATTACCGGCGGTGTCCTCAAGCGTGGCGCCGATGGAATATTCCGGCGGCGTTGCAGAGTCGTTGGGCACGGTCGGCGGCGCCACAGCCTTCGCCGTGAAAGTCTGGGTCGTGCCGTCGCGGCGGGTCATGTTGAAGGTAACAACGTCGCCATCAGCTGGCTGAGTGGTGACCTGCACGGTCGGGGCCAGCGGATCGGCCGTTGGGCCGGACGTCTGGGTCGTCGCGGAATTGCCCGAGATCGACATGATCTTGTAGCCGAACCGTTCGAATTCGGCCGAGGAGATCACCAGCTTGTTCTTCCACGGCCCCAGCGTTGTGGAGCGCGGCAGCCCGACATTGCCGAGGGTGTCACCGGAATCTGCGCCGAGGTCCGCCTTGCGCCGCTCTTCGGCAACGCCGAGATAGCCCTGCGCGGTGCCTTCGCCATACATGATCTGGTCATAGGTGGCGACCGGCGCCTTGTCAGTCTGGTTGCCGCCCATGAGGTAGCGACCTGCCACGCTAAGGTTCAGCGTTTCGAGCAGCTGCGACAGGCGGTTCTGCGAGTCCTTCTGAAGGCTCACCATGGTGAGATTGTTCTCGCCATAGCTGGTGGGCGTTGCCGAAGTCCGGGTCTCGGACTTGAGCTTGGCAAGAGAGGTAAAGCCCTGGTCGAGGAAGTTAAGCCGGAGATTGACCGTGTCGATATTGGCGGCGAAGGAGTCGAGCTTGGTGAGCCGATTGCGCGTCGCGAGCGACACGGTGCGGTCAAAGCCCATTTCCGCCAGGGTCTGCGCCTTCTCTCCAGACCCGAGTTGGGTCTGGAGTTTGCCGAGCTGGCTCTGCATGGTCGAGATGGCGCTATAGCCTGCCTTGACCGGATACATGGATTTATTGATCAGCATGACGAACGCCCTTACCTGAACGACTGCATGAGGGTGTCGAGCAATTCCTGCACGACAGAGGCAACGCGGGCATTGGCGGAATAGGCGTTTTGCAACTCCATCAGCCGGGCCACTTCCTCGTTGATATCGACGCCGTAGCTCTCTTCCATGCGTGACGTGATGGCATCGAGCGTCTGGCTATTGGTCTGGCTGGCGGACAGCGCCGTCTGAATGGAGCTGCCCTGATATTCCATCACCTGCGAGATCATGTCGGTGAGCGAGCCGGAAAGGCGGAAACCGCCATTCTTGGCCCCGACCATGGAGTTCGAACCGAACCGCATGGAGTCGAACTGCTCGGCGATGTAGTTGACGCGCTTGTTGTCGCCGGACGCCGTGGTCGCGTTGTAGTTGACCAGCAGTGTGTTGTCGGCAACGACGGCGGGATTGATGGTGATGCGACCGGCAAAGCCGAGACGCTGCCCATTTCCGGCCAGCGAATTGGTGAAGGGCTTGCCCTCGGCATCGAGGAAGAGCGGCATGCCAAGCTGGCCACCCTGCAGGTCCGTGGCGGTCCAGCGGGTCGAGGCGTTGATCGGCGTACCGTTGCCGTTGGCGCGCACTTCCAGCGTCGAACCGGTGCCCGAGAACGTCGGGCCAACGGTCAGCGACGAATTGAGCACGCTGGTGATGTAGGACATGTCGACGCTGCCGGCGACGCCATTGCCGGCAAAGCGAACGCCGACCACCTGATTGCCGAAGCTGTCAGGGCTCGTCAGCGGCAGTTTTGCCGGATCATCGACGCGGACGACCTTGGCCGAACGTTCGACACCATCATTGCCGCGATACTTGATGGTGAAATCATCGCCATCCTGGAGCTTGGTAAGGTCCATGTCGAAGCCTGACGGCGGACCGGCGACGGCCGTGCCAGGCTCCTGCACCGAGGAGAACACCTGGGCCAGGGCCGAAGCAACGTCGTCGAGCTGGCGCTGCGCGTCTTGCAGGGTCGTGTCGCGCAGTTCGATCAGGGCGCCGAGTGTACCCGAGCGGATCGCGCCGTCCTTGATCAGGTCGACGCGGGTGCCGTTCGGCGTCTCGATGATGAGCTTGCCGACACCATTCTTGCTGTCGTCGACGTTGAACTCGGTGGTCGGGGTGAGCGAACCAGCCTGTTCGAAGACGAGCAGCGAGGGCTTCACGTCGAGCAGCGACGCGCCAGAGCGCGTAGCGAGGCGCACGGTGCCGTCGGGATTGTAATCGACCCGAAGGTCCATCGTTTCCGACAGGCCCGACACCAGGCGATCGCGCTGGTCGAGAAGGCTATTGCGCGTGTTCTGGTCAACACCATAGTCGGCCAGCACCAGGTTCACGTCGCGCAGCGAGGTGAGCATGGAATTGACCGAGTCGACGGTCGAGGCCATGCGGGTCTCGGCCTCGCGGCGCATCGCCTGCACTTCTTGCGATAGCCGGTTCAGCGTGTTGGCCATGTCGGTGGCCTTAGTCACCACATCGGCGCGGGTCGCATAGTTGTCCGGGCTGGTGCCCAAGGCGTCGAGCGCGGTCTGCAGCTTGCCCATCATGGTATCGAGCGAACCAGCGCTACCTGGCTTGCCGAGCGCCGTCTGCATGCGGTCCATGAAGGTGGCGCGGGTCACCGAATAGGCCGTCTCCGGCACCTGCTTGGTGTAGTAATTCTGCAGGATGGAGTCGAAGGCGCGGTCGACATTGCCGGCGCGGACGTAGGAATTGTCGCCACGGCCAACTTCGACGACGTTCAGCGTCTGCTTGTGATAGCCGGGGGTGCCGGCATTCGAGATATTGCGGGAAATGACTTCCAGCGCCGTTTGGCTGGCCTTAAGGCCGGAAAGCGCATTCCCGATTGCAACCGTCAAACCCATAGCGGGTCTCCTTTGGCGCCGAACCTCTGCAAGGCACTAGTGGCCAGGCCGAAGACACGGCGAATCTGAGAAATGGCGAGTCCCGGCGCATGCGCCGGGACCATGGATAAAAAGGGAATGCTGCTGTTCTCCCCGCCCAGGCGGGGCATTAACCGGCCAGACAGCCCGAAAGGCCGGTAGGAAGAGGTGCTGCATTCCAAAAGCATTGTTGAGCCTCAGCGGATCATGTTGAGAGCTTCCTGAAGCATCTCGTCAGCTGCGGTCACGATCTTGGTATTGGCCGAGTAGGCCTGCTGGGTGACGATCAGCTTGGTGAATTCTTCCGAGATGTCAGTGTTGGAGGCTTCGGTGGAGGAGCCCACGATGCCTTCGCCCGACTGGTTGATGATCGGCTCGCCGGATTCGGTCGTGGCCGTATAGGTGCCGCCATCGCCACGCTTGAGGGCATTGGGGTTGGAGAAGCTGGCGGTGATGATCTGCGCCACGGCGCGGGTTTCGCCATTGGTGTAGGAAGCGATCACCTGGCCCTCGTCGGACACGCCCACCGAGATGAACTCGCCGGCGCCGTAGCCGTCCTGCGTGAACTTGGTGGTCGAGGCCATGCCGCTGTTGTCAGCGAACTGGGTCATGCCCTTGAGGCCGTGATCGATGGTCAGCGAGCCAAAGCTGCGGCCGTTCACCGTGAGGTTGCTGATGGCAAGACGTTCGGTGCCGCTGACCGTGACGCCTGAGCCGCCAGCAACGCCCGAGAGCACGCCCTGGTCGAAGGTGTAGTCAGCCAGCTTGGTCCAGGCATTGGTGGCGCCCGGCGCCGAGTCCGACGCGTAAAACATGCTCCAGGTGGCGACGCCCGCTTCGTCGGACACCTTTGCCCAACGCATCTGCACGTTCACCGGCTCACCAGTCTGCGAGTAGACGGTGATACCGCCACCCGAGATGGATTCCTTGACGAAGAGTTCGGAATTGGCGGCAGAGACGGTCGAGAGCGTACCGGTCGAGGCAGCTACAGTCTGAGCGATGCCCAGGGTCGTGGCGGCAGGGCCGGCAATCGTGACGTCGGAGCGATAGTTACCCGGGAAGTCGACTACGAGGCCGCCCGTGGGGCTCCAGGCAGCCGTTGCGCCGCTAGCGCCCGGTCCACCATAGGAGCGGAGGTCGGCCTGGATAACATCCAGCATTTCCTTGAGCGTACCGGTAGCGTCAACTTTGACGATGCCGGAGCCCGCGGTCATGGTGCCAGTGGCGTCGAGCAGGTATTTGCGCGTCACGCCGCCAACGCTGATTTCGAGCTGCTGGCCGTGAACGCCCATCAGATCGGCCGGCAGATTGGCCGAGTTGACGTTACCCGCGGTTACCGCAGAGGTGACCGAGCTGAGACCCAGGAGGCCAGCGGGGGTGGAGGTAAAGGCCATGGACGCCGTGCCAGCCGGATCCATCTGCACGAAGATGCGGCCATCCTTGAGCTTGACCACCTCATTGCCGCCGGTCAGGGCGCGCAACTCGGTCTGCATGCTGGCCAGCATGGTGGTGACGTCGCCCGTTGCGTCGACACTGCCAACCGCGACAGGAAGCGTCGTATCGAAGTTGAGGACGCGCGGCGTCGCGCCGATGGTGATCGTCAGGGAGTCGGTGCCGGAAACGATGGTGGATGCGAGAGCAGAACCAGTCGCGATGTTACCGTAGCCGTAGGCGGGGATCGTGGTTGGCGCAGTCGGCGTGCCAGTGATCTTCGGCGCAACGGGCGAACCCTGCACGTCGCCCGAATAACTCCAGGGCTTCAGCAGTTCACTGCCCGGCGTTGTCGAGACGTAAGTGGCCGTCTTCGGCGTCTGCGGCAGGTTGAGCTGGTAATTGATCGTGGTCGAGCGCTTGGCCGGCAGGAAGGCGTTGTCGATCTTGACAGCCTGGGCGACCGAGCCGGTCACAACGCCATTATCCATGCCGAGGCCGGTCAGGCGGTAGCCAGCGCCATTAACGAGGTAGCCGTTGCGATCGATGTCGAAGTCACCGCGGCGGGTATAGAAGGTACCGCCCGAGCCATCGCCATTCTCGACAACGAAGAAACCCGAGCCGTTGAGGGCCATGTAGGTTTCGGTATCGGCATTCTGGATGTCGCCGCGCAGCGTGTTCATCGAGCGCGAATAGGCGGAGACCGCGCCAGCAATCTGCTGCTTGACGGGCGCGTCGGGGATCATATCAACAAAGCTGGTGTCGATACGCTTGTAGCCAATCGTCTGCGAATTGGCGATATTGCCCGAGATGTTCTCCATGGCATGCGACTGAGCCTTGAGGCCAGAAACCGCACTTTGAAGAGCGCCAAAAATACCCATTTAAAACTCCAGTTCCCCAAAAGACGAGGCAAGCGCCTGTTTGCCCCAAGCAATGCAAGGGCAATGCCAACTCGTTAACCATATGAATTAACTTGTCTTTTTGACTCTGGAGCACCCTCTACACCCTGCCGATCGGCAGAAAATGGCGTGGCGTATGGCAAAAAATGCCGCCTGACTTCCGCCGGTGCCGCGTTTAATGGGATTGCTCTGGAGCGAACCGGCGTTTTGTGGCAAACACCGAACCGTCTCTAAGTCTTTGTTTTGTCGCGCTGCCTGCCCGAAGAAAAGTCCCAGACATGCTGTTTGAATCGCCCGATCAGTTCATCAATGCGCCGCGCCGTGCCATCACGGTCTTCGGCATGGCTGGCGTAGGCAAGACGCGGCTGTCGAACCTCCTGCGGAAGAACCGCTGGTTCCACTATTCGGTCGATTATCGCATTGGCACCCGCCACATGGGCGAGTACATCGTCGACAACTTCAAGGCTGAGGCCATGAAGGTGCCGTTCCTCGCGCAGCTCCTGCGCTCGGACTCGATCTACATCTCGTCCAACATCACCTTCGACAATCTCGACCCGCTTTCGAGCTATCTCGGCACACCCGGCGATCCACAAAAGGGTGGCCTGCCGCTGGCCGAATACCAGCGTCGGCAGGAGCAGCATCGCGTGGCGGAAATTTCTGCCCTGCGCGACGTGCCGCACTTCGTTGATCGCGCCAAGACACTCTATGGCTATGACGATTTCATAGCCGATACCGGTGGGTCACTGATCGAAGTCATCGACCATGACGACGCCAATGACCCGGTGGTGAAGACGCTCGCGGACAATACGCTGCTGCTCTATATTCGCGGCACCGACAAGGACGCCGCCGAACTGGTGCGCCGCTTCAAGCAGAGCCCAAAGCCGATGTATTACCGGCCGGCCTTCCTGTTGGAGAAATGGGCCGAGTTCAAGCAGATGAACACCATCAGCGCAGACAACGATGTCGATCCGGCAAAGTTCGGCGCCTGGGGTTTTGAGGCGCTGCTGCACGACCGACTGCCGCGTTATCAGGCGCTAGCCGACAATTTTGGCTATACGGTTGAAGCTTCGGACCTGGCCATGGTGCGCGACGGCGATGAATTTGTCGATCTCGTCGCCGCAGCTATCGAAAAGCGAATGCGTTAGCGCGTGCCCCACGGGGACGCGCCGATGCCCGAAATCCGCTTTTCCTTGCCCATTTAGAGGCTCAAATGCCTATTCGCATTCCCGACAATCTGCCCGCCCGCAAAATCCTCGAAGACGAGGGCGTCAACGTCATGGATACCAGCCGCGCCTCGCGGCAGGACATCCGCCCGCTCGAATTCGGCCTCCTCAACCTGATGCCGAACAAGGAGCGCACCGAGACGCAGTTTTCGCGCCTGATCGGCGCCACGCCGCTGCAGATCAATCTCTCGCTCGTGCGCATCACCGAGCATCAATCCAAGCACACGTCCGAAGACTATTTGAAGACCTTCTACCAGACCTGGGAGGAGGTTAAGGAACGCAAGTTTGACGGCTTTATCGTCACTGGCGCGCCGATTGCCCATATCCCGTTCGAAGACGTGCGCTACTGGAACGAGATGCTGGAAATCATGGCGTGGACGCGCACCAATGTGCACCACACCATGTTCATCTGCTGGGGCGCGCAGGCGGCCCTGCACCACTTCCACGGCGTAAAGCGCTACCGCATGGACGAGAAGGCCTTTGGCGTCTATCGCCATCGCATCACCAACCCGCGCTCGCCTTTCCTCCGCGGCATGTCCGATAGCCCGATGATCCCGGTTTCGCGCTACAACGACATCGATCGCTCAAGCGTGGGCGACGATCTCGAAGTGCTGATGGACAGCGATATCGGCCTCTGCATGCTCGGCGAAAAGTCAGGCAAATCGGTCTATTTCCTCAACCACCTGGAATATGACAACCGCTCGCTGGCCGATGAATACGAGCGCGACGTCAAGGCCGGGCTCAATCCTGTCGCCCCGCTCAATCTCTTCCCCAACGGCGACACGTCAGTCGAGCCGGAGAACCGCTGGCGCAGCCATGCCCATCTTCTGTTCCAGAACTGGATCAACGAGATTTACCAGACGACGCCATACGATCTCGGTGAAATCGGCAAGCCCTGAGACTTTGCGAGGCGGTGCACTTCTGTCGCGCCGCCTCCGCCCTTGCAAAAGGCACCCCAGTCCCTAACTTGCACTAACGCATGGGGAATTGAGTTTTGCCGCAACCGCCCACCACCATCACCGACGAACTGGGCATTGCCCTCTCCAACCTCGCCGACAGCGCCACTGGCGTCCTTACCCCCACCCTGCGGCTGGGCGTTACCGGCCTTAGCCGGGCCGGCAAGACGATCTTCATCACATCGCTGATCCACAACCTGCTCACGCAAGGTCGCCTGCCTGGCTTTTCGCCGCTGGCCGAGGGGAGGTTCATTGGCGCGAAGCTGGCCGAGTACCCCGACGCGACGATCCCGCGCTTCGCCTATGAACAGCATATGGCGGCGCTGACTGGGCGACCGGCGACCTGGCCCGAAAGCACGCGGCGGATCTCGCAGCTACGGATCGTGCTGAAATTCCAGTCGGCCAAATGGTGGGCCGGATTTTCAGGCCCCGCCACGCTCAATCTCGATATTGTCGATTACCCCGGGGAGTGGCTGCTCGACCTGCCCCTGCTCGGCAAGAGTTTTGCCGAGTGGAGCGCCGAGGCGTTGGAGCGGGCGCGGCAGCCCGGCCATGCCGACGAAGCAGCAACTTTCCTTGCCGAGCTCGACAGCACGGACGTTCTCAAGGACGCCAGTGACCTCAGTGCCGAGCACCTGGCCTCGGCCTTCACGACCTATCTCCGTCGCAGCCGCGAGCATGGCGCGCTTTCCACCCTGCCACCCGGCCGCTTCCTGCTCCCCGGCGATCTCGAAGGCTCACCCGCACTCACTTTCGCCCCCCTGCCGCGCCCGAGCCAACCAATCCGTGGCAACAGCCTCTATGCCATGCTGGAAAACCGCTACGAGGCCTACAAGGCCCAGGTCATCCGTCCCTTCTTCCGCGATCACTTCGCCCGGTTGGACCGCCAGGTCGTGCTCGTGGATACCTTGCGGGCGCTGAATACTGGGCCGGCCGCAGTGGCTGATCTTGAAACGGCGCTGACATCGGTCCTCGCCTGCTTCCGTCAGGGCGAAGCAAATCCCCTGCTCCGCCCCTTCAGTCGCCGCATCGACCGCATCCTCTTTGCCGCGACCAAGGCCGACCATGTGCACCACACGAGCCACGACCGGTTGGAAGCCATTCTCAACCGCCTCGTCGGCAATGCCAGCAAGCGAGCGCGCTTCGCCGGGGCCGAGACCAAGTCGCTCGCCCTCGCCGCCATCCGCGCCACCAGCGAAGGCACGATCCGTGAGCAGGGAGAAACGCTGCCGACACTGATCGGAACGCCGCAGGCAGGCGAGGAACTGGATGGCACCACCTATGACGGCAAAACCGAAATCGCCTTGTTTCCCGGCGACTTACCCGAACGCCCGGATTCATTGTTCGAGAACGGACAGCCCGTGGCGCTGAATTTCCTGCGCTTCACCCCGCCGCAAAAGCTCGAAACCAATGCCGACGGCGAAGTGGTGCTGCCGCACATACGCTTCGACCGCGCGCTCGATTATCTCATCGGAGACTGGATGGCATGAAGCGTCCCATCGCCCACCCCACCCAGACGCAGAGCGAAACGACAACGCCCGTCCGCATCCCGCGCGCCTTCGCGCCCGCCGAGGCTGAGCTCGTCGAAACCTCCTTCGAGGCCGAACTGGAGCCCGACCTTGTCGGCCCGCCACCAAGGCGCATGGGCTGGATCGGCCGCATCGCCTGGACAGCGGGCAGCATTCTGGTTTCGGCCGGCCTGGCGCTGGCGGCCGACCGGCTGATCCGCGATCTCTTTGCGCGCTATGAATGGCTCGGCTGGGCAGGACTCGGCGTGCTCGGCGCTTTTGTCGTCGCTGTTATCGCGCTCGTGGCCCGGGAAATCTTTGCCCTGCGCCGCCTGCGCACCCTCGATGCGCTCAAGGCCGACGCGGCGCGGGCGCGCAGCGACGACGATCAGAAACTGGCGCGACATGTCGCCGAGCGCTTGGAAGGCATCTATGCCGACCGCCCCGAAATGGCCCGCAGCCGCGAGGTGGTAAAAACCAACCTGCCGCATTTGTTCGATGGCACGGAGATCGTCACGCTGGCCGAACGCAGCCTCATGGCGCCACTCGATGCGCGCGCCAAGGCACTGACCGCTGCTTCCGCAAGGCGCGTAGCACTGGTGACCGCCATATCGCCGCGGGCGCTGATCGATGTGGCCTTCGTGATCTACGAGAGCGTGCGACTGGCGGGGGCCATCGCGGCGCTCTACGGCGCCCGACCGGGCTTCTTTGGCTTCTGGCGCCTCGCTGGTGCGATCCTGTCGCATCTCGCCGTCACGGGCGGCCTGGTGTTGACCGACGGTATTGTCGAGCAGTTGGTCGGCCAGGGCCTTGCTGCAAAGCTCTCGGCCCGATTGGGCGAAGGCGTGGTGAACGGATTGATGACCGTCCGCGTCGGCATCGCCGCAATGCGGGTGGTCCGGCCCCTGCCCTTCGATACGCAGCCGCAGCCCATGGTCCGGGATTTCATCCCCGAACTCGTCAAGGTCACGCAGGACGCCGGCAAGAGCGCTTAGAAGCTCACTCCGCAGCAACCCGCAACGGCGGCGGTGCAAGCCGCGGCTTGCGCTTAGGCATGGCCTCCGGGTGCGCAGCAAAATAGCGGACGCGCGCCTCCAGAACCTTGGGACGGTTATTCACCGCCCAAGCGCCGAGGACCTCAAGCGGCCCCTGAAGGTCCTGGCCCAGTTCCGTCAGCTCATAATCAACATGCGGCGGGATCGAGGGCGTCACGGTGCGCGTCAGAAAGCCGTCCATTTCGAGATCGCGCAGCGTCGCCGTAAGCACCTTCTGGCTGATCCCGCCCACTTGGCGCTTGATTGCGGAAAACCGCATCGGCCCGCCGCTCAGCACGTTGATGATGAGAACCGTCCACTTGCCGCCGATCTGATTGAGGATCTCGCCCACGGGCCGGCAATCATTGGTGATTTCGTGGATGATCGGTTTCATTTTGGTGCCTCAGGTATCAAAAAAGTGCGGTCTTGCGCTGCGAAAGACAGTCACTCATATAGCGTCAGTTACCAATGGATACCACGGTTCTTCCAATGAAAAATGTCGCTGTTCTCGTCGCCAGCCTGAGCGCCAACTCGGTCAATCGCAAGTTTGCCCACACGTTGGAAAAGCTCGCCGAGGGCAAACTGAAGTTCGATTATCTCGATCTCGCCGGCCTGCCCTACTACAACAACGACCTCTGGGCGAACCCGCCCGCCGTCGTGACCGAGCTGAAGCGTCGCGTCGAAGCCGCCGATGCCGCGCTGATTGTGACGCCGGAATACAACCGCTCTTTTCCCGGCGTGCTGAAGAACGCGCTGGACTGGGCCTCGCGCCCCTATGCGCAGAGTTCCTGGAAAGACATGCCGACGGCTCTCGTGGGCGCCACGCCGGGCACCACCGGCACCGCCGCCGGCCAGGGCCACCTTCGCTCGGTGCTGCCAGTCTATGGGATGCTGGTCATGGGCCAGCCGGAAGTCTACTTCAACATGAAGCCAGGCCTGATCACCGACAATCTCGAAGTGACCGACGAGACGACGCTCGCCTTCCTCAATGGCTGGGTGCAGTCTTTCAGTGCCTTCATCGAGCGACATGGCGTCGACAAGGCAACGGCGATCGCAGCGGAATGAACGGATGCCGGGCTTCGGCCCGGCTTTTCCTTAGAAGTCCTTGGAGGCGCTTGGCGCCAGGGTCAGCTTGAGCCCATCGAGCTCATCCGAACACAGGATTTGGCACGAGAGGCGCGAGTTCGACTTCACGTCGCCCACGCTATCGAGCATGTCCTCTTCCTCGTCGCTCGGCGCGCCGACAGCGTCGAGCCATTCGGAATCCACATAGCAGTGGCAGGTGGCGCAGCTCAGCGCGCCGCCGCATTCGGCCTTGATGTTGAGGCCCCAGTCTCGAATGACTTCCATCACACGCCAGCCCTCGAGCCCTTCGAGCTCGTGCACTTCGCCTGCCTGGTCGGTAACGGTGATCTTCATGGGGCGCTCCTCAACAGCGGGGCGTGCTTAGCCTTCATAGGGGCGAGAAGGCAAGTAGGACATTCGTTCCGCCACGACGTCATTCCCGCGCAAGCCGGAATCTCAACGCGGGCCTAGTGACATCCCCGCTTTCGCGGGGATGACGCGGTGGTCGGAGGTTAGGCTGGCGTTAAGCCACACCCAGCTTCTTCTGCAGCTTGGTCGAGCTCGTCGTGTACTGGAACACCACGCGTTCGCCTGGCGAGACGATTGCCTTGGCTGCCTGAGCCATCAGCGCGGCCTCGTGGAAGCCCGAGAGGATCAGCTTGAGCTTACCGGGGTAGTAGTTGATGTCGCCGATGGCAAATATGCCGGGGACCGAGGTCTGGAACTTTTCGGTGTCGACGACGATGGTGTTGTCATTGAGCTCAAGGCCCCAATCGGCGACCGGGCCGAGCTTCATGGTAAGGCCGAAGAACGGCAGCAGGCGCGTGGCGGGGATCGACAGATCGCCGGCGTCGGTCGTCAGGTGCACGTGGTTGATCTGGCCGTTTTCGCCATCGAGCTTGGCGATCTGGCCGAGCTGGAAATTGACCTTACCGTCGGCCACCAGTTCCTTCATCTTGTTGACCGAAGCCGGGGCCGCCTTGAAGGCGTCGCGACGGTGAACGAGAGTCAGGGTGCGCACGATCGGCTGCAGGTTCAGCGTCCAGTCGAGCGCCGAGTCACCGCCGCCGACGATAACGACATCCTGGCCACGGAAGTCTTCGATTCTGCGCACGGCATAGAAGACCGACTTGTTCTCAAACTGCTCGATCTCGGGCACCGGCGGGCGCTTGGGCTGGAACGAGCCGCCACCGGCCGCGATCACCACAACCTTGGTGAAGAAGGTTTCATCGGCATCGGTCTGCAGCTTGAAGGAGCCGTCTTCCAGCTTCTCGATGGAATTGACCATGCGCGAGAAGTGGAATTCGGGTGAGAATGGCGAGATCTGCGCCATCAGGTTGTCGGTCAGTTGCTGGCCGGTGACCATGGGGAAAGCCGGAATGTCATAGATCGGCTTTTCCGGATAAAGCTCGGCGCATTGGCCACCGGGACGATCCAGAATGTCGATGAAGTGGCATTTGATGTCGAGGAGCCCGAGTTCGAAAGCCGCGAACAGGCCGCAGGGGCCAGCGCCGATGACGACAACGTCGGTGGTGATCTCAGTGCTCATTTTCAAAGTCCGTTCGACACCGGAGCCGCTGCGGCTCCGGAAAGGTTGGTCCCATCGGGGCCCCATTGCCCCGCTTGATGAATGGGAACTGCCGCTGTCACCAGCGCCCCCGGCTTTGCCCGATTAAAGGCGACTAACGCGCTCCACTTATCCTAGGAGACGCGACGAAGGAAGGGGCGAGTACCAAGCGGTACTTCGGTGACGCCCACAGGCTGGTAGAACAAGGCCATTTCCGGCAGACGGTTTTCGATCAGCGCCTGGCGGCTCGGCTCGTGGGTGACGACGAGCGCATTGAAGCCGCAGCGGCGCATATGCGGAATCTGATCCTGAAGGACATCGCCTACAGCCCTGATTTCACCGGCATATTTGTACCGCTCGACGAGAAGCCGCGCCGTCGAGTAACCGCGACCATCCGAGAAGGCCGGGAACTTGATGGCGATCGAAGCGAAGCGAGTAAGATCATCGACCACGTCTTCGATCTTCTCGCCGGGCGAAACCAACAGCCCAAGCGGGTGTTGGCTCGCCAGATAATCGTCGCGATTGGCCAGAAATTCCGACAGCGGCACGTGGGTATACCGGGCTTCGGACGGCGCGGTGCCTTCGACCCATTCCTTGAAGGGATCGGCAATAAAAGCCCCGTCTTTCCAGAGGGTGTGGCGGGCTGCGGCAGTCATCGGATTGGCGATCGCTCCACTGAAGTCATAATGGATGCCGCATTCCTTTTTATTGAGGCCGCGCCACCGTCCGGCGCGCGGATCTTCGCCCTCGGCAACGATCGAGGTGCAAGGCGCGCAGCCAATAGACTTGTAGCCTTTGGCATAGAGCGGATGCTCGGGCAAGCTGTGCTTCTGGCGATATTCGACGACGTCTGCGTCGGAGAAATAGGCCAGCGGATTGACCTTGATGCGATCATCGCTCGTCAGCTCGAAATGCGGCAGCACGCCGCGTTCCGAGGTCTGGTAGCGCTTGCGGCCGGTTACCCAGCCACCATATTGCTCCGTCACCGGCTCAAGCGGCTCGGTCTTGCGAATATGGCAGCAGGAATCGGGGTCCGTCTCCCAGAGATCGCCATTCGGATCGAAGCGCTTCACGTCATCCGAATTGGGGTGGATGGCATGGACGTTGATCAGGCCAAGCTGCTTCTTCAGCGTCTCGACATAGGCGAGCGTTTCCGGGAAATGCTTGCCGGTCTCAAGGAAATAGACCGGCATGCTGGGATCGACCTGTGCCACCATGTGCAGCAGGACCGCCGAGTCAGCCCCGAAGGACGAGACAATGGCGAGATCGCCCGGCAGCACGTCGCTGACGGCGTAACGGAGCACGCTCAGCGCATCCATTTCGTCGAACATGCCGTTGAGCGCCAGAATACCCAGCGCCTTCAGCTTGTCGTGTGCCGCCTGGGCGGGAGCGAGTTTAGGCAGTCCCATAGAGGGCCTCCTTGAAAGGCGCTTCCCCAAGACGCCGATAGGCTGCAATGAATGTTTCTTCTTCGCTGGTTCGCTGGGCGATGTAGAAATCGACCAGCTTTTCGATAGCGCCCGGCACGTTCTCGGCCTCAAAACCGGGCCCGATGATTTTGCCCACGGAAGCATGCTCGGTGGCATCACCGCCCAGCGTGATCTGATAGAGCTCGCCGCCCTTCTTCTCGACGCCCAGAATGCCGATGTGACCGACATGGTGGTGCCCGCAGGCATTGATGCAGCCGGAAATCTTGATCTTGAGCTCGCCGATTTCCTTCTGCCGTGCCGGCTCGGCAAACTTCTTGGAAATTTCCTGCGCGATCGGGATCGAGCGAGCATTGGCAAGGGCACAGAAATCGAGGCCCGGGCAGCAGATCATGTCCGTGATCAGGTTGTTGTTGCCCTCGGCAAGCTTTACAGCCACCAGCGCATCATAGACGGCGCGAAGATCGGCCAGCGCCACATGTGGCAGAACCAGGTTCTGCTCATGGGTCACGCGCAGCTCGTCATGCGAATACTTTTCAGCGAGATCGGCGACGACCTCCATCTGCGTATCCGTCGCATCGCCCGGAGCACCGCCCACAGGCTTCAACGAAACCGTCACCGAGGCATAACCCGGCTGGGCGTGAGCATTGATATTGTTGTCGAGCCAACGGCCATAGGCGGCATCGACGATGGACTCATAGGCCACATCGATCTTGGTCAGCGTCTGTGCGGCAAAGTTCGGAAGCGCGAAATAGGCGCTGATACGGTCAACTTCCTCGCTCGGCAGAGTGAGAACGCCGCCGCGAACCTCTGCGAATTCAGCCTCAACCTGGCCCTTGATGGTTTCCAGGCCTTCTTCGTGCACCAGGATCTTGATGCGCGCCTTGTACTTGTTGTCCCGGCGGCCATAGCGGTTGTAAACGCGCATGATGGATTCGAGATAAGCCAATAGGTGCTCGTTGGGCACAAAGCTATTGATCAGCTTGGCGATCATCGGCGTACGACCGAGACCACCACCAACCCAAACTTCCCAACCGATTTCGCCAGCGCCGTTCACGGCAGCCTGTAGGCCGATATCGTGGAAACGGATGGCCGCGCGATCCTGCGGCGCGCCCGTGATGGCGATCTTGAACTTGCGCGGGAGGTACGAAAATTCCGGGTGAAGGCTCGACCACTGGCGCAGGATTTCAGCGACTGGACGCGGATCGATGATTTCGTCGGCGGCAGCGCCGGCAAACTGATCCGTCGTGACATTGCGGATGCAATTGCCCGAGGTCTGGATCGCGTGCATTTCGACGGATGCCAGCTCGTCGAGAATGATCGGAATGTCCTTCAACTTCGGCCAGTTGTACTGGATGTTCTGGCGCGTCGTGAAATGGCCATAGCCGCGGTCATAAACCCGAGCGATATGAGCTAGCTTGCGCATCTGCCTGGACGAGAGCGTGCCATAGGGCACCGCGACACGCAGCATATAGGCGTGGAGCTGCAGATAGAGCCCGTTCATCAGCCGCAGCGGGCGGAACTGGTCTTCGGTTAGCTCGCCAGAAAGGCGACGCTTCACCTGATCGGCAAACTGCGCCGTGCGACCCGCTACAAACGCGGCGTCAAATTCGTCATATCGATACATGACCGTCCTCACCCAGATGCTGGCGGTCGTAAGCCTGCCCATTGAGAGTAAGCGGCGCGGTGGGGCCTGCCGCACGAATACGTTCGCGAAGACGCTTGGGAACGATCTGGCCGTTCACCTCGTCGACTTCCTCGATTTCAAGGCTGATGACACGGCCGCCGGCCTTGGTCGCGGCCAGCGCGGCGTCGCGCTCGGCAACTTCTTCCTTGGAGAAGAGACGCGCCGACTGCAGCGGCTCCACCCACTCGCCGGTGGCTGACAGATAGACCGCCGCCCCCGAGGTGAGCTCGTTGCCGGTGAGAATTTCCTTGCTCATGCTACTTTGAAACTTTCTGCATTCCTGGCGACGGCCTCAACCCAATCGCCATGCGCCACGGCCCGACCGATAAGGATGACGGCAGGTCCGTCATCGAACTCGACCGCGCCACGCGCGAGATCACCCAAATTACCCGCATAGGACCCGCTCTCGGCCCGTCCTGCATTCACAACAATGCCCACCGGCAGATCAGCCGCGGCGCCCAGCGCAACCAGCCGTCCCGCCGTTTCGGCAGCAATAGACTTGCCCATATAGAGCGCCAGCGTAAGACCAGTTTCGGCGAGAGCAGCCCAGTGGGCCAGCTCGCTATCATCGGCACCATGCGCCGTCGCCACGACCAACCCGCTCGACACCTTCCGCAACGTCACCGGCGTTGCCGTATCAGCTGCGGCAGCCAGCGCTGCGCTCACGCCCGGCACGATCTGGTACTCGATCCCGGCCTTGCGCAGCGCCTCGATTTCCTCGCCAGCGCGCCCAAAAATCATCGGATCACCCGACTTCAGCCGCGCCACCTTCTTGCCCTCGCCGGCCAACCGCACGATCAGCGTATTGATCTGCGCCTGGCTGAAGGAATGGTGCCCCTTGGCCTTGCCGACGCAAATCTGCTCGGCATCGCGCCGGCCCATTTCAACGACTTCCGCCGGGACCAACTGGTCATGCACGATCACATCGGCCTGCTGCAACAGGCGTTGGGCGCGAAGGGTTAGGAGATCGGCAGC
>NZ_JBEVLL010000239.1:0-12303 GCF_040509215.1 Devosia sp.
TGTTCTGGCGCGACGGGGCAACCATGTCGCCGCCCGGCCGGGTGCCGGGGGTTACGGTCTGGCCGGTGCGGTTGCGATAGATCGGCGACGAGCCATAGGCGTAGCCGTTGTTTATCCGCTGGTCGCGATAGCGGTTGTAGTCGCCGATATTGTTGAGCGTCGAGGACAGGAGGTAGCCGGCAAGGAAGGGCGTAAAGAAGCTGCCGCCACCACCTGTTGCCACCGGCTGCTGTTCGGCGCATTGGCCGACACCGTACTCGGCTTCGCATGCGGCAAGGCCGTCAAACTTGGGCGAAGACTGAAGGTGAGCCTGCATGGCATCCTGATAGCCGGCCTGGCACACCTGGGCGTCCATGCCGGCGGTGATGCACTGATCGACCGAGGTGAAAAGCACTTCGCCCGGCGGCTCGCCGGCGCAGCCGGCCAGGGCTAGCGAAGAGATGGCGATGGTGCCAAGGGTCAGGAGTGGCGGCTTGCGACCGCTGAGACGTCTGCGCATTGCGTCCTCCCTCAATAGGTCATGCAGGCGGCGTTGAGAATGCCGACGGCCAGGGCGATGCCGCCACCCCAGATGCCGGCCGTCAGGTCGCCATTGGTGATCTTTTCGTGCAGGTTCTTGAGCGTGAAATTGGCGATGTAATACGCCAAGATCTGCGCCAGGATGCCGATCACGGCCCAGATGATGTAGTCGACGATGCTGACCGAATTGGCGGCGGCCGAAGCGAGCGGCAGGCTGAAGCCAAGAATGGCGCCGAGGAAGGCGGTCACTGCCGCCATATTGCCCGCCCGGATCAGCTCCACCTCGCGGTGTGGCGTGATGGCGGTATAGACGAGAGCAAAAGCGCCATAGGCAGCAAGGCCGATCGCGAAGTAGCCGAGGAAGGCCGGCAGGCCCGCCACATAGTCAAGCATGTCGAAACTCCTTGGATAATCCGTTCAATCTTGTTTTGTCGCGCTTCCGAACCGCAAAACCGTTGCCACTTTTGCTGGAAGCGCTCCAGGTATCAGACGCGGCGCACATCGGCCGGCGTGAGCCCATAGCCGATGAGGAATTCAACCGAGCTGCCCGTCTGGCTCTGCCCCTGCCCCAGATCGCGCTCGACATTGATCAGCAGCATTTCGCGCGATTGGCCGAGCGGACGATAGTAGAGCATGCAGGTCTGGTGGATGGAGCGTAGGGCCTCGCCATCGTCGACCTTTTCGACGAACTCGACCAAGGCTGTGCGCTCCGGGCCTTCGCCCCAGAAGCGATGAAAATGGATGCCATCGGCATCATATTGTTCCTGCCCGATGAGCCCATTGGGGCCGGTCCAGCGCGACCAGGCCTGCGGACCAGAGGGCACGACACTGTCCCAGGGATGATAGAAGCTGACGTCTTCCACCGCATCGCCGGGCTTACCGCCGCCGGACATGGTCTGGATCATGCGGTGCTCGTCATCATAATAGCGCGAGAGCACGCTCGAAGCGTCGAGCTGCACTTCGCCGTAGGCAGCGACGATGAACGGCCCGCTCATCGGCAGCGGCATGGCCGGATCACCACCAAGGGCATTGGCTTCGAGCGACAGAAAATCAAGATCGAGCGCGCCGCCGATGCCGACGGCCAGAGGCCCCCGCTCGACCGGCAGTGGCTTTTTCTCGTCTTTGCGGCCAAACCAACCGATCATGCCCTGCTCCCCTCTGCGGCCACGAACCCCGTACAAAGCTGGATTCATCGCTCCTATATGGTAGCGATGCGCCGGGATGCTAGGAAGGCGAACCGCACCAAATATTGGCGACAAGTCGCCACAGGCAAATATGGTTGCGGTCACAATGTGATAGTACCATATGCGCAAAGGCGCCCGCACAAGCCGGCCGATATCGACAGATCCCATGGAGGACCTATTGGATACCTGGAACCTCACGACCCTGACGCAGCTTTTCGCGTCTGATCCCGAAGCCCTTGGCGATGTGGACGTGCATGTTCCGCCCGAGGGAAATGTCCTGTTCGTGACGCTCAAGGAAAAGGGCGATCTCGACGTCTTCGTCACGGTCAGCGGCGATCGCGATATTCTGGCCAGCGTCATCCTCGCGCCCTGCAAGGACGTTCCCAATCGCGAAGCCTTCGAGCGCATGGTCCTCAAGACGCACAAGCTGGTGCCGCTTTCGAGCTTTGGCATCACCCAGATCGATGGCGAAGAATGGTATGAACTGTTCGGCTCGCTTTCGGCTCGCTCCAGCGCCGAGGCCGTGGTCGAAGAAGTCGCCGTGCTCGCCGCCAATGCGGTCGATGCGGCTGACATGATCAATGAATGGAAGAATGGGGAGTTCGCAGCGTGAGCGCCTGGGGTAAAATCTTCACCGCCATCCGGGGCGGGGTCAACGAAGCCGCTGAATCCGTCGCCGACGGGCAGTCGATGCGCATCCTCGACCAGGAAATCCGCGACGCCGAACAGTCCCTGCGTCAGGCGCGTTCGGACCTTGCCGGCATCATGGCCTCCAACAAGAGCATGGCGCGTCGCATCGAGGAAAACCGCACCAAGGAAGCCAAGGACACCGACAGCGCCCGCGCGGCCATCGCCGCTGGCCGCACCGACCTCGCTCAGGGCCTTGCCCAACGCATCGCCACCATCCGCGGCGAATTGCAGCGTGACCAGGCCGAACTCGACCAGCTCTTGCCGCGCCAGCAGCAGATGCTGCGCACCATTCAGGACACCGAAGCGCGCATCACCCAGATGAAGCGCGAAGTCGAGAACGTCAAAGCCAATGAATCGCTGCTCAAGGCGCAGTCGGCTCTGGCGCATAGCCAATCGGGCATCAATACCCGCCTCGGCAGCGCCGTCGACAGCCTCGAACGCATCAAGAAAAAGCAGGAAGCAACCGCCGGTCGCATCGCTGCCGGCGCCGAGCTTGCCGCGCTCGAAAACGGCAACGACCTCGATCGCCAGTTGCGCGAAGCCGGCATTGGCGGCTCCAGCCAGTCAGCCGACGACATCCTGGCCCAGCTCATGTCGCCGACCACTTCCGATCCGCTCGCCCTGCCTCAGGCCAAGAAGCAGGACTAGACCGGCATTCATCGCCATCTGGGGATGTGCGGCCAGCTTCGACACTCCGTCGATGTGCCGCACACCCTTCCAGTGAAGCACAGGCGCTGCCGCGCTTGTCAGTCCGCCAGACAGGGCAGCACGTCCTCGGTGAAATACGGGTCCTGGTTGACCCAGAACATGTAGTTCACCTTGAGGAAATCCTCTGCAAAGGCGTGCAGCATGGGAACGAGATTGGTGCGTTCGCTGACCACCTCTTCCGAGTTCGTCTCGCCGATGTAATTGCCATCCTGAACGGCAATGCCCAGCGGCACCGCGAAATCCATTTCATGCATCATGGCCAGCGCGTGGTTGAGCTGACCCTTGCGCGTCACCATCAGGTCCGGGGCGCCTAGGCCGACGCCGATCTCGTTGCCAAACTCATAGATGCCGCGCAGATAGCCCTTGTCTTCCCAGGGCAGCCATTCGCCAGGCATGAAATTGGCATAGACCATGGTGGTCGATTTCGGGAAGGCAGCCTTCAGCGCCCGCATATTGGTCTTGATGCCCTCGACATAGCCATCGGGCGAGAAAGATGCGTCGGTTTCGGCCGACACCCCGATCGCGGTTTCCTGCAGGTTGATGCCCTCGATGCGGCCATCGAATTCGTCGCCGAGAGCCTTTAGCAGGCTGGCGAAACGAGCCTCCACCTTGGCGTTCCAACGCTTGGCAACCCAGCCCTCCAGAGAGCCGCTATCGGTATATTGGCCGGTGACACCGCCATCATAGGCATCGGTCAGCAGATAGCCGGGTACGGCCTTGTACTTGGGCGAGAACGTGGCATCCTGAAGCTGGATGAAGAGCGTCTTGCCGTGCTCGGCAAGGTAGTCGACATCGGCCCTGATCTCGGAAAAGTCGTACTGCCCTTCCTCAGGCTCGAGATTGCGCCAGGAATACATGACCTGAGCGCCAGCAAAGCGTGCATTGGTCAAAAGGGCATGGCCCTGCAGGGCGTCACGGTCGCGGCTGAAATAGACGAAATTGGCAATGCCACTGTCTGCGATGGGGCAAGTGGCACCGGTATAAGCCTCATGGGCCTTGAGGTAGCGGTCGGCCGGATTGCCCTCGGCCAAAGCCGGCACGGTCAGCGAAGAGCCAAGCGCAATCGCAAGGCCGAAGAGGAGCTTGAGGTTCATCAGGTTTCCTATTCGTTGGACAGGCTGGATGACGCCTGCGCTGCTGGCTCTATCTCGCCCGTTCCCCCGGTTCGCCTGCGGTGTCGTGCAGCTTTGGTGCAGATTGCGTGCAGAAATCAGGCGGGCGGAAAAACAATCTCGAAGCGCGCACCCCCCTGGCCGGGAACCGGGCGCAGGGTTGCGCCATAGAGATCGAGAATGGCGACAACGATGGCAAGGCCCAGTCCGGTGCCACCCTCATCGCGGCGCGTCGTGAAGAAGGGCTCCCCGATCCGCGCGAGATCGACATCGCCAAAACCCCGGCCATTGTCGCAGACCGCCAGCGTCCGGCCATCCCATGTGAGCACCAGCCGATCGGCACCATGATGAAACGCATTCTGCGCCATGTGGGACAGGATGGTTCGGCCATGGATCAATGAGAGGGGCAGTATCGCGTCTCCATCGGTGAGGGTGAACGCCACCTCCGCCTCCAATGGCACCATGTCCGCGAGCCGCCCGGGCTCGCCAGACTTGTGCTGGTGCGCCCGTGTCATCTCGCGCAACTGATCGAGCAGCCTGCCCATTCGCTCGCCCTGCTCACGGATCGTTGTCGCCAGATCATGCTGCGTCTGCGCCGACAGATCCCCTTCTTCGAGCAGTTCTGCAGCGCCGACAATGGCGGTCACGGGCGACTTCAGCTCGTGGGTGACATGATTGGTGTAGATGCCGATTTCCTTCGAGCGCCGCGACAGGGTGCGCGCCATCGTCAGGACCGCATCCCCAAGTTCGGCGATCTCGGCCATGCCATAATGCCTGAGCGGCAAGAGATCGGCCGCATCACCCTTGGCGACAAGGCGTGCCTGGTTGCGCAGGGCGAGCAGGGGCCGCAGCACTACTTGCACGAGAAAGGTGCCGATGACCAAGGCGCCGAGAAAGGTCACACCAACCAGCGTGACAAAGGCAGCGCCTTCCCTCGAAAAATAGCTCTCAAGCTGCGGCGGCGTGCGCGACATATAGATCGCCCCGATGACGCGATTGGCACTGATGACGGGATAGGCGATGAGCACGCGAAACCCGGCGCCGCGGGCGATCGAAAGCAGCGACCAGCGCGCATCCGCATCGCTGCGCCACCGCAGGGCCGCCCCGACGCCCCCGCGCAACGCAGTTTCAACTTCCGGCACGCCGGCAAAGCTCATGGGCGTTGCGGCGAGCAGATCGAGGCCCTGGAAATCGAGGAACACCACCCCCGACAGCGTCGTCCGGCTGGCACGATCCTCGAGCTTTTCCAGTTCGCCCGCAATCTGCCAGTGCCGCGCATCGAGCGTCTTGTCGCTCGGCGTGGCATCGGGCCGGGTGGGTTCGATGCTGTTTACGCGCAGATCGAGAAACGAAGTGAACGTCCGCGTCTGCGCATTCCAGAACACCCGCTTGTCGGGCGGCAGATAATAGCCCGGTATGGGCGCGTCCGAGCCGACCTCCTCAAAGGCATGCGCATAGACGCCGGCATAAATGGCGGCCTGCTTGATCAAGGCGGATTCGGTTTCGCGCATGAACCAGTTGGTGCCGATCTGCAGCGCAAGGAGCGCCACAACCGGCACGGCCAGGAGACTGGCGCAGACCACGAGCACGACCAGCGCCATACGCGGCCGCCATTTGCGCGGCACCTGATTCATGAAGCGCCCGGCCCGATCGTGCAGCGGCCAAGCCTCAGCCCAACGCCACGCACGGTCTCGATGACATCGACATAGCCAAGTGCCGAAGCTTTCGCCCTGATGTTGCGTATGTGGCTGTCGAGCGTTCGGCCCGAAAGGCTGGAATTGCCGCCATAGGCCTCGTTGATCATCATGTTGCGATCGATCACAGACCCCGGGCGGGTGAGCAGAATGGTCAGAACGGCAAATTCGGTTGCCGTCAGCTCGAGCACCTGATTGCCAAGGGTAGAGGCGTGGCGGTCGAGATCGATGACGAGGTCACCGTGGCTTTTCACCCGGTCCTGCGTGGCCCTGCCACGACCGAGTATCGCCTTGATCCGCAACACCAGTTCGCGCGGCGAAAAGGGCTTGGTGACGTAGTCGTCGGCACCGAGCTCAAACCCCAGTACACGGTCGATCTCGTCATCCTGTGCGGTCAGGAACAGCACCGGCACATCCGAGATGGCGCGAATGGCCCGGCAACAGGCAAATCCATCCATGGCGGGCATGCCGACATCGAGGACGACCAGATCGATGGGCCCCCGCCCTATTGCGTCGAGGGCGCCGCGACCATCCCTGGCTTCGACAACGCCCAGGCCAGCTTTTTCCAGCGCAACCCGAACCACGCCCCGGATGGCAGGATCATCATCTACAATCAAAATAGCCGGTGTCATCGTGCCCACAGGCCTCCCGCATAGGGCTCAATGCCGGCGGCCGGTTTAGCAGCCCCGCCCGGTGGTGGCGACATGAAAGGCAGAACGTCCCGTCACTGGCCGGTGGGCCGGACACGCAGTCCGTCGAGCGCCACGCCCAGCACCTTGTCGCGCAGCTCGACGCTGGCAAAATTGACCCCGGAAATGCCGCTGACGATCTGCATCACCTCGCTGACACCAACATCGCTGCGCACGAGCCCAGCGTTCTGTGCACGCGCCAGAAGCGGCCCGCCCGCTTCGACAAGACCCACGCGGCAGGCCTGCAAGGCCGTGGACTCGCGATTGAGCGCATCGACCAGCGCCCTTTTGGTCCCAACATAGTCGACGAAGCGGCCGAGCCAGGTCGTCAGAGCCGTCCAGGGTTCGAGATCGGCCACGTCGGTCGCCGCCTGGCATACCGCCTCCACCTCTTCGAGATAGACGCATTCGACCAGCATCTCGCGCGTCGGAAAATTTCGATAAAGCGTCGCAATGCCGACATTGGCCCGGCGGGCAATTTCCTCGAGCGGCGCGCCGGAACCCAGTTCTGCAAAGGCAATCCGGGCGGCCGCAATCAATGAATCGTAGTTGCGCCGCGCATCGGCCCGGGCCGGGCGGCGCTGTTCGAGTTCCAAAAGTGTCGTCATCGGCGTCATCCAATCGCAGAAAGCGCTTGCCAAACGCCCTGCCACATCTTAAACGGAGGCATCCTCCACTTATTCGGAGGCTCCCTCCATTCTACTCCCGACGACGCGCCCTGTCCAATGGCATCGCACGCCTGTCGATCCACACAGGAGTCATTCCATGACCCGCCCCTCCAATCGGATCGGCCTGATTTTCGCCCTGCTCGCCGCAGGCGCTGCCTCGATCTCCATGCTGCAGTCCCTGCTCAGCCCGGTGCTCTCGACGCTGCAAAGCGAACTCGATACCTCGCAGAACGCCATTTCCTGGGTGCTCATCGCCTTTCTCCTCGCCGGCGCCGTGGCAACGCCCATTCTCGGCCGCGTGGGGGATACCGTCGGCAAGGTCCGCACATTGCTCATCGCCCTTGGCGCCATGATCGTCGGCAATGTCATCTCCGGCTTTGCCCCCAATATCGAGGTCATGGTCCTCGGCCGTGCCGTTCAGGGCATCGGCATGTCCGCCTTCCCGCTATCCTTCGGCATCATCCGCGACGAATTCCCGGCCAATCGGCTCGCCTCCGCCGTCGGCACAATGTCTTCGGTGATCGCGGTTGGCGGCGGTATCGGCGCCGTTCTCGCCGGCCCGATCGTCTCCATGCTCGGCTGGCGCTGGCTCTTCTGGCTCCCCACCGTCGCACTTGTCGTCGTCGCCATCCTTGTCCGGCGGTTCATCCCCGAGAGCCCCGTCCGTTCCGGCGGGCGCATCAACTGGCTCGCCGCCACGCTCCTCGGCGGCTGGCTCATCGCCCTGCTGCTGCCACTCAGCCAGGCAACCCAATGGGGCTGGACCTCGCCCGCCGTCATCGGTCTCCTCGCCGGCGCGGCCATTCTCGCCGCCATCTGGGTTGTGGTCGAAACGCGCTCGGACAACCCGCTCATCGACATGCAGGTCATGCGTCTCCCCGCCGTCTGGACCACCAATCTTGTCGCCCTGCTTTTCGGCGCCGCGATGTTCTCCGTCTGGGCCTTCGTTCCGCAACTGATCCAGGTTCCGGCTTCGAGCGGCTACGGATTTGGCGCCAGCGTCACGCAGGCGGGCTGGATTATCCTCCCCATGCTGGTCACCATGGCCCTGGCCGGCACGCTGGTCGGACGTCTTGAAAAGCGCTTCAGCTTCAAGTCTCAACTCTCCATGGGCGCCGCCCTCGTTTCCCTCGCCTGCGCCGGCTTTGCCTTCCTTCATCACGATATCTGGCAGCTCACCCTGACCAGCGCGGTCTTCGGCCTCGGTCTGGGCCTCGCCTATTCCACCATGACCAATATCATCGTGCAGAGCGTGCCACCGACCCAGACCGGCGTCGCCACCGGCATGAACGCCAATATCCGCACCATCGGGGGCGCCATGGGGACCACCATCATGACCGCCATCGTCACGGCGCATCGTCAGCCCGACGGAATGCCGGTCGAAGAGGGTTTTGTCACCGGCTTTGCGACCTTTGCTGTCGTCGCCCTCATCGCCTTCCTTGTCACCCGCCTGCTGCCCAACCCACGCCCTCTCGTGCTGGCCGAGGCCGCCTGACACATGCACGGCGCTAGAAAAGAAAAGGGGCCAGCGATACCGCCGGCCCCTTTCTGTCTTTGGCTATGATAGCTGCTAGACGGCGCCGGCTTCGGCGGCCAACTGACCGAGCTTGACCTGCACGAGCAGGCTCAGTTCGTCATAGACGTTCCATTCGTCGACGATCTTGCCGTTCTTCCAGTGATAGTGGCTCATGCCCATCACCTGCACGCGCTTGCCCGTCGGATCGCCGAGGGTCCCGAGAATGCCATAGCCAAGGTGGTGGCCTTCCATGATCCAGCGCACGGCGACCTTGGTGCCGCCTTCTTCGCAGGGATTAGAGGCAACGTGTTGCACTTCGAACGAAGCGTCCGGCAGCGAGCCGATCAGGCCCAGATGCTGGTGGACGATGGCCGCATGGCCATAGAGCTCCTTCATCAGCGGCCCGTGGTACTGCGCGTTCGGCGCATAGTCCTGGGCGATACGCCCGAACATGCGCTTGGTGAAGATCTCGTGCAGCATTTCGATCGTCTGCGCTTCGATATCGTTATGCGCGAGCGACGTATCCGCCTTTTCGGTCGGCGGGGTCTGGCCGAGGAAGCGGCGGTTTTCGCCGATATCGAGCGAAATCAGGCCCGCATCGAACTTGGCCTTGGCCGTCTTCATGGCAAAGTGGTGCGGATCGAGCCCGAGCTGCTGGATGATCGCCATCGTGTCGGCGACAACCCATTCGCGATAGATCTTGTTTTCAAAGATCATGCAGTCGGCAATCGTGCGGCTGACAAACGGGCGCCCTGTCGGCTGGCCGAGATGACCATACTGGGTATGGCGGCCCGAACCGGTCACGAGATGGCTGGTGTAAAAACCTTCCTTGTCATTGCCGTTCCAGATCACCTGCGTGCCCATGCCGCGACGCTCGGGAAAGGACACAAGGCGCTGGATGGTGTCGCGCACCACGTCTTCGCGATTGTAGATCGTGCCGGTGGTGCCATAGAGCACGCAGTTATGCGTGTAATGGGTGTAGATCAGCCCGATGTCGCGCTCGTCCCAGATCTTGTGGGTGCAGCGGATGATGTAATCGACGATGTCGGTATAGATGTCGTCAAAGCCATCGAGCGACTGGCTGCGTGGCCGATTGGTCGGGGCCAGATCGGGATAGTCGTGGCGCTCGACCTGCAGCACGTTTTCCACGGCGATAGGCGAAGCGCCCTTGGTCTTGGGATTGCTCGTTGCGTCGCTCATTTCCGCTCCTTGGGTCTGTGACGGCTCGTTCGAGAATTGGTTTTGGGGCCAGCTCAGCCAGTCGCGCACATGACGCGCCACTGCGGCCGGATTTTCAAGCGGGCTGAAATGGCCGGCTTGGGGGATGGTGAAATAGCGCGCGCCAGCAATGCCGGCGGCAAGTTCTTCGTGGGCTTCGAGGCGACAAACTTCTTCGTCTTCCCCGGCAAGGATCAGCGTGGGCACCGCGATCGCCCCCAATCGCTTCCGGCTATCGGCCCGATGAATGGCAACTTCAGACTGCTCAGCCAGAGCGTCCGCCCCGGCATCCCGCGCCATGGACAGGATGGCCTCGCGCAGCTTTTCGTCCTTCGCATTGGCCGGCGAGACGAGCTTTTCCCAGCTATCGAGAATATAGCCATCCATCCCCTCGCCCCGCGCCTTTTCGGCAGCAGCGCGACGCGCCTCGGCATTGGCTTCGGGGTCCGGCCCTCCTGTCGTATCGACCAGCGCCAGCCGCTCGATCCGCTCCGGCGCCTGTGCCGCCATTTCCAGCGCCACGATACCGCCAAGCGAAAAGCCGAGCAGCGCAAAACGCTCCGGCGCCATCGCCAGCAGCCTTGCCGCCAGTTCCGGCGTCGTCCTCGCGCCCGTCATCGGCAATACGCGAATGTCAGAATGATCGAGCACCGCCAGCAAAGGCGCAAACAACCGCTCGTCGCATACCGTGCCCGGCAACAGGAGCAAAGGCACGGCGGTCGCACCGGACCGGTCTCGCTCCATATCGGGATTGGCTTGGCTGTTCATCGCTAACCGGTCACGGTTTGGCTTCGACGAAAGATCGAAACGCTCCTCACCAAAAAACTCTGGCAAACTTTGAATACGTATGCAAGAACATTCTCAGCCCAAAGGAGACGCCAGATGTTAGCAGTCTGCTAACCCATTGCCGTCTCGCGCTATCGTTTCGGAGACCGATGCAATGACCACTTCCCCCTTCCCCGGCGTCACCTATGTGAAGGCACCCGAGCGCTCGTCGATCAGCGACAATGCGCCGGTCGAAACCCTGGTCGCCGAGATCATCGCCAATGTCCGCGCCAATGGCGACAAGGCGGTCCGGGAATATTCGGCCAAGTTCGACAAGTCCGACATCGAGGTCTTCGAAGTCACCGCCGCGGAGCGCGAAGCGGCTCTGGCCGAACTCGATCCGCAAACGCGGAAAGACACCGAGTTTGCCATTGAAAACGTTCGCAAATTCGCCCAGGCGCAGCTCGCGACCATCCTCCCGCTCGAGGTCGAGACCCTCCCCGGCGTCCATATGGGCCACCGCGTCATCCCCATTCAGCGCGTCGGCTGCTACGTTCCCGGCGGCCGCTATCCGCTGCTCTCCGCCCCCATCATGACCATCGTCCCGGCCAAGGTTGCCGGCGTCGACGAAGTCATCGCCTGCCTGCCGCCCAATGCCCACAAGGCCATGATCGCCGGCTGCCATCTCTCTGGCGCAGATAGGATTTTCCGCATCGGCGGCGCCCAGGCCATCGCCGCCATGGCCTATGGCACCGAGACCGTTCCGGCCGTCAACAAGATCGTCGGGCCCGGCAATGCCTTCGTCAACGAAGCCAAGCGCCAGGTTTTCGGGCCCGTCGGTATCGACCAACTCGCTGGCCCGTCTGAGATTTTCGTCGTCGCCGACCAGACCGGCGATGCCGAGATGATTGCCACCGACCTCCTCGCCCAGGCCGAGCACGACATCCGGACCCGCGTCGGCCTCATCACCACCGATAAGGCCTTGGCCGAAGCGACGCTCAAGCAAGTCGAAGCGCAGCTCGAAACACTGTCCACGGCCACCACGGCCCGCGAAGCCTGGATCAACTACGGCGAAATCACCGTCTGCGAAGATGAAGCCGCGATGATCGCCTATTCCGATCTCATCGCCGCCGAACACCTGCAGGTGCACACCGCCGACGCCAAGGGCTTTGCCAAAAAGCTGAGGAATTACGGTAGCTTGTTCATCGGCGAACTCGCCAGCGTCGTCTATTCCGACAAGTGCTCGGGCACCAACCACACCCTCCCCACCATGGGCGCAGGCGCCTATACCGGCGGCCTCTGGGTCGGCGCCTATGTCAAGATCGCCACCCACCAGTGGCTCGACGAAGAAGGCGTCAAGCAGGTCGCCCCGCCCGCCGCCCGGCAATCGGCCAGCGAAGGCCTCGAAGGCCACCGCCGCGCCGCACAGCTCCGGCTGGACCGCATGCACGCCAAAGCAGGCGCATAAGCAAAAGGCCGGCGAAAGCCGGCCTTTTCAATTGATGCTAGATCCTCAGCCAGAAACCCTCCCACCCACCGG
>NZ_JBEVLL010000240.1:0-9823 GCF_040509215.1 Devosia sp.
GGAGCCCTTTTGCATTTCAGGGCTCGGCTTCGATCTTGGTCCGGTTTTCGGCGAGGAAGGGCGATGAGGAGTCGATGATCATCTCAAACCAGATGGGGAGGTGATCGGAGAGCTGGTTCTGCTGCCAGTAGGAGTCGAAGTACTTTTTCATCGCCGTGGCGTCGTTGGCGAGGTCGGCGGCGCCGCCATAGACGCCAAGCATTTCGGGCAGGTAGACCGCGGCATCGGCGAGGCGGAAGACGTGGTCGAAGGGATTGAAGACGCCGCCGCTTTCCTTGCCGTCGGCGGTGAGCGCCAAGCGGAAGAACTTGTTCTTGCGGATGAAGAAGCGGTCGTAGACCTCGGTCAGCGCGGCGTTGGTCAGTTTTCCGACGAGGCTGTTCACCTCGACAAAGCCGGCGGCGTTGAGCAGGTCGACCGATTGCTGGTCGACTTCGCGGAAGAAGTTGAAGTCGCCGGTGAGGATGAGGTTTTCGCCCCAGAGTTCGTCGGACTTTTCGTTGAGAGCTTTGACCAGCAGTTCGACCTCGGCCTTGCGGGCGGCGGCCTTGTTGCCGGTCTTGTCGGGCGAGAGGTGGAGGTTGATGAGGACGAAGCTTTTCCAGCCTGCGCGGAAGCCGGTCATGTAGGGCGTGCGGGCGAGTTGGGAGATCACGGCGCCATCGCTGACGGCGGGCCAGAGGACGAGCTCGCCGACGAGGCCGGAAAGGTTCACGCGCTTGTTGTTGTAGAGGTAGCAGGAGCGCTCGCGATTGCCGCTGGTGCCATCGGTGATGTCGTTGACGAGATAGGACCAATCCGAGCCCAGGATGCGCATCAGGATGCTGATGTCCTTGAGGGTCGATTTGACTTCCTGAATGGCGACGAGGTCAAAGCGGGCGACGATTTCGGCGATGTAGTAGTAGGATTCCGGCAGGCGCTGGGTGGTGTGGCCGAATTCCTTGATGTTCCAGCTAGCGGCGAGGAGGTTTTCCTCGGTGCGGCGGGAGGGAATGGCTTTGTCGAGGGCCTCGCGCAGGCGCAGGAGGCCGTCGATGGTCCGGATTTTCGCCGGCTTGGTCATATTGGGAAAGACGCGGATGAAGTCGCGCGTGGCGAAATCAGCTTCGGGACGAAGATCGTTATAAAACGGCATGTCCGGCCCCCATCTGGGATTGGGGGAGCTTAGCGCAGGGTTGTGACAGGCGGTAGTACGCGGATTATTGGCCGCCCTGCCCCAGAAAAAGAGATCCCCGCTTTCGCGGGGATGACGTTGTGGTGTGGGCTTGGACTGGAGCGCGCCTCAGACGAGGCGGCTCTGGTCCATTGCTGCTGCGATGAAGCTCGTGAACAGCGGGTGGGGTTCGAAGGGCTTGGATTTCAGTTCCGGGTGGAACTGGACGCCGATGAACCACGGGTGGTCGGTGCGTTCGACGATTTCGGGCAGCTTGCCATCGGGCGAGACGCCGGAGAACAGGAGGCCGTTCTTTTCGAGGAGCTTGCGGTAGTCCATGTTCACTTCGTAGCGGTGACGATGGCGTTCCGAAATGCGGGTCGAGCCGTAGATGTCGGCAACGCGGGAACCGCGGGTGAGCTGGGCGGGATATGCGCCGAGGCGAAGGGTGCCGCCGAGATTGCCCGAGGATTCGCGGGTCTCGGTTTCGTTGCCCTTGACCCACTCGGTCATCATGCCAACGATCGGCTCCTTGGTGGGGCCGAATTCGGTGGAGGACGCTGCCTTGATGCCGGCGGTGTTGCGAGCAGCCTCGATGCAGGCCATCTGCATGCCAAAGCAAATGCCGAAATAGGGCACGTCCTTGACGCGCGCAAAGCGGGCCGCTTCGATCTTGCCGGCAGAACCGCGCTCGCCGAAACCGCCGGGCACGAGGATGCCGTGGACGTGTTCGAGATAGGGTGCCGGATCGTCGCGCTCAAAGACTTCAGAGTCGATCCACTGGAGATTGACCTTGACCTTGTTGGCGATGCCGCCGTGAGTCAGGGCTTCCGAGAGCGACTTATAGGCGTCCTTGAGGCCGGTATATTTGCCCACGATGGCGATGTTCACTTCGCCTTCGGGGTTGTGATAGCGGCGGGACACTTCGTCCCAGGCGGTCATGTCCGGCTCGGGCGCGTCGGTGATGCCGAGGGCAGCGAGGATTTCGCGGTCGAGGCCTTCGTGGTGATAGGCGACGGGCACATCATAGATCGAGGCGACGTCGAGGCCCTGGATGACGGCGGATTCGCGAACGTTGCAGAAGAGCGAGAGCTTCTTCTTTTCGCCTTCCGGAATCGGACGATCGCAACGGACCAGCAGCACGTCGGGGGCGATGCCGATGGAGCGGAGCTCCTTGACCGAATGCTGGGTCGGCTTGGTCTTCAGCTCACCGGCCGAGGGAATATACGGCATCAGCGTGAGGTGGAGATAAGCGGCGTGGTTGCGCGGCAGTTCGTTGCCGAGCTGGCGGATAGCTTCGAAGAACGGCAGGCCCTCAATATCGCCGACGGTGCCGCCGATTTCGACGAGGACGAAATCGTAGTCCTCATTGCCTTCGAGGACGAAATTCTTGATCGAGTCGGTGACGTGCGGAATGACCTGCACGGTCGCGCCGAGGAATTCGCCCTTGCGCTCTTTGCTGAGCAGGTCGGAATAAATACGGCCCGAGGTGATGTTGTCGCGCTTGTTGGCCGCGCGGCCAGTGAAGCGTTCGTAGTGGCCGAGGTCGAGGTCGGTCTCAGCGCCGTCGTCGGTCACGAAGACCTCGCCGTGCTGGGTCGGCGACATCGTACCGGGGTCAATGTTGAGATAGGGGTCGAGCTTCCTCAGGCGGACCTTATAGCCGCGTGCCTGCAGCACTGCGCCGAGCGCCGCTGAAGCCAAACCTTTGCCAAGGGAGGAAACCACGCCTCCGGTGATGAAAACGTACCGAGCCATGGGCAATCACCATAAGCGCATCATGAACGATTCGTGGAGCCACAAGATGCGGTCCACACAAAAAGAAGAAGGGGATGTTTCCATCCCCTTTTTCGGCGGTCGCCTTTCGGCGCTTTAGTTACCGGTTGTCGTAGCCGGCGTTTGCGTATCAGCCGCGGGGGCCGGAGTCTCCGGGGCCGTTTCAGACGGGGCCTCGGGGGTCGCGGCGGGAACCGGCAGATCGCTGGTCGGCGCAACGGCTGGCGCAGGAGCTGCAGGAGTCGTCGCCGGAGCGGGCGTCGTTGCAGGAGCCTGGGCGTCAGCAGGAACCGGGAGATCAGAGGTCGAGTCGCCCTGCAGCGCGTTCAGCGCATCAAGAACGTTCGAGGGGGCTGCGCCATCTTCATCGGTCGTCGTGGCGCGATCGAGAATGCTCGAAGTGCCGCGATCAAATTCGTTGAGGATGGTGAGGCCAATGGCCGTGGCGAAGAACAGGGTTGCCAGGATCGCCGTGGTGCGGGTCAAGAGGTTTGCCGAACCACGCGCCGTCATGAGGCCGCCGCCGCCGCCACCACCGATGCCAAGCGCGCCGCCTTCGGAGCGCTGGATCAGGATGACGCCGATAAGGGCCACAACGATCAGCAGATAGACAACAATAAGGACGTTCGCCATGAGGTCTTGGTCTTCGCGTCAGTCAGAAAGGATGCGGCGTCATACACGCCTAAAACGGCAAAGGCCAGACCGTTGCCACGAAATTCGCGACAACGACCTATGCCGTTCACTCATACCGCGGAGATAATGGTGTAAAAGTCTTTTGCCAAGAGGCTGGCGCCGCCGACGAGACCGCCATTGACGTTCTCAACCGCAAGAATTTCCCGCGCGTTCACGGGCTTGAGCGAACCACCATAGAGAATGCGGAATTCCTCGCCGCGCGGACCGAAGCGTTCGACGAGGCGGGCGCGGATGCTGGCATGCATCTGGGCGATATCGTCATTGCTGGGGGTACGGCCGGTACCGATGGCCCAGATGGGTTCATAGGCAATGATGACTTCGTGCTGGCTGGCACCATCGGGAATCGAGGCGGCGAGCTGGGCGGCAACGATGGATTCGGCCTCGCCCGCATCGCGCTGGGCTTCGCTTTCGCCGACGCAGATGATCGGCTTCAAACCGGCACCGATGGCAGCTTCGGCCTTGGCGCGAACCTGATCGTCGGTTTCAGCGTAATCGGCGCGGCGCTCTGAGTGGCCAACGATGACAAACTGGGCACCGGCATCGGCCAGCATATAGGCGGAAATGTCGCCGGTATGGGCGCCGGAGGCATTGGGGTGGCAATCCTGGCCACCGGCCATGATACCGCTTGAAGCGCCCTGTGCCGCAACAGCGGCAACGAGAGTAGCCGGCGGGCAGATGACGACGACAGCGCGTGGAGCCTCGCCGGTCGTGAGCAAATTGGCCAGTTCAGTCAGCTCATCGAGCGACTGAGACACCCCGTTCATCTTCCAATTCCCGGCGATCAGCGGTGAGATGGTAGTCAATCTTGGTACTCCTGCCTCTTGCGCCAAAGTGGGCTTTGCCCTAACCCCGGCAGTCGGAAAGTCTTACTAGTCTCAGGCGACCCTGTCGGTAAAGCCTCAGACCCTAAAACTGGAACGTTCGAAATGCTCGATGGTTTGCGCGGCTTTGCAAAATCCTGGCCAGGGAAAATCCTGGGGGCGTTTTTGCTCGTAGGCGTAGCCGGCTTCGGTATCAACAATGTGATCACCGATCTCGGCAGCAATACCGTGGCACGCGTAGGCGACCAGGAAATTACATCGCGTGAATTCCTGCGGGCTTATCAGACCCAGGCGAACAATCTGGCCAATCAGATCGGCCGCATACCGACCGTTGCGGAAGCCGAAGCCATGGGCCTGCCGACCTATGTGCTGCTGAACATTTCGCAGGGCGAGGCCATGAACGTGCTGGCCAACCAGCTTGGGCTCGGCGTTTCCGACGACAAGCTGGGGCAGATGCTGCGCGCCGACCCGTCCTTCCAGGGCACGCTGGGCAATTTCGACCCTTCGATCTTCACGCAGGTGTTGCAGGCGAGCGGCTGGACCGAGTCCGAATATTTCGAAACGCGCGGCACGGAAGCCAAGCGCGAGCAGCTCGTCGGCGCGCTTTTCGCCGACAAGACCCTGCCCGATGTGGCCCAGGGCCTGATCAATGATTATGCCGGCACGCAGCGCACGATCGACTATATCACGCTGACCGATGCCAATATCGAGACACCGGCTGCCCCGACCGAGGAAGAGCTTGTCGCTTACCTGACCGAGCACCAGGCCGAATATCGCACCGTCGAGACGCGCCGGGTGCAGATGCTGGACCTGTCGCTGGCTTCGCTCGCGGCAACCAAGACCATCGAAGAAGACGCGATTGCTGCCGAGTATGAGCGCATCAAGGGCACGCTGACCGTGCCGGAGAAGCGCACTATCGAGCAGGTCGTGCTCAACGCCGATCAACAGGCCGCTTTCGAAGCCGGCCTCGCCGAAGGCAAGGATTTTGCCACGCTGCTGACCGAGAACGGCCTGACGGCGACGAGCCTTGGTACGCTGACGCAGGCGCAGGTGACCGACACTTCGCTTGCCACGGCGGCCTTTGGGCTCGAGCAGGGCGGCGTGACGCTGATCGACGGTGTGACCGGCAAGCGCGCCGTGCATGTCGCTGCCATCGAAGCCACCGGCCAGCCGACGCTGGAAGAAGCGCGGGCACAGATCGTGACCTCGCTGTCGATGGCTGCGGCCCGCAATGACATCAACGACATTCTCGACCAGATCGAAGAACTGCGCGCTGCCTTCCGGCCGCTGCCGGAAATCGCCGAGCGCTTTGGGCTCGACCTCTATGAGGCCGATGTCACGTCGGGCGGCAACCAGCTTGAAATCCTGCCTAACCTGCAGGCGGAAGAACGCACCAAGGTGAGCCAGGCGATTTTCAAGGCGACCGCTGGCCAATTGACGCCGTCGATCCCGCTGGCGGGCAATGCACATCTCTTCTTCGACCTCGCAGAAGTGCTGCCGGCACGCGACCAGACGCTCGACGAAGTGCGTGAAGACCTGACGGCAACGCTGATTGCCGAGCGCACCAACAATGCGCTGCTGGCCGAGAGCGAGGAAATCGTTGCTCAGCTCAAGGACGGCACGCCGCTGGCGGACCTGGCCCTCTCGCTCAACCTCTTCCCGCAGCTTTCGGCGCCCTTCTCGCGCTTTGGCTCGGATGACGGCAGCGTCGACAATGTGATGGCACAGGCCGCGTTCAACGGCGGGCCGGAGCACAAGGGCTCGGTGGTGAGCAGCTCGGGCGAGTTCATCGTCTTCGAGGTGGTCGACAACACCGTGCCGACCGAACCGCTCGAAACCGCCGCTGCCGACAACCTGCAGAACGAAGCACAGGGCGGGGTCTATGCAGACTTCGTCGGTGCCATCCGCGACGATGCGGGGCTGCGGATCAACCAGCAGGCGCTGACGCAACTGCTCACTCTCAACTACGGCCAGTAACAGGGCCGCTTCCCCACTAACCATAGAGACCACGATGGGCGACGATTTTTCCACGCGTTTTGCAGAGCAATATGAAGCCGGCAAATCGCAGATCGTCTGGCGTCGCATCGTGGCCGATCTCGAAACGCCTATCGGGACCTATCTCAAGCTGGCGCAGGAACGGACCCATTCGTTCCTGCTCGAAAGCGTGCAGGACGGGACGACCCGCGGGCGCTATTCGATCATCGGGCTCCTGCCGGATCTGATCGTTCGGGTCGAGGACGGCACGGCGAGCGTCAACCGACAGGCTCAGCTTGATCCGAATGCCTTCGAGATGATGGACGCCAAGCCGCTCGACGCACTGCGTGGGCTGGTGGCGGAAAGCCAGATCGAGGTGCCGCCAGGGCTGCCGCCGCAGTCGGCGGGGATTTATGGCTATCTCGGCTATGAGATGGTCCGGTACATGGAAGTGCTGCCGAACGCCAATCCGGACGATCTCAAAACGCCGGAAGCGGTGCTGATGCGGCCGTCGCTGCTGGCGATCTTCGATACGGTCAAGGACGAGCTTTATCTGACGGCGCCGGTTTATGTGAAAGCCGGAGTTTCGGCGCCGCAGGCGCTGGAAGCGGCGGAAGCGCGGATCGACGATGCGATTGCCCGGCTCGGGCGAGCGCTGCCGGCCACCCCTGCCCTGCCCGATCTCGAATCCATCGAGGTGACCAGCAACACGTCTCGTGACGAATATTTCGAGATGGTTGCCCGGGCGAAGGACTACATCGCCGCGGGCGATATTTTCCAGGTGGTGTTGAGCCAGCGGTTTTCGGCCGATTTCACGCTGCCGCCGACGGCGCTTTATCGGGCGCTGCGCCGGACCAATCCCAGCCCCTACATGTATTTCCTCGATTTCGGGGATTTTGCCGTGGCCGGGTCGAGCCCGGAAATTCTGGTTCGGGTGCAGAATGGCGAAGTGACCATTCGGCCGATCGCCGGCACCCGCAAGCGAGGGGCGACGCCGACGCGGGATCAGGAATTGGCGGCGGAGCTGCTGAGCGATCCCAAGGAATTGGCTGAGCACCTGATGCTGCTCGATCTTGGGCGCAATGATGTGGGTCGCGTGGCGGAGACGGGTTCGGTGAAGGTGACCGATAAGTTCTTCCTCGAATATTATTCGCACGTGATGCACATCGTCTCGAATGTCGTTGGCAAGCTTGATCCGCAATATGACTTTGTGGATGCGCTGTCGGCTGGGTTCCCGGCCGGTACGGTCTCGGGGGCACCGAAAGTGCGGGCGATGGAGATCATCGACGAGCTCGAAAAGTCGCGGCGCGGGATCTATGGCGGTTGCGTCGGGTATTTTGGTGCCGATGGGACCATGGATACCTGCATCGTGCTGCGTACCGGGATCGTCAAAGACGGCAAGCTCTATGTGCAGTCGGGCGCCGGGATCGTCGCCGACAGCCAGCGCGAGCTCGAACAGCTCGAATGCGAGAACAAGGCGCGTGCCCTTTTCAGCGCGGCAGAAGAAGCGCTACGCTATGCCGGCGAAGCGGGAGTGGGACAGTGAACGTGCGTAACGACATTTTGCGATGGCGGGGTTGGTTCTGAACGCTTTCACCAGAACCCACTCTTGAGGACAGGCCCAATGACCAAGACCCTCGTCATCGATAACTACGATAGCTTTACCTACAATCTCGTCCATTTCCTGGGCGAACTCGGCGCCACGATGACCGTGCGCCGCAATGACAAGATTACCCTTGAAGAAATTGCCGCCATGGCGCCGGAGGCGATCGTGCTATCACCCGGGCCGTGCACGCCGACCGAGGCGGGGATTTGCCTTGCCGTGATCGACCGGTTCAAGGGGCAGATTCCGATGCTGGGCGTGTGCCTTGGGCATCAGGCCATGGGCCAGGCGCTGGGCGGCGATGTCATTCGCGCGCCGCATCTGGTGCATGGCAAGACCAGCAAGATCAACCATACCGGGAAGGGTATTTTCCGGGGGTTGAATGCCGGGTTCGAGGCGACCCGGTATCACTCGCTGATCGTCAAGGCAGAGACGCTGCCGGACGTGCTGGAAGTGACGGCGACGACTGACGATGGGCTGATCATGGGCATGCAGCACAAGACGCTGCCGCTGCATGGGGTGCAGTTTCATCCGGAAAGCATCGCCAGCGAGAATGGCCATGCGCTGCTGCAGAATTTTCTGAACATTGCCCGTGACTTCAACGGACAGAGGGCGGCGTGATGGATATCAAGCAGGCCCTCCACAAGATTTCCGAAGGGCGCGACCTGACGGGCGAAGAGATGCGCTCGGTGATGCGCATCATCATGGCCGGGGAAGCGACGCAGGCCCAGATCGGCGCATTCCTGATGGGGATGCGCGTCAAGGGCGAGAGCGTTGGCGAGATTGCCGCGGCGGTGTCGATCCTGCGCGAGCAGATGGTTCCCGTCGTGGCGCCCGAAGGGGCGATCGATATTGTCGGGACTGGTGGCGATGGCGTTGGGAGCCTCAATATCTCCACCACCACCTCGCTTGTCGTTGCTGCCGCCGGCGTGCCTGTGGCCAAGCATGGCAACAAGGCGCTGTCGTCGCGCTCGGGAGCCTCGCAGGTGCTTGAGGCGCTTGGCGTGAAGCTCGATCTGACGCCGGACGAAATCGGCAGCACGATTGCCCAGGCCGGTATCGGCTTCATGTTTGCACCCAGCCATCACCCGGCCATGCGCCATGTGGGGCCGGCGCGCGGCGAAATGGGCGTGCGGACGCTGTTCAACCTCCTCGGGCCGCAATCCAATCCGGCAGGCGTGCGGCGCTATCTGCTGGGCGTCTATTCCCAGCAATGGGTGGAGCCGGTGGCCGCAGCGCTGCTGGCAAATCGCGCCATAAAAGCCTGGGTTGTGCATTCGAGCGAGGGGCTCGATGAGCTCTCCACTTCGGGACCGAATTTTGTGGCGCAGATTGCCAATGGTGACCTGCGCAGCTTTGAGCTGCATCCCGAGCAGGTGGGGCTCAGCGTCACCGATCCGAAGGGGCTGCTTGGCGGCGAGCCGGCGGACAATGCGGCGGCGATGATTGCGCTGTTTGATGGGGCGCCGGGCGCCTATCGTGATACGGTGCTGCTCAATGCCGGCGCCGCGCTGCTGGTTGCTGACAAGGTGACCACAATAGAAGATGGTATCGCCCTGGCCCGCGCGACGATCGACAGCGGCAAGGCAAAAGACACACTCGCCCGCCTCGTGGCGGTTTCGAACGGACGAGCGCAATGACCGATATTCTCAAGCAAATTGAAGCCTATAAGCGCGAGGAAATCGCGGCGGCGAAGTCGATGCGGCCATGGGCCGAGGTTGTGGCGCAGGCCCATGACCAGCCGGCGCCGCGGGGATTCTTGCGGGCGCTTAAGGACAAGCGGGCGCAGGGGCAATATGGCCT
>NZ_JBEVLL010000241.1:0-28136 GCF_040509215.1 Devosia sp.
GCATCGAGAAAACCGTAGCTGGTGGCCGCCCAGGGTTTTGTCAGGGATGAAAGGCTCATTCTGCGGGCTCCGTCTGGCGTGTTTCGGCCGGCATGGCGCTTGCCGCTTGCTTCGCCTTGGCGTCGCGCATCGCGTCGAGCACGGACTGGAAGGTGACGTAGTGCGGCAGCTTGAAGTGGATGCAGAAGCCCGAGGCTTCGACACTTTCGGTGTGATAGAGATAGAATTCTTCGTGGACCGGCGAGCCGACCGGGGCTTCGGCCGAATTGAGATCGAGCGTTGCCGCCGCGATCACCTTCACCTCGTTCCAGCCAAACGTGGCGGCAAAGCCCAGTTCCAGAAACCCGCCCTTTTCCTTGGACGTTACTTCGGCCTGGCTGACGCGCACGCGCCCGGCGGAAAACTCGGTGCCGCGGGGATGGCGCACCACGACTTCGGCTTCGCCCAAGCGCAGTTCATTGACCGTCGGATGAGCATTGCCATAGCCGCGCATGGCCGAATAGCCGAGGGCAAGGACGCCGCCGGTTTCGGCACGGGCAAGGCTTTGCAGACGATGCGCCCGCGAGGCCGGAAACAGCAGGGGTTCGCGCGTCAGGTCGGGAATATCTTCGCGGGCTATTTTTGGTTCGTTGGAGGGCGCGACGAGGCCCTGCTGACGCTGCCAATCGGCGAGGGATGGCTGATGCGCTGGCGCAGGTCGCGCTGCGGCTTCCACCGCTGGCGGCGCATAGGGCTTGCCTTCGAGCACGTCGGTCGCCAGCACACGGTGGGAATAGTCGAGCGTTGGCCCCAGGATCTGTCCGCCGGGAATGTCCTTGAACGCCGCCGAAATACGGCGCTGCGTAAGAATTTCGTCTTGCTGCACGGGCCGGGAGATGGCGATGCGCGGCTGCGTCGTGCGCCAGGCGCGCAGCACCAGCACGGCTTCCGACAGTTCGCCGCCGGTCTGCGCCAGCGCCAGTGCAGCCAGTTCCTCGCTATAGAGCGAGGCTTCGCCCATCACGCGGTCGATCAGATAGGGCATGGTCTGCTGGATTGTCTCGACGCGCGTCGCGTCGATCGTCCCCAGATCCTGCCGGAAAAGGCGCTCGGCCTGTTCGATGGCCTTTTCGCCACCGCGGGTTGCGACATAGGCCATTCTAGAGAACCTCCACCTTGGTCGAGCGCGGAATGCCGATCACCGAACGGCCATCAACGAAAAAGACGTCAAAGCCTTCGGGATAGGCGCAGAGCATGTCGCGCAGCGCCCAGAAACCCGGCGACACGCCGAGACTTATTTCGGTGACGCCATCAATGCCGGGCCCGGAAAGACGAAGTCGCGGTCCAGTGCCATGCCGCGCCACGGCCACCAGCGTCGCCCCATCATCGGGATAAAGCGCGCTGCCACAGCGCAGGCTCGCCAGCCGGGCTTCGAGGCCTTCCAGCGAGGACAGGAACACATGGTCGGCCTGCGAGAAATCGTCGACCAGCAGCGCGCCGGTCGCCGCCACTTCGGCACGGAGGTCCGGCGCGTCGGCAAAAACCGCGCATTCAAGATCGACCAGCGCTTCGATGACAGGCGCAAGGCCAGCCTCTGGCATGTCTCTGCTATCGCCGGGACGCGACAGCGCCCACATCAGCGCTTCGAAAGTGCCATTGGTGCGCAGTTCAAAAGCATCGGGAGGAGCAACGGTCAGCATCAGAACGTCTCCATTTCGACGCGGGTGGCTTCAACCTGCCGCATGCGGGCGGTGTCTGCTTCTGCCTGATGCGCGCGCTCTTCGGTGAGAAAGCCAGTCGTTGCCGGTTCTTCGCCAACCGTAGCGATCCGCAGGTCGACGACAGCCATCGCCATGGCGCGTTCGAGATCGCGGCCAGTGACCATGCCATAGCCGACATGGCCGGCGGCATCGGCGATATGGGCTTCGCTGACCAGCAC
Source organism: Devosia sp. (assembly GCF_040509215.1). Lineage (GTDB taxonomy): Bacteria > Pseudomonadota > Alphaproteobacteria > Rhizobiales > Devosiaceae > Devosia. Next base: position 1,919 of record NZ_JBEVLL010000241.1, read on the forward strand.
CTCGCCGAGGTGGAAATCGACATTTTCGACCGTGTCGCGCATCGGCACCATGACGAGCCCTGTCCGATTGGTCAGGACGGCAATCTCGCCCATGGCATCGAGCAGGGTTTCGGCAAGCTGCTTCAACCGTTCGGGCCGGGCCCGCGCCAGAACGCCCAGCGTCGCGGCGTGGTCGGAGCCGCCGGAGGTTGTCTCGTTAAACATCATTGCTTCTCTCGGTAGTCAGCACGGTCGGCTGATCGGTCTCGAAGGTGAATTGCACCCGGTCGCCGGCCCACACGGCCTCGGAAAAACCGATGGGTTTTCCATCGAGATCCGCATCGACCTTTTGCACCACCAACACGGACTGGCCCTGCCGGAGCATCAGCATGCCTGCTTCGCTTTCCGAGGCGAGGCGCGTGAAAACGGTGGTGCGCAGGCGCCGGTAATCGGTGATGCCGTAGGAATGGTAGACCTTGGTGATCGAGGTCAGCTCGCGCCGCCGCTCCGGCAAATCCGGGAACCGCTCAACCTCGTGATAGGCCCAACCGATGCTGATCGGCAGATCGTTGGCAAAGCCGCGCCAGGAGCGGGCAAAGACCTGCGCCTCGGCCGCAATCTGCAATGCCGAGGCAACGCGCTTGCTCGCCGGGATGGTCATTTCGGCCAGCGTTTCGCCCGAGGCCGTCAGGCCCTGCGACATCAGGTTTTCGCGAAAGCGGGTGCGCGAACCGATCACATAATTGAGGAGCGGAGCACGTTCGACGAAGGTGCCGCGACCATGTTCCACGCGCAACTTGCCCTCGCCGACAAGCGCCGCAAGCGCCTTGCGCAGCGAATGGCGCCGCGTGCCGTAGAGCAGGCAAAGTTCGGGTTCCGAGGGCAGTCGCGTGTCTGGCGCGAGACGACCCGAGGTGATTTCTTCACTGATCCGGTCCCGGGTTTCCTCCCAGGAATGGCCTTGATTCCGCATTGTTCCAACTCATTCGAATGAGCTGGTTCTAGCGAGGGACAATGACATGCGCGTGACACGGAGTGGCCTCGCCACTCCGTCATCTACCCTCTAGCAGCCTTGCAGGAACAACGAATGACGCTCAGCTCTGCATGCGCTTGAGGAGATCGGTCAGGTCTTTAGCATAGGGGTTCCCTTGGGCGCGATCGGCCACGGGGTGCTGCCTGTTCGCCCTTACATCAGAGGGGCTGTAGGCAAATTCACGCCGGAAGGCGCGGCTGAATTCCGCGGCGTCGTTGAAGCAGAAATCCTCCGCGACCTCGAAGATGCGTCGCCCGCTCAAAGGATCAGCGAGGACCTTGTGCGCGGCCAGGAGGCGACGCTTCTGGATATAGTGCATGATGCCGCCCGAGGCTTCGAACAGGCGATAGAGGCGGGAACGGGACACACCCAATCCGCGCAGGATGAAATTCACATCGAGCGCCGGATTTTGCAGATTGTCCTGTACGCATTGCCGGGCGCGTTCGAGCAGGGCGTGGTTGATCATGGCGCCGGCCTCTTCGAGCCGATCCGGCGAGGGCGCGATGGCCGCCAGAAGCAGCGCACGCGTGGCGGCGACAAGCTCAGACAGGTCGCCCTGCTGCAACTGCGGCATCCGACTTTCAAGGCTCAGCATATAGTCGGCAAAAATCCCGCCCATACCGTCTTGCAGCAGGGTTATCGAGGCGGCGTCGAGGAGGTGGGCGGTGTCCCGGCAGGTATCGCGCGGAATATAGAGCAGGTGCGCCTTGCCGGCCGTGACCTGGCCATGGAAGGGATCGGCAAGGGAGGTAAGCTGCGGAATTCCCGCGATATTTTCGAGGAGGACCCGTGCCCCTTCGATGGTGCAGCGCCCGGTGACGAAAAGCGAAACCACCCAGTGATCGAGCGGATCGCGCTTGGATTGTTCGGCAAGGCTGGCAAAACGGAGGCTGTCGGTTTCGACTGTCTGGAAAGCCATGCTCCCCAGATCCCAGGTGCGATGCCGGGCGCGAAAATTTCGGCTGGGCTGGCTGGGAATGAGATCGAAGGCGGCGGAATGGACGTCGCGCCAGGCGTCGAACCGATCTTCCTCGCACACTTCATTTGTAGAAAAATCTATAGGTCTCAGACCTATAGCTTCGTCATCCGGCGTATCTATCAGCGGTCCGGTGGGCTGGTAACGTGGACGAATACTCGACGCATGGTACATTCTGACGCTCCCCCTCAGAGTTCTCCGGCCTTCTGGGAAGGCGGAAAACTGCTGGCCACGGAACCGCGCCAAAGCGACCTGTCTGTCCCGAAGGGGGACTGGCCACAGCGGTAAGCGGACGGGCCAAACACGCAATCAAAGGCAAGAAGCCAAAGCGCCGAAAACGAGGCGCTTCAGGGGTTTGGATAGTCGTCGCCGGGGAGCGGCCAATGTGCCCTCGGGTTCTCGAACGCTCCTTGGGCGTTGGCGACGGCTGCTATCGCCGACCAATCTAATCCCGAACGAGCAGTTGAAAAAGCCAAAAAGGCAGAATGACTACGTTAGAGTTTTATCCAGATATTGCCGCCGCCCGCAAACTGCTTGTCTCGAATGGCCCGAGACAGGCAATTTGCTGACTGACAATATCAGATACTTGTCGAAACGGATGTGCATTCCGTCCCAGACCTTGTCCCTGTGTTCCTATCTAGGCGATCCGTCATCGCGCGTTTGCCCCTGTCGGTTAACAGACTGTGGACCTTGAGCCTCGCAAACGCGCGAATGGGTGAAACCCTCTTCGTTCCGGACGATGCCTATTCCGCTTCGCCGGTAATATCCTTGTAGATGACCCCGTCCTTCATGATGATGAGGAAGTTCTTTTCGGGATTGCCGACAAGGCTCAAGTCTTCGAGCGGATTGCCATCAACGAGCAGCAGGTCGGCATAGGCACCCTCCTCGATGAGACCAATGCGGCCGGGATAGGGATTGCGTTCGCCCGAGAGGAGGAGCAGCTCGCCATTGGTGCCAGTGGCCATCTTCAGGGCTTCTGCCGCGGTGTACCATTCGAGCATGTTGACCAGCATGGCATTCTGGCCGCGCGCCAGAATGGGCGAGAACAGGATGTCCGTCCCCCAGGCGGTCTTGATGTTATACTTCTTGGCAAAACCGTAGATGTTGGTCGTGCCATGCAGCACCTCGTGGAACTTGTCGAGCGAGGACGGCGGCAGGCCTGCGCCCATCTGTTCGGTAAAGGGCTGGGTGCTGAGCCAGATGCCCTTGTCGGCCATCATCTGCGCGGTTTCGTCGTCGATCAGATGCGCGTGCTCGATGACTTTTACGCCCGAATTGATCGCGGTCTGCACCGCCTGCGGCGTATAGGCGTGCACCCCGACATAGGTGCCCCAGTTGGCTGCGGCCTCGACGGCGGCCACGATCTCGGCACTGGTAAAGGTGGAAACATCGAGCGGGCTGAAGGGTGAGGCCACCCCGCCGCCGGCCGTCAACTTGATCTGGGAAGCGCCCTGCATCAATTGCTCGCGGGCGCGGATGCGCACCTCGTCGGGCGTATCGGTGACCATGGACATGCCGGCCTCTTCCATGGGGGTCAACACACCCGGCCTGCGTGGCAGATCGGCAAAGGTGCGGAAATCGCCATGGCCGCTGGTGACGGTGAGAATGGCGCCGGAGGGATAGATGCGGGGGCCGGGAATGAGGCCCTGGTCGATGATCTTCTTGAGCCCGAAGGCCGGCCCGCCAAGGTCGCGCACGGTGGTAAAGCCGCGCATCAGCGTGGCGGTCGCCTCGACGCCGGCAATCAGGTGCGTATAGCCCATATCGGCAAGCCCGGTATCGGGCGTGACCCCGATGAGCATGGTGTGCCAATGCGCGTCGATGAGGCCAGGCATCAGGACCTTGCCCTCGCCATCGATCACCGTCGCGCCGTCTTCGCTGATGTCCGTGGTCGAAATACCGGCGATCTTGCCATCCTTGACGAGGACATTGGACGGGCCGCTCAGCGCATCCGACTGGCCATCAAAAATCATGACATTCTCGAACACGACCGGGGTGCGCGCCGCTTGCGCGAACGCAGCCGGCGCCGCCGCCAGAAGTGCGATAGCCGCAACAGCCGGGCCGACAAACAGTAACGAAACCAGGGACTTGGTTTTAGAGGCAGCCATGACGCACAGAGCTCCTGAGACTTCCGGGATCAGAAGTTTATCCCGGTAGCCAGAGCCAACAATCGCTCACCGTCCCATTAAGCGGCTGGCCGTCCCAACTGCGCCCGAGGTCCCGGACGGGCATAAAAATCACGGGTGGAGGGATCGCACCCGTGATCTTTTGGTGGATGGGACCGGCGGCTGCTCTGGCCTACCAGACCTTGACCGAAGCGATGGCGCCCTGCAGGTGGCGGCTCACATTGGGCATGTCGTCGCGCACCGATGTGCAGTTGCGGAAGTTACGGGCCGTGCAAAGGTCGACGCTGAGCGAACTGCTCTGGCCGCCGCGCATGGCGACCGAAGCGATCCGGTTGCGCCAGTTGCCGAGGTCGTCATTGCCGTTGCCGGGCCGCAGGCAGAAACTGTCGCCGCGGAAATTGGGACGATCGTAGAAACACACGCGCGTCGGGCCGGTATCGAAGTCGAAATCGGGCCAGAGCGTCGGGGGCGGCGCGGCGATGACGCGCATCACATAGTTCTGCGCCAGCCAGCCGGTATCGCGCCCGGCATTGACGAGGCACCAGTTGCGTTCACAGCGCACGATCGTCACGTCTTCGCCTGAGCGCACGACGCGGACCACCGCATGATTGGTGCCCGGCCCATTGCGCAGATTGACATTGGCGACGGTGACCGCCGGCCCATGCATCTGGGCCAGGGCGGGCAGCGACAGCACCAGGACGGCAAACGCCGCAATGGCCAACCGGACTAGTGTCTTTATCATCATGAGACCTCCCTATCAGGCGCGGATCGCTCGCTTGCCGATGGCGCCAAACCCATGTCGTTGCCAGCAGGCTCGGCCGCGGCCTCGAGATTCCAAAATAGTAATTTCCGATTTGACTGACGTTATCACAGACGAAAAGCCGGACAACGCCACATGAACATGGAATCCGAAAAGATGGACGCATTGCCAAGAACCTGGATTGGCAGACAAGTCGTGCAATTACTTATCTGTTGACGGAATTGTTTGGGTTTAGTTCGAGGGCCGTCGCCCTGCCCGAATGAGGCCGGCAGCAATGCGCCGTCGCGCGAGTGCGCGGGGCGCGTCATCATCGAGGCGGCAAGACAGGCGTCCCCAGGCACCCCGCCCCCCAACGCAAAAATCCGAAAAGCTCCGCCGCAATATCAGTGCGCAACGAAAGTTAACCGGCGGGACACCCAGCCTAGTGCGGGGACGCCATGCCATTCTCCTCACGCCCTTGCGAGCGGTAGCCTCAACTGGCTCCAAAGCGGATTTGTCTTTTGTTGGAGCCTGTTAGGGGAGCGCGGCAATATGGCAGTGGCTGACAAGGGGAAACTATCGCTCTTTGCGCTGACGGCGATGGTCATAGGGTCCATGGTCGGAGCCGGTATCTTCAACCTGCCGGGCCGTTTCGCCACCGCAACAGGCCCCTTTGGCGCCATCATCGCCTGGGCCATTGCCGGCACCGGCATGTATATGCTGGCCCGGGTTTTCCAGTCGCTGGCGACGAGAAGACCCGACATCGACTCCGGCGTCTTTGCCTATGCCAAGGCCGGTTTCGGCGACTATATGGGCTTCCTCTCCGCCTTCGGCTATTGGCTCGGAAGCTGTCTCGGCAACGTCTTTTACTGGGTTCTCATAGGCTCGACCCTGGGACGTTTCTTCCCCGAACTCTTTGGCGACGGCAGCAGCCCGATTGCCATCATCGTGTCGCTGCTCGGCATCTGGGCCTTCCACTTCATGATCCTGCGCGGCGTCGAACAGGCCGCCTTCATCAATACCGTGGTGACCATCGCCAAGATCGTGCCCATCGTGGCCGCGATCCTGATCTTCATCTTCTTCTTCAACTATTCCCAGTTCTCCGAGAACTTCTTCGGCGGGCTCGACATGCCCGAAAAGAGCCTTGTGGCGCAGGTGCGCGACACCATGCTCATCACCGTCTTCGTCTTTCTCGGCATCGAAGGGGCGAGCGTTTATTCGCGCTTTGCCAAGAAGCGCGAGGATGTCGGCAGCGCCACGGTGCTCGGCTTTGTCGCCGTCACCGGGCTCATGGTCGCGGTAACCCTCCTGCCCTTTGCAACCGCGCCGCGCGCCGCCATTGCCGGGGTAGCCAATCCTTCCCTCGCCGGTGCCCTCGAACTGGTCGTGGGCCATTGGGGCGCCATCTTCATTTCCATCGGCGTGCTGGTTTCGGTGCTCGGGGCCTATCTTGCCTGGTCGCTGATTTGCGCCGAGGTGATGTTCGCCGCCGCCAAATCCGCCGACATGCCAAAAATGTTCGCGGCGCAGAACGGCAATGGCGTGCCCGCCAATGCGCTCTGGCTGACCAATATCGTGGTCTCGCTCTTCGTCATCTCGACCTATTGGTCGGCCGACGCCTTCAACTTCATGCTCGATATGACCAGCGTTACCGCGCTGCTGCCCTATCTGCTTGTGGCCGGCTATGGCGTGATCGTGGCCCGTCGCGGCATCGGCTATGGCGCCGACGACAGCGAACGCGGAATGGACCAGGTCATCGCCTGGATCGCCGTCGTCTATACGCTCTTCATGTTCGTGGCCGCTGGGCTGAAATATGTGCTGCTGGTCGCCGTGCTCTTCGTGCCCGGAACGCTGATCCTCTACTTCTGGGCCCGCCGCGAGCAGCGAGCCAAATTCTTCACCCCGGTCGAACTGATCATCTTCGGCGTCACCGTTTTGGCGGCCGCTGCGGGAACGATTGGCCTTCTGACCGGCGCCATTACCCCCTGATCGAGGAGCTTGAAGCATGGAATCCAGTTTTGGCGTCCATTCCGAAGTCGGCCAATTGCGCAAGGTCATGGTCTGCGCGCCGGGCAAGGCGCATCAGCGGCTGACCCCATCCAACTGCGACGATCTCCTCTTCGATGACGTGATGTGGGTCGATGTGGCCAAGCGCGACCACTTCGACTTCATGAACAAGCTGCGCGAGCGCGGCGTCGACGTGGTGGAGATGCACAACCTGCTCGAGGAAACCGTAGCGCTGCCCGAGGCGCGGGCCTGGATTCTCGACAACCAGATCGCGCCCAACAAAGTTGGCCCCGATCTCGTCGACGACGTGCGTTCCTATCTCGATGGGCTCTCCAACCGGCAGCTCGCCGAAACCCTGATCGGGGGCCTTTCCACCTACGAATTCCCCGATGCGATCGGCGGGGAGCGCATGAACCTCGTGCGTGACGCTGCCGGGGTGAACGAATATCTCCTGCCCCCGCTGCCCAACACGCTCTACACGCGCGACACCACCTGCTGGATCTATGGCGGGGTGACGCTTAACCCGCTCTATTGGCCGGCGCGGCACGAGGAAACGCTGCTCACCAGCTCAATCTACAAGTTCCATCCCGATTTTGCCGGCAAGGTGAATGTCTGGTGGGGCGACCCGACCAAGGAATGGGACCTTTCGACGCTCGAAGGCGGCGATGTCATGCCCATCGGCAAGGGCAATGTGCTCATCGGCATGAGCGAGCGCACCTCGCGCCAGGCCATCGCCCAACTCGCCAAGACCCTCTTTGAGAAGGGCGCGGTGGAACGCGTCATCGTGGCGGCCATGCCGAAACTGCGCGCCGCCATGCATCTCGACACGGTCTTCACCTTTGCCGATCGGGACTGCGTGCTGATCTATCCCGATATCGTCAATCCCATCGAGTGCTTCTCCTATCGGCCCGACGGCAATGGCGGGCTGGAGCTGAAAAAGGACAATGGCGGGCTGGTTGAAACCGTGCGCGAGGCCCTGGGGCTGAGCCAGATCCGCGTCGTCGAGACGGCAGGCAATGACTATACGCGCGAGCGCACCCAATGGGACAGCGGCGCCAACCTCGTCTGCGCCTCGCCCGGCGTCGTCTTCGCCTATGACCGCAACACCTATGTCAACACGCTGCTGCGCAAGGCCGGCATCGAGGTCATCACCATTTCCGGCTCCGAACTGGGCCGCGGACGCGGCGGCGGCCACTGCATGACCTGCCCGATCATCCGCGATGCCGTGGACTACTGACCATCTGCAAGAACCCCGATCCGAGGTGAAAAATGTCTAGCAATTTCTGGGAATTTCTCTGGCTGATCCTCTCGACCTTCTTCCTCATCACCTATCTCATCGTGCTGTTCCAGATCATCGTCGACCTGTTCCGGGATCGCGAGATCGGTCCGTTTGCCCGGGCCATCTGGGTGATTGCGCTGATCTTCCTGCCGATGCTGACGGCGCTTGCCTATCTGCTCACCCGCGGCGGCGGCATGGGCAAGCGACAGGTGCAGGCGAGCCAGGAAGCGCGGGCGGAGGCGGAAACCTATATCCGCAATGTCGCGGGCACCTCGCCGGCCGAACAGATCGCCCGCGCCAGCGGCCTTCTCAAGGACGGGGTGATCTCCGAGGCCGAGTTCAAGACGCTCAAGGCCAAGGCATTGGCATGAGCGAGGCGGGTCAGGATGGCTCAACGGGAGGTCGTGCCGGCATGACCGACGAGAGCCATGATCATGATAGCAATCATGATCGAGACCACGACCCGATCATCCCGATTGTCGATGTCATCGTCGCGCAATTGCGCGAACGGGCGGGGCGGCCCGATGCCGCCCTGACCTGCGCCGATCTCCTCGCCATGGTGGGGGAGCGTTCGCATGTGCTGGCGATCATGCTGTTTTCGCTCCTCAACCTCCTGCCCGGCCCACCCGGCTATAATTTCCTCATGGCTCTCGCCATGTTCGCGGTCGGCATTTCCATGCTGCTGCGCCGGCCGATGAGCTTTGGCAGCTGGTTTGGCCGCATGCCGCTGCCTCTCAAGGTCATCAAGAAGCTGCTCGAGGCGCTGGCCATGATCGTGCGCTGGGTCGCAAGGATTTCCGAGCCGCGCTGGCGCGGACTGACGGGGCCGGCCGCCATGCCCTTCATCGCGGTGATCGCCATTGTCCTGGCGCTGGTCAACATGGCCCCGGTGCCGTTCATGAACCTCATTCCCTCGGCCGGACTTGCCGTCATCTGCATGGGGGTCCTCAATCAAGACGGCATTGCCGTCCTTGCCGGGATCGCCATCGGCGCGCTGGGCACGGTGGTGGCGCTGGTCGCCATCTGGCTGATCTTCGTTCTGGCCTTCGCCCTGGGCGATATCGTCGAGCACGCCGTGGAGGGCGACGGCCCCTGAAACGCGAGCAGACCGAGCGTGTGACAAACCGGCCCGCGGGCCCCAACGACACATAAGTGCAAGGAGTTAGAAAATGGCGGCGTCTTCCAAGCGTTGGGCAGTGACATTCAGCCTGTTGCGCGGCGCGCTTTTGCTGATCGGTGGGCTCGTCGCCATGTTTCTCCCCGATTATGCGCTCAAGGTCGTGGTGGTCGTCGGCGGCACGGTATTGCTGGTCGATGGCGTGCTCGGGGCCCTGGCGAGCCAGAACTATGGCATTGAATCGAGCTGGCCGTTCTGGCTGAGCATCGTTCGCGGGGGGCTCGCGGCGCTGGCCGGCATCATGCTGCTGCTCAGTCCTTTCCTTGCTGGCGCATTGACCCCTGAAGTTCTCTCCTGGGTGATCGGGCTCGGCGCCATTGCCGTGGGGCTGACGGAGGCCTTCATCCTCATCCGCTACCGCGAGAATGCGCCCCCGATCTGGACCTCGATCGCGGGCGCCGCGATCTATATCCTCCTCGGCGCCCTCCTCATTGCGCTGCCGATGACCGGCGCGCTGCTGCTGATGCAGATCGGCGGCGGCCTCATCGCGCTCTTCGGGCTGATCCAGATTGTGCGGAGCTGGGGAGCGGCCAAAGACCGGCTGGCGCGGGGGTGACCATGGACCCTTCGCCGCCGCCGAGAAGCATAAGGGAGCCGACCGTTCTAGACGCGCTGATCCCGCTCATCGTGCTGGCGGTGCTGATTTCGGCGGCGGTCTATCTCTTCGGCAACGATGCCATGGACGGGCCGCTGCAGGTGGCGCTGATCTTTTCAGCGCTCACCGCCGCCCTCATCGTCCTCAAGAATGGTCACTCCTGGGACGAGGTGGCGGAGGCCGGGCGCAAGGGCGTCTCCTCGGTCGTCAGCGCCATCTTCATCCTCTTTGCCATCGGCGCGCTGATCGGGGCCTGGAACATGGCCGGCACCATACCCACGCTGGTCTACTATGGCATTATGGTCGTGAGTGCGGAATGGTTCTATCCGGCCGCCTTTCTCATCTGCGCCGCGATCTCCTTTGGCATTGGCAGCTCCTGGACGACGGCCGGGACCATCGGCGTCGGACTGGTCGGCCTCTCCATCATGGTCGGCGTCTCAGCCGAGATCACGGCGGGCGCGGTGATCTCGGGAGCCTATGTGGGGGAAAAAATGTCCCCGCTTTCCGAAACGGCGATCCTTGCCGCGCAACTGACGGACACGCCCATCCACACCCATTTGCGAGCCCAGGCCTGGAGCTCGGGCCCAGCCCTCGTCATCGCCTTGGCGGGTTTTGTCCTCTTCGGAATCTTTGATGGCACGTCCGGGGCCAGCGACTCATTGATCGATTCCGAACTTGCCGCTCTTGCCGATCTCTTCGTGATCACGCCGTGGACGCTGCTCCCCGTGGTGCTGCTCGTTGCACTGTCCGTGCTCAAGGTTCCGGCCTCGCTCGCCATCGCCGCTTCGGCGCTGGCCGCCGCGATCCTTGCGCCTTTCCTCCAGTCCGAGGCGGTGCTGCGCTTTATCGATGCGCCCGACCTGCCCCCGATCGTCGCGCATATCAAGGCCGGCTGGCAGGTGATGGCGACGGGATTTGAAGCGCGGTCCGGCCTCGAACAGGTGGATAGCCTGCTTTCGCGCGGCGGCATGGCGAGCATGCTGCCCACCATCTGGCTCATTCTTGGCGCGCTGGTCTTTGGGTCATTGCTCGATGAATTCGGGCTGCTGCTCAAGCTCGTGACCCCGCTCATCGCCCGGGCCAAATCGACGGGCGCTCTGGTCGCCACGGTTGTCGGCTCGGCCTTCGGGCTCAATGTCGTGGCGGGCGATCAATATGTGGCTGTGGTGCTGCCCGCGCGGATTTTCAGCGCCGAGTTCAAAAAGCGCGGGCTGGCCTCGAGCAATCTTTCGCGCGCCGTCGCCGACGGCGGCAGCGTCACCTCGCCCCTGATCCCGTGGAATTCCTGCGGCGCCTATATGGCGGCGGTGCTGGGCGTGCCGGTCCTGGTCTATCTGCCGTTCTGCCTCTTCAACATCGCCAGCCCCCTCATGACCCTGCTGATCGGCTATACCGGCTGGCGGGTGATACGGCTCGAGAGCAAGACCAGCACAGTCGAAGCCTAGCGCAGCGAGCCGACGAGCTCGCCAAGACTGGGCGAGACCATGGTCCTGAAGCCGGCCTTGCTGGCCGTGGGCAGGTGTCGCTCGTGGCGTGCCTCGCTCGGGCTATAGCCAAAGTGGCGCTTGAAGGCGCGGCTGAATTCCGAAGGTTCGAGAAATCCGCGCTCGGCCGCGATCTCGTGAATGGGGCGCACGGTCGTGCCCGAGGAGAGGGCGCGATGCGCATCCTGCAGCCGGGCGACGCGGATATAGTGCACAACGCCACCCAGGGGCTCGAAGAGACGATAGAGCGCGGTTCTCGACATGCCCAATTGGCGACAGAGATCCCTGACGCCGAGCCGGGGTGACAACAGGTTCTGCCGGATGAAAAGCTTTGCGCGCTCCAGTTGCGTCGCCTGCAGAACCGGCATGGCTTCGGCGAGCGCATCCTTGCCCGGCGTGGTACAGGCAACGAGCATGGCGCGCGTGGCGGCAACGACCGCGGGCAGATGGCTCGGGCCCAGCCGCGGCAACTGCCGTTGCAGCGAATGCAGATAATCGGCCAGAAGCCCGCCGAGCTCGGTAGCGACATGGCGCTCGTGCAGCGCATCAAGGCCAGGCGCTCCGGCCGGGCAGAAGTCGCGCGGCACGACGAGGGCAACGGCATCGAAGTCGGTGGTCGAGCCGGCGCTGACCCGATGCATGGACCTGACATAACAAAGCCCCGCGCCGGCCCGATGCCCCGCCTCCGAGCGCATGACGCCACGCTTCGGCGCGACCAGCAGCCAGTGATCCACCGCATCTGCCCGCAATCGCACTGTGTCGCGGCGAAAATCGAGGGCCGGCATGACTGTGTGTGTCAGAGCCAGGGCGCCCATGTCCCAAGCCAGCGACTGGGCCGAAAAGCCTTCGTCGCGCGGGCTGCGCGGCTCCATGGCGACCAGCGGCCGCATGATCGACAACCAGGCTTCGAACTGATGTTCGGCTTCCACCGCAGCGGTAGAACGCGTAATTGGGAATGCGATCGGCAGAACTGTCGGTCGCTTCGCTCATTTCGCCCCCGAGCGCCCTAAATGCGGGTTGCCGTGAAATTGCGCCGGGAAACACCGGGAACGGTTGGATGATAGGTGCAGCGCAGCGTCCGGATGCGCGGGGTATCGCCGACGATGACGCGGCCAATATTGCCGAGGAAGCCCAGCGGACGACAATCGACCGAGGCCGCTTCCCACGCCTGGCGGCGACCGCAGGAGGTGCGGTGCAGGTCCATGAAGATATCGCGGCCTGAGGTATGCCAGTCCATGCGGCCATCGCAACTGGTGCCGCCGCCACGCACCTGGAAGGAGCCGCGCCGATCAAAGCAGAAGGTCACCCGATAGGGCCCGAAGAGCGTCTCGTTGGAGCGGAAGCAGCCATTGACCGAAACACCACCGGGATGATCGGGCACCATGACCATGGGGGCGATATCCTGGGCCAGCGTGGCGGAACCGCAGCCCGCAACCATTATGACGGCCGAAAGAAGTAGTTTGAAATTAAGGCCTTTCACGAGATCGCGCTCCTCTAAAACGGTTCGTAGCCACTTCTGCTCGAAGCAATCTTAGCGAATGGGCGGGGCACTTTTGATGTGCCTGGCGTCCCACGGCTTTACTCTATGTCCCTATTTGCAAGTGAGCCTGGGGCCACGCTTTCCCGCGCCGCCGTTCTTGGATTAGCTGAAATCGCTTTGTGCTTTTCAGACGGGAGAGAGTTCATGACTAGGGATCACGAAGAGGGTTTTGATCGACGCAATTTCATGATCGCCTCCTTGGGAGCTGTCGGCGCTGCGGCGACCCTGATGACGAGCTCGGCCCTCGCACAGGAAGCCGCCACGCCCAAATCCGAGGGCGGCACCGTTTTTACCGGCGACATCATCAGCGGCAAGCAGGTGATCTCGGCGCTCGATATCGAAACGCTGGAGCCTGGCCGGCACTTTTTCTATTTTCAGGGCGTGCAGATGCCCACCGGGCAGCACTGGTATGTGTCGGTTGCCGTGACCAAGGGCGAAAAGCCGGGCAAGCGGGTGGGCCTGATCAGCGGCGTGCACGGGGACGAGATGAGTCCCATTCACACCATCCAGAAGGTGCTGGCCGAGCTCGACCCCGCTGAAATGTCCGGCAGCGTGCTGGCCGTGTTCGACCTGTCGCGGCCCGCCGTCGAGGACATGACCCGCCGCTGGCACAATTCGGGGCGCGGCATGGACCTGATCGACATGAACCGCCTGTTCCCCGGCAATGAAAATGCGCCGGACGCGCCGGTACGCCATGCCGGCCTCGTCTTCAACCGGCTGCTGCGCAACAATCTCGACTATGCCATCGACTTCCACACGGCTGCGACCGGGATGGACGCAACATCCTTCCACCTCGCCCGCATGGACCTGCCCGAAGTGCGGGCCATGGCCGAGCTCTACCCAATCGACCACATCTTCGACAACATCGCCTATCCCGGCATCCTGCCCAATGCGCTGATCGATGCCGGCATCCCCTCTTTCACCCCCGAAATCGGCCGCCCGCGCATTTTCGACCATGAGATGATCCCGCTGTTCGTCGAAGGCACGATGAATGTCCTGAAACTTCACGGCGTCATCGCCGGGGAGATCGGACGGACCGGCAAGGACAGCGGCGTTTTCATCGGCGACGCCATGGCGCCTGTTATCACCACCCATGGCGGCTTCGTCGAACTGTTGGTCGAACTCAACGAGGCCGTCGAGGCGGGGCAGAAGGTCGCCATCCAGCGCAACACCTTCGGCGAAGTGGTCGCCGAATATACCGCGCCGCGCAGTGGCGAAGTGCTCGCCCGCCGTACCGACGCCACCTGCGAAGAGGGCATGATCATCCTGTCCTTCCTCTTTGACAGCACGACGCCAGAGGGCGGCGACCAGATCGTCGAGTGAGTTTGGGGGGCGGGCCCGCCTGCCCCCTTTCCATCAACCTGATTTTGGAGAGTTGTCCCATGACGAACGGACTTCATCATTTTTTCAGGACCGGCGCCCTCTTGGCCGTAGCACCGCTGATGCTGCTGGGCGGAGTGGCCGAAGCCGCGAACTGGACGGCCCGCGGCAACGAGCCGGGCTGGCAGGTCCAGATCAGCGACACGGCGATCACCTTTTCCAGCATGGAGGGCGAGACCTTCAGCCTCGAGCCCGTACCCGAACCGGTGCGCGCCGAGGACATCGAGGTCTATTCGGGCATGGCCGGCGACAAGACCTTTACCCTCGTTGCCGTCGACAAGATCTGCACCGATAATATGTCGGGCATGCCCCATCCCAAGGCCGTCGTGGTCGCCATCGGCGATCGGGCGCTTGTCGGCTGCGGCGGCGATCCGCTGAGCCTGCTGGTCGGGGAGTGGCAGGTCGAGGAGATATCAGGCAAGCCGGTCATCGCCGGGTCGGAAACCTCCATCAGCTTCGACCTTGATGGCAGCATGCACGGCAATGCCTCGTGCAATCGCTTCTTTGGCGGCTTCAGCCTCTCCGGCGAGGGGCTGACCCTGTCGCCCGGTGGCGCCACCATGATGGCCTGTCTCGATGGGCTGATGGAACAGGAACAGACGTTCCTTGCAGCCCTTGAGGAGGTTAGCCGCTTCGAAAGCCTGCCCAATGGTGGCCTGAGACTGGTGGGTGCAACCGGCAATACGGTGCTGTCCCTCCGCCAATAGGCGAGCCGAGGCCAAGGGAAAGACGGCTATTCCGCCGCCTGCATCCGCACGGCACGAGAATCCCGCTCGACGCGGAAAGCGGAAATCAGGCGTTCGAGTTCGCCGGCCTGGATTTCGGTCTGCTCGATGGCAGCATTGGTTTCTTCGACGAGCGCGGCATTGTGCTGGGTCATCTCGTCCATTTGCCGGACGGCGACGCTGACCTCGGCAATGGCGCCGGATTGCACGCGGCTGGCCGCCGAAATGCCCTCGATCTGGCCGGCATTGTTGCGCACGAAATCGCGGATCGCGAGGA
Source organism: Devosia sp. (assembly GCF_040509215.1). GTDB lineage: Bacteria > Pseudomonadota > Alphaproteobacteria > Rhizobiales > Devosiaceae > Devosia. The sequence continues at coordinate 17,236 of NZ_JBEVLL010000241.1, forward strand.
GTTTCGTGGCCGCTTCCGAAACGAGGCGCGTGCCGGCATCGACCTCCTGCCCACTTTTCTGCACCAGCTTCTTGATGTCTTCGGCCGCGCTGGCGGCAGATTGGGCAAGGCGTCGCACTTCGACGGCGACCACGGCAAAACCCTTGCCGACTTCGCCGGCCCGCGCGGCTTCGACCGAAGCATTGAGGGCGAGAAGATTGGTCTGGAAGGCGATGTCATCGATCAGCCCGACAATGTCGCTGATCTTTCGCGAGGAGCTGGCGATATCGGCCATGGCGGCGGTCGCCCGCTGCATCACCGCTTCGCTTTCGTCGGCGACGGTAGAGGCCTTGCGCGCATCAAGGCTTGCCGCTTCAGCGCGGCGCGAATTCTCGGTGACGGTGCCGGCCAATTGCTCCATGGCGGCCGAGGTCTCTTCCACGGTCGCCGCCTGCCTGGTGGTGCGTTCGGACAGATCATTGGTGCCCGAGAGGATTTCCCCGGTCGCGAGGCGCAGTTCGCCCGAGGTCGAGCGAATGCGCCGCACGATGGCAACGAGGGAATCGGCCACCGCATTGGTATCGTCGCGCAATTGGGCGAAGGCGCCCTGATAGCGCCCCTCCATACGGCGGGTGAGATTGGTGTGGGCCATGGCTGAAAGCACTTCGCCGGCTTCGGCAAGGCCACGGGCGATGGAATCCATCAGCGCATTGATATTGGCGGCGACGCGCGAAATGTCGTCATCGGCAAAGCGCGAGGTGACGCGGGCGGAAAAATCACCGCGGAGGCCCGCTTCGACGACGGAATCGAACTCGGCCTGGAACTCCTGCATGATTGCCGCCCGGCGATTGGCATGGGCCTGTAGCTCGGCCTCTTCCTCGGTCAACTTGTCGATCTGCATGGCGTTCTGGCGGAACACGTCCACCGCCTCGGCCATGCCGCCGATCTCGTCCTTGCGGCCGATAAAAGGCACCTGCGCATCGAGTTCGCGCCCGGCAATGCGGAGCATGATGCCAGACATGACCGCGATGGGTTTGGAGAAAAGAGCCGCGACCCAATAGGCGCCGATGAGCGCAGCCAGAAGGATGGCTACCGACACGATGATCATGGTGTTGCGGGCCGTGATGGCGCCGGCGACCATGGCATCCTGCGGCACCGCGATGGTCAACATCCAGCGCTCTTCGACGCCGGCAAAGCTGATCGGAATGGCGGCGCGATAGGTGGCGCCGTCCCATTCTTCGGCCATGCCGGAACGCATGGCGGTGTCGACGAGGTTGTTTACGGCGGGGTCATTGGCGTGTTGGCCGAGAAGGCTCGTATCGGGCGAAGCAAGCCACTGGCCGCTGGCATCGATCAGCGAGGCCGTGCCGCTGCTGAACGGCTTTAGCGCGCCGATCATGCCCGAGATTTCGGACAGCGCGATATCGACGCCCGAAGCACCGATGACTTTGTCGCCGGCAATGATGGGCGCAGCGATGGTGGTGATGAGCGTCGGCACCTCTTCGATGAGGTCGACATAGGCCGGGGTGATGACGGGGCGGCCGGCCCGGGTGGGCGTGCCGTACCAGACATCGACAGCGGCGTCGGCCATATCGAGTTTTTCGATGGCGACTTCGCCGGCATCGTCGCGGAAAGCATAGGTGGCGAAGCGCCCGCCTGTGAGGTCGGAATAGGGGGTGTCGACAAAGAGATGATCGACGCCATCGAGCGCATCGGGCTCAAAGACCAGCGTGACGCCCAAAAGCTCTGGATTGTCGGCGACGATGCCGCGCACCAGCCGCCCCATTTCATCGCGATCGATGAACGGCGTCTGAGCCATGGTCCTGGCCATAGTCGCCGTGGTGCGGGCCATCGAGATGGCGCCGGAAATATCGCGGGCAATGGAATTGCCGTATTCGCGAAGGAGCCCCCGCGCTGCGGCTTCGGCTTCTTCCTTGCTCGACTGCCACATCAGCGTCGAGCCGGCCAGCGTGACCCCGATGAGCCCCACGGCAAAGCCGATGCAGGTCAAAGCCATCAGGCGACTGCGCATCGAATGCAACTTCATCATGCCAAACGCCAGCAATGCCCACGCCGGACGGCGCAGCCGAACAATCGAAAATATCGGAAAGATTGTCTGGCCTCGGCCATACGCGAGGGCATCGCCCCCGATCCGGCCGGCAGCGTCCCCTTCCGCGTCCGAGGGCAAACCGTAAATAGGAATGGTTAATGCCGCGTAAGGGAAACGGCCGGGCGGCCGGCTAAACCCCTATGGAACAGCGATAATACCGAACGCAGGCAAAGCTTCGCCCTGCACGGAAATTCAAGCTGATATGTCGATGAGGAGGAAAACTGGCGGAGAGAGAGGGATTCGAACCCCCGATAGAGTTGCCCCTATGCCGCATTTCGAGTGCGGTGCATTCAACCGCTCTGCCATCTCTCCGCGAGATCGAAAAGGGACAGTTGAAAGTCCCGGCCGGTCGATACGGGGCGGCTTATGGCATAGCGACGCGCGGCCTGCAACACCCCTTATGCGCCTCGACACAGAAAGCGCGTCTCGCTTGCACAGTCACAATTCCGTGTCGGTCGATCCCTTGTCGTGCAAATGCGTTGCTGTTGCGTCCAAGTTTGATCTTTGATGGGAGAAACCAATGGTCACGCGACGCAATGTCGTTATCGGTATGGCCGGCTTGCCATTTGTCGGCGTCACAGCCAATTTCCTCGGCGCAGGATTTGCAACAGCTCAGGACGCATCCATGGCCGAGACGATCACCACCAGCGAGGGCGACCTCGTCATTCATCCGGTCGAACATGCGAGCCTCGTGCTCGAATGGGGCGGCAAGGTGATCTATGTCGACCCGGTGGGTGGCGCGGCGCTCTATGAGGGCCTGCCGGCCCCGACCGCCATTCTCATCACCCATGGCCATGGCGACCATTTTGACGTGCCGACCCTCGAAGCCATTGCCGGCTCGGCGCCGCTCCTCACCAATGAAGATGTTTTCGGCAAGCTGCCCGAGGCGCTCAAGGCCAATGCGACCTCGATCGCCAATGGCGCGGACGGCGAGCTCGATGGCGTGAAACTCAAGGCCATCGCGGCGCATAATACCACTGCCGACCGCATGAACTATCACCCGGTCGGCGTCGGCAATGGCTATGTCCTCACCTTTGGCGACAAACTGGTCTATGTCGCCGGCGACACCGAGCCGACCGAGGACATGCTGGCGCTGACCGACATCGCCGTTGCCTTCCTCCCCATGAACCTGCCCTATACGATGACGCCCGACCAGGCCGTCGAAGCGATCAATGTCTTCAAGCCGGGGATCGTCTATCCCTATCACTATGGCGACAGCGACCTTTCGGTGCTCGAGACCGGGGTTGGCGACCATACCGAAGTGCGCCTGCGCAACTGGTACACTCACGGCCAGGGTTGATAGGCCCGAGCGCTGCCGAAACCTGCGACAGCGCTTGACTCTTGGGGCCTTTTTCTTGATAAGCCCCCGATCCCACGCGCACTGGTCCCACCGGTGCGCTGGTTTTGTTTGAAAACGCTGCTCGAGGCTGCCGGTCAGAACCCTGACCTTCAACCGTAAAAACCGCGAAAAGCTGGCATGAAAGCCGCGGTGCCGCAGGGCGCGACAGAAAAGGGACCGGGCGTTTGAAGCGTTCGGTTGTGCATATGACTTTTGCAGTCATCAAGACGGGCGGCAAGCAGTACAAGGTTGCTGCCAACGACGTCATCAAGATCGAAAAGCTCGACGCCGAAGCCGGCGACATCGTCACCTTTGACGAAGTCCTGATGGTTGGCGACGTGATTGGCGCTCCGCTGGTGGAAGGCGCACTCGTTGCTGCCGAGCTGGTCGAGACCAAGAAGCAGAAGACCGTCATCATTTTCAAGAAGCGTCGTCGCCACAATTCGCGTCGTCGTAACGGTCACCGCCAGCTGCTGACCACCGTGCGCATCACGGAAATCCTGACCGGCGGCGCCAAGCCGACGATCAAGGCTGCCGCCAAGGCCGAAGCCACTGAAACCGTGACCGAAAAGGCCCCGGCAAAGAAGGCTGCAGCTCCCAAGGCTGAAGCCACCGAAGCCAAGGCTGCTGCGCCCAAGAAGGCTCCGGCCAAGAAGGCCGCTGCTGAAGGCGAAGCCGCTGAAAAGCCGGCAAAGAAGGCCGCGGCCAAGAAGGCCGAGCCCAAGGCTGACCAGGAATAAGAGGAAGCTAGACTATGGCACATAAGAAAGCAGGCGGTTCATCCCGCAACGGTCGTGATACCGCTGGCCGTCGTCTCGGCGTGAAGAAGTTCGGTGGCGAAGCTGTCGTCGCCGGCAACATCATCATCCGTCAACGCGGCACCAAGTGGGCTGTCGGCACCGGTGTTGGCCTGGGCAAGGATCACACGATCTATGCTCTGGTCGATGGCAGCGTCGCGTTCCGCACCCGCGCGAACAATAAAGTACACGTGTCTGTCATCCCGGCAGAGGCCGCCGAATAACCCGGCAGGCCCCAACGACCCGCCGGTGACCAGTTCCCCGGTGGCGTTTTTGGCGACAGACCAGAATTGCGAAGGGGGACCGGTCGACCGGTTCCCCTTTTTGCTTCTGGAGAGAAACGATGACTGCCGCCCTCAAGGACCGCCTGCCCGTAACACTGACCACGACCCGCCTGGTCCTGGCCACCCCGGCAATGGCGCATGTTCCCCAAATGGCGGCCCTCGCGAACAATAAACGCATCCACGAAGTACTCTCGCGCCTGCCCCATCCCTATGCGGAAAAGGACGGCGAGCATTTTGTCTCGCTGATTGCACGCGGCGACACCGAATTCGCCTGGTCGATCCTCCATGATGGCACTTATGTCGGCACCGTTGGCCTGCACCTTCTCCCCGACCAGTTGCCCGAACTTGGCTACTGGCTCGGCGAACCCCATTGGGGCCAGGGTTTCGCAACCGAAGCCGGGCGAGCCGTCGTCGATGCCGCGCGAGCGGCCGGGGCGGCGGCCCTCCGATCGCGCGCGCTCCTCTCCAATTCCGGCTCGCGCAATGTCTTGAAAAAGCTCGGTTTTGCCGAGATCGGTGAAAGCACCGACCAGGATGGCACGCTCAAGGGCCAGGGCGTCATGCTCATGCGGTTGGAGTTTGGCGAGAGATGACCGAGCTAGTCACCGAAAGACTGATCCTGCGGGCGCCGCGCGCCGAGGACGCGCCATGCTATGCCCTCGGCATCAGCGAATTTGCCGTCGCCAAATGGCTGACCCCGGTACCATGGCCCTATACGCTCTCCATGGCGCAGGACTTTTTGCGTCTTGCCCCGGCGCCGACGCCCGAAAAAGCCTTCTTCATCATCGAGCATCCCAAGAAGGGCCTCATCGGTTGCGTGACGCTGGTCTCCGAACTCGGCTTCTGGATATCGCGCCCGCATTGGCACAAGGGGTTTGGCATGGAAGCGGCATCGGCCCTGATCGACTGGCATTTCGACGGCACGGGCGCGGACACCATCCGCTCCAGCGCCCACCACAACAATGTCGCCTCGCTCAAACTCAAGACCAAGCTGGGCTTTGTCATAACGGGCAAGGAAATGCGCTTTTCCCAGGCGCTCCAGCATAATGTCCAGCATGTGACGACCGCGCTCAGCCGTGCTGACTGGCGGGCGAAAAGCACTTCGGAGCAGCACCGATGATGATGCCCATCATCGAAACCGAGCGGCTGATCCTGCGTGCACCGCGGGCGCTGGATGCCGAGCCGATTGCGCGCTATCTCAATGACTTCGAGGTGGCCGGCAATCTGGCGCGGGTGCCTTTTCCCTATCTGCTCTCGGACGCCAAGGCCTGGCTGCGCACACGGCACACCGATGTCGATGCCAACGACGCCAACTTTACGATCGAGATCAAGGGCGAGGGCTATGCCGGCCATATCGGCTTTCATCCCGGCCCCGATGGACCGGTGATCGGCTATTGGCTCGGAAAGCCCTTTTGGGGGCAAGGGATCATGACCGAGGCGAGCATTGCCTGCCTCGACTGGTTTTTCGACACCACCAACGCGCCGGTGGTCTATTCCGGCGTTTTTCACTTCAACCTGGCTTCCCTGGCGATCCAGCAGAAGCTGGGCTTTACCCAATCGGGACGAAGCTGGTTGCTCTGCCTTGCGCGCGACGCCGAGGTGGAGCATATCGACACAGAACTGACGCTTGGCGTCTGGAAGGCACGACGCACATGAAATTTCTCGATCAGGCCAAGATCTACATCAAGTCCGGTGATGGCGGCGGCGGCGCTGTCAGTTTTCACCGCGAAAAATTCATCGAGTTCGGCGGCCCCGATGGCGGCAATGGCGGACGCGGCGGCGACGTGGTGGCCCTGTGTGCCGACGGCCTCAACACGCTGATCGACTTCCGCTATGCCCAGCACTTTCGCGCGCCCACCGGCGTGCATGGCATGGGCAAGGACCGCGCGGGCGCCAATGGCGAAGACATCGTGCTGCGGGTCCCCAAGGGCACGCAGATCTTTGAAGAAGACCAGGAAACCCTGATCGCCGATTTCACCGAGATCGGCCAGCGCGTCGTGCTGCTCAAGGGCGGCAATGGCGGCTTCGGCAATGCCTATTTCAAGACCAGCGCCAACCAGGCACCGCGCCACGCCAATCCCGGCCAGCCGGGCATGGAAAAGGGCATCTGGCTGCGCTTGAAGCTGATCGCTGACGCCGGGCTCGTCGGCCAGCCCAATGCCGGCAAGTCCACCTTCCTTGCCGCAGTTTCCGCCGCCAAGCCAAAGATCGCCGATTATCCGTTCACAACGCTCCACCCCAACCTGGGCGTGGTGCGGGCCGGCGAGCGCGAATTCGTCCTGGCCGATATTCCGGGCCTGATCGAAGGGGCCAGCGAAGGCATTGGCATTGGCGACCGTTTCCTCGGCCATATCGAGCGTTGCGGCGTGCTGATCCACCTGATCGATGGCACCAATGAAGACGTGGCCCACGTCTATAAGGCCGTGCGCTATGAGCTTGCGGCCTATGCCGACGTCCTGGCGGACAAGCCCGAAATCGTCGTCCTCAACAAGATCGACGCCCTGACGCCCGAAGAGCTCAAGGCCAAGATGAAGGCGCTGAAAAAAGCCAGCAAGGCCGATGTGCGCGCCATTTCCGGCGCGACGGGTCAAGGCGTCGACCAGATCCTCTATGACGTGCTTGGTATCATCGACGAGACCCGCGCCGAAGAAGCCAAGGCCAGCGCGCCCAAGACCGAAGAGAAGTGGACCCCTTGATGTCAGCCAATGCGCTGGCGCCCTATCGGCGCATTACCATCAAGATTGGTTCGGCGCTGCTGGTCGACAAGGCTGGTAAACTGCGCAAGGCGTGGCTCGATGACCTCGCAGAGGACATCGCTGCGCTCAAGGCCGAGGGGCGCGATATCGTCGTCGTCTCCTCGGGCGCCATTGCGCTCGGGCGCGGGCTCCTTGGGCTTTCGGCGGTGTCGCTGACGCTCGAACAATCGCAGGCCGCGGCCAGCGCGGGTCAAATTTCCCTCTCGCAGGCCTGGGCCGAGGCGCTGGCGCGGCACAGTATCGTCACGGGGCAGATTCTCATCACCCCCAACATCACCGAAGAGCGCCGCTACTATCTCAATGCGCGCACCACGGTGACGACCCTGCTCGGGCTCGGGGCCATCCCGATCTTCAACGAGAATGACAGCGTGGCGACGGCCGAGATCCGCTATGGCGACAATGATCGCCTCTCGGCGCGCGTCGCGACGATGATTGAGGCCGATTGCCTGGTGCTGCTCTCCGACATTGATGGGCTCTACACCGCGCCGCCGGCAAAGGACCCGAACGCGCAGCATATTCCGGTAGTGGAAAGCATCACGCCGGCCATCGAAGCCATGGCGGGCGGGGCGGCGAGCCATCTCTCGCGTGGCGGCATGACCACCAAGGTCGAGGCCGGGAAAATCGCGACGCTGGCCGGCACTGCCATGGTCATCGCCAAGGGGACGGAAACCCATCCGCTCAAAGCTCTGACCGAAGGCGGGCGGCATACCCTCTTCCACCCTGCCCGCTCCCGTGCGCAGGCGCGGAAACGCTGGATCATGGGAACGCTGACCGTCGCCGGCACGCTGCAGGTCGATGCCGGGGCCGCTAGTGCGCTGAAGCAGGGCCGCTCGCTGCTGCCCATTGGCGTGACCAAGGTGACGGGCGAATTCGAACGCGGCGATACCGTTGCCATTGTCGATCCGGATGGGCGCGAAATCGCTCGTGGCCTTGTCGGGCTCGACAGCCAAGATGCGCGCCTTGCCATGGGCAAGCGCAGCAGTACCGTGGTCGAACTGCTGGGGATCGGCAGCCGCTCGGAACTGATCCATCGCGACAATATGGTTCTCACAGCGGCGCTGGAGGAATTGCATCAATGAGTCTTGCCGAAGTGGCCGCCAACGATATTCCGACGCTGATGCTCGAACTCGGCCGCAAGGCGCGTATTGCGGCGAGTAAGCTAGCGACCTCAAGCGCCGAACGCAAATATGCGGCGCTGATCGGCGCGGCCGAAGCCGTGCGCAACCGCAAGGCCGACATTCTGGAAGCCAATGCGGTCGACATGGAGAATGCCGAGGCCAAGGGCATGACCAAGGCGTTTCAGGATCGGCTGCTGCTGACCGAAGCGCGGCTCGACGGCATTATCGACGCCTTGCGCACCATTGCCGAATTGCCCGATCCCGTCGGGACAGTCATCGCCGAATGGGATCGGCCTAACGGGCTTCATATCGAGCGCGTGCGCACCCCGCTTGGCGTCATCGGCGTCAGCTATGAAAGCCGGCCGAACGTGACAGCCGACGCCGGTGCGCTCTGCCTCAAGTCGGGCAATGCAGTAATCCTGCGCGGCGGCAGCGACAGCGTGCATTCGTCCCGCGCTTTGGTCGATTGCCTGCGGCTGGGCCTCAAACTGGCCGGTCTGCCGGAAGACGGCGTTCAACTGGTGCCGACCACCGACCGCTCCGCCGTGGGCGAACTGCTGGGCGGGCTCGGCGGCAATATCGACGTGATCGTGCCGCGCGGCGGCAAGTCGCTGGTGGCGCGGGTGCAGGCCGAAGCGCGGGTGCCGGTCTTTGCCCACCTTGAAGGCCTCGTGCACGTCTATATCGACCGCTCGGCCGACCTCGATAAAGCTGTTTCCATTACGCTCAACGCGAAAATGCGTCGTACCGGCATTTGTGGGGCGGCCGAAACCCTCCTCGTCCACAAGGATGTGGTGTCGACCCACCTCAAGCCCATCATCGACGCGCTGGTGGCAAAAGGCTGCGAAATCCGCGGCGATGCGACGGTGCAATCGCTGATTGCCGAAGCAAAGCCGGCGACCGAGGAAGACTGGAAGACCGAATACGAGGATGCGATCATCTCCGTAAAGGTGGTCGACAGCGTCGAAGCCGCCATTGCGCACATAGAAAAATATTCGAGCCACCACACTGAGGCGATCATCGCCGAGGATGCGGCTGCGGTCGAAAAATTCTTCAACGAGATCGATAGCGCCATTCTCGTCCACAATGCCTCGACCCAGTTTGCCGATGGCGGCGAATTCGGTTTTGGCGGCGAGATCGGCATTGCGACTGGAAAAATGCATGCGCGTGGCCCGGTGGGCGTCGAGCAATTGACCAGCTTCAAATATCGCGTCCGCGGCAACGGGCAGCTCCGACCCTGACGTGACCCTTCGTTCTGCTATCCGCATTCCCGGCATAACCGACCTGCCGCCCTCCGGCAGCGGTATGCGCATTGGCCTCTTCGGTGGCAGTTTCAATCCCATCCATGCCGGCCATGTGCTGGTGATGGAAGAGACCATGCGCCGGCTTGAGCTCGACGCGCTCTGGGTGCTGGTGACCCCGGGCAATCCGCTCAAGGATCACAAGGAACTGGCGCCGCTGACTGCCCGCGTAGAGGCGGCACGGGCATTGATCGACAATCCGCGCATCCGTGTCACCGGCTTCGAGGCGCAAAAGGGCTTCCGCTACACCTGGCAGACCGTTCGCTTCCTGACCGACGCGCTGGCCGACCGGCGCTTCGTCTGGATCATGGGCGCGGATAGCCTCGCTGACTTCCATCGCTGGGAGCGCTGGCAGGATATTGCCAACACCTTGCCCATCGCCGTCTATGCGCGACCGGGGTCTTCCAATCGGGCGCTGGCCTCGCGGGCGGCCCTGGCGTTGGCCCATGGGCAGATCGACCAGGAGGATGCGCCGGTGCTCGCAAGCCTTGCGCCACCCGCCTGGGTTTACCTCCACGGACGGCAATCGAGCCTGTCTTCAAGTGCAATTCGGGCCGCAAAACGCCGGATTCTCTAGACTTGCAGCGTTCGTCTTGCAGAAATGCCTGAAAACAGGCATATTCAGGGAAATGATCGCTGTTTTCGGAACAGGAACTGACGGCTTGCCGTTTGCCAAGACGCCGCAATATTCCGATCAACAACCAAGGATGCTGACTAAACGCATGACCCATGCTCGCGCATGGGCGGAAGGCCGTTTCTGATGGCCGCGCTGCCCAACAACACCGTTCCCTCCCCCATCACCGCTGCTGCGCCCTCCGTTCAGTCAGCCGTTGAGCTCATCCTCAACGTGCTCGATGACGCCAAGGCCGAAGAAACCGTGTCGGTGGATATCACCGGCAAGTCCTCGCTTGCCGACCACATGATCGTGACCTCTGGCCGCTCGCAGCGCCATGTCGGCGCTGTGGCCGACCAGATCATTCGCGCCCTGCGCGAACATGGTTTTGGCAAGCCGCGCGTGGAAGGCCTGCCCCATTGCGATTGGGTTCTGGTCGATACCGGCGACGTAATCGTCCATATCTTCCGCCCCGAAGTTCGCGAATTCTATAATATCGAGAAGATGTGGCAGGCGGACTTCGCCGCCGACGCTCACTGAGCCAACCATTTCACTGTTTTTTTTAAACAGTGAAATGGTCATACGCTTTGTTTTGTCGCGTTTT
>NZ_JBEVLL010000242.1:0-7068 GCF_040509215.1 Devosia sp.
CTGGTCTTCGAGGCAGAAGCCGGCATGCTTCTTGTAGGTTTTGCCCTCGAGGCCCGGCACGGGAATATCGGTCCAGACGCCATTGTAAACCTGCACACCCGGCCGATCGCTCCAGATCTTGAGGGTCAGATCCTTGGCAGGAGAAACAACCGTAGCGATCGGGTCGGCATGCTTGCGGCCAGTATCGAGTACCATGCCGATATCATAATCGACCGGAGCACCCGCGACGTCACGCATAGTCCGCGGCTGGCGCAGGTCATAAACGGTCCCGCGCGATGGCAGGATGGCGCCGGTGGGTGCCAGATCGCCGCCGAGTTCGGTATAGGCGCTCGAATTGACCTGAATGGTGTGGTCGAGCACATCGTCGGTAGTGCCAAGATTAAAATACTGGTGCTGCACGAGGCTGATCGGCGTTGCCCGGTCGGTGGTCGCGCTCAGTTCCAGACGAAGCTTGTTTCCGTGCAGGCTGTATGTCGCGGCAAAATTGACATTGCCGGGATAGCCCATCGCGCCATCGGGCGAAAAATGGGTGAAGCGCACGGCATTGTTGGCGCTGTCGGCCTGGCCGGACCAGACCTGGCGGCCAAGACCCTCTTCGCCGCCATGCAGCTGCAATTCGCCGGCATTGGGCGGCAGCTTGTAGGTCACGCCATCAATTTCGAAGCTGGCGCCCTTGATGCGATTGGCAACGCGCCCGGCAAGCGACCCGAAATGCGGGCTGTGCTGGGTGTAGGCGGCAAAATTATCAAAGCCGAGCACGACGCTGCGCTCGCCGCCGGCAACCGGTACGCGCCAGTCGCGTACGGCCACGCCATAGCCGATGATATCGACGGTGACGCCGGTATCGCTCACCAGCCTGAACTGGTCGACGCGCTTGCCGCCATGCTCACCAAAGGTCGAAACGTCGATGCCCATAGACAATCCCCTCAACTCTCTCGGGGCGGAGCTTTAGCGCTATTTGCCCATGCGGGGCAACGGCGCTCTTGACCTTTCGAAGCGCTCCGCAAACTGTGCGACAAGGCAAGAAGAAACGATTGCGGGGACAGTGTGAGTGATGAAGCGGCCCGTCGGCGGGTAACGGTGCACGATGTGGCGCGCGCCGCCGGTGTCTCCCTGGCAACCGTCGATCGCGTTCTCAATGGCCGCCCCGGCGTGCGCGCCGCCACCGCCGAAAAGGTCGAAGAGGCCATAAAAAGCCTGGGTTTTTCGCGCGATCTCAATGCTTCGCTCATGGCCCGGTCCCGCGATCTGAGCGTGGTGTTTTTTATCCCCGATGGTTCCAACGAGTTCATGGACGCTCTTGCCGAGGCCGTCACTCGCCGCGTCGGCCAGGCCCTCTCCGATCGCATGCACCTGAGTACCGAGCGCATCCGCGCCCTTGATACCGGCGCCCTTGCCGCCGGCCTCGACGCGCTCGATCCCAAAACCTGCGATTGCGCCGTGATCGTCACCTCCGAAGAGCCCGACATTCTCGCCGCCGTCGATTCGGCTACCCGGCGCGGGATTGCCGTCATGACGCTGGTGTCCGACCTGCCCGGCTCCAATCGTCGCCATTTCATCGGCGTCGACAACGTCGCCGCCGGCCGCACTGCCGCCTCCCTCCTCGGCCGCTTCCTGCCCCAGGGCGGCACCGTCGCCGTCATCGCCGGCTCGTTGCATTTGCGCGACCACCTCGAGCGCCTCGAAGGTTTTCGCCAGATTCTCTCTGCCGACTTTTCGAATATCGAACTGCTTGGCCCCTTCGAAGGCCACGATGAGCGCGGAGAAACCGAGGCGCTCGTCTCTAAACTGCTGGCCGGGCACCCAAAACTGTCCGGCATCTACAATCTCGGCGCCGGCAATGCCGGCCTCGTCTCGGCCCTCAAGAATTCCGGCCGTTCCGGCAGGCTCCGCGTCATCGCCCACGAACTGACCGCCCCCACGCGCGAGGGCCTCCGCTCTGGCGCCATCGATGTGGTGCTCGACCAGAACCCCGATGGTGAAATCCGCGAGGCCATCGCCGCGGCGCGCTCGCTCGCCCTGGGCACAGCACGCCATGTCGCCACAGACCCCATTGAAATTGGCATTTTCCTGCGCGACAATCTGAGGTAAGAACACCGCCATTCCAACAGGGCGGGCCCGGAAACTCGGGCGGGAGGACGATCCGTTGATTTGCAATCTCAAAATTGAGGTACGTGCCTCATGACCTATCTCGGCATTGATATCGGCACGTCCGGGGTCAAGGCGCTGCTCATCGACGAGCACGGCCGCGCCCTCGGCGAGGCCTCGGCTCCCGCAGTCGAGCCGGTGCGCCCGCATCCCGGCTGGTCCGAGCAAAACCCCACCGATTGGTGGACGGCAACGCTCGCCGCGGTGGACAAGCTCAAGGCCTCGCACCCGTCCGAACTCGCCTCCGTCCGCGGCATTGGCCTTTCCGGCCACATGCACGGCGCGACCTTGCTCGGCAAAGACGACGAAGTTTTGCGACCCTGCATCCTCTGGAACGACGGCCGCTCCGCCGCCGAATGCCTCGAGATGGAAGCCGCGCTCCCGACCCTGCGCCAGCTTTCGGGCAATATCGCCATGCCCGGTTTTACGGCGCCCAAAATCGCCTGGATCCGCAAGCACGAGCCGGCGATCTACGACAAGATCGCCAAAGTCCTGCTGCCAAAAGCCTATGTCCGCCTGCTGCTCACAGGCGAGCACGTCGAAGACATGTCCGACGCTGCCGGCACGTTGTGGCTCGACGTGGCCAAGCGCGACTGGTCCGACGATCTTCTCGCTGTAACCGGCCTCACCCGCGATCACATGCCGCGCCTCGTTGAAGGCTCCGCCCCCTCGGCCCAATTGAAGCGCGACCTCGCGCAGCGCTGGGGCATGGATGGTGCCGTCATCGTCGCCGGTGGCGCCGGCGACAACGCCGCCGCCGCATGCGGTATCGGCGCCATTCGCCCCGGCGAAGGTTTTGTCTCGCTCGGCACATCAGGCGTGCTCTTCGTCTCCAACGAAAAGTTCAGCCCCAACACGGCCGGCGCCGTCCACGCCTTCTGCCACGCCATCCCCGATACCTGGCACCAGATGGGCGTCATCCTCTCGGCCACCGATTCGCTCAATTGGCTCTCGCGCATCACCGGCAAAAAGCAGGCCGAACTTTCGGGCGAGGCCGAAGCTCAATTCACGGGCCCGGGCGAAGCGATCTTCCTGCCCTATCTCTCGGGCGAACGTACCCCCCACAACAATGCCGGTGCCCGCGGGTCCTTCACCGGCCTTTCCCAGTCGACCGACACCGCCCAGATGGCCCAGGCTGTCATGGAGGGCGTCACTTTCGCCATGCGCGATTGCCAGCGCGTCCTTGCCGATGCCGGCACGAAAATCGATCGCCTGCTGGCGGTCGGCGGCGGCTCCAAGTCCGCACTTTGGTTGAAGATGCTGGCCACCAATCTCGACATGGAAATCGCCCTACCCGAGGACGGCGATTTCGGTGGCGCGCTCGGCGCCGCCCGCCTCGGCCTCTGCGCCGCGGAAGGCGCCAAGCCCGCCGACGTCATGGCCATGCCGCCCATCAAGACAACCATTGCGCCCGACAAGAGCCTGTCGGCCGCCTATTCCGATCAATATGCGCGATACCGCGCGCTCTATCCCGCCATCGAGGAGGCACGTAAGTGACGGATTTCTTTAAGGGTATTTCCCAGGTTAAGTTCGAAGGGCCGCAGAGCAAGAACGCCCTGGCCTATCGCCACTACAACAAGGACGAAGTGATCGCCGGCAAGCGGATGGAAGACCATATCCGCCCCGCCATCGCCTACTGGCATACCTTTGCCCAGGAAGGCGGCGACCCCTTTGGCGGCCGTACTTTCGATCGCCCCTGGTTCGACAAGGGTCTTGAAGGCGCCAAGCTCAAGGCCGAAGTGGCCTTCGAATTCCTCAACCTCATCGACGTGCCCTTCTTCGCCTTCCACGACGTGGACGTGTCGCCCGAAGGCGCAACGCTCGAAGAATCAAACAAGAATCTGCGCGTCATCGGCGACATCATCGCCAAGAAGATGCAGGAATCGGACAAGAAACTGCTCTGGGGCACGGCCAACCTCTTCTCCAACCGCCGCTATATGGCGGGCGCCGCCACCAATCCCGATCCCGCCGTCTTCGCCTATGCCGCCGGCCAGGTGAAATCGGTGCTCGAGCTGACCCACGAATTGGGCGGCGAGAACTACGTGCTCTGGGGCGGCCGTGAAGGCTACGAAACCCTGCTCAATACCAAGATCGGACAGGAACAGGACCAGATGGCCCGCTTCCTGACGCTGGTCATCGAGCACGCCGAAAAGATCGGCTTCAAGGGCCAGATCCTCATCGAACCGAAGCCGCAGGAACCGAGCAAGCACCAGTACGACTACGACGTCGCGACCGTGTACGGCTTCTTGCAGAAGTACGGTCTTGAAAAGAAGGTGAAGTGCAATATCGAGGTCGGCCACGCCTTCCTCGCCGGCCACTCTTTCGAGCACGAACTGGCCGTCGCCTCCTCGCTGGGCATGCTCGGCTCGGTCGACGCCAACCGCAACGATCTGCAGTCCGGCTGGGATACCGACCATTTTCCCAACAATGCCGGAGAAATGGCGCTGGCCTTCTACTACATCCTCAAGCAGGGCGGCCTCGGCAAGGGCGGCTTCAATTTTGACGCCAAGGTTCGTCGCCAGTCGCTCGACGCTGCCGACCTTTTGCACGGCCATATCCTCGGTCTTGATACCCTCGCCCGCGGCCTCAAGGGCGCCGTGGCGCTCATCGAAGATGGTGAGTTCGACAAGCTGCTCGACGATCGCTATGCCGGCTGGAACTCGGGCATCGGCAAGGACATCCTCGGCGGTAAGCTGAGCCTCTCCGACATCGCTGCCAAGGTTCAGGCCGAAGCCATCAACCCGCAACCGCGCTCGGGCCGCCAGGAATATCTCGAAAACCTGGTCAACCGGTTCGTCTGATGATCCGAGCGATCGAGCCCGGCGACCGGGAAGCGTGGACGCAATTGTGGAAGGCTTACCTGGCCTTCTACGAAACCGTCCTCTCCGACGAGATTTTTGCCTCGACCTGGTCGCGTCTGCTCGATCCCACTGAACCCACCTGGGGCGCTTTTGCGCTCCAGGATGGCAAGCCGGTCGGTCTCGTCCACTGGCTCTATCACCGCACCAATTGGGCCATCGCCGACAATTGCTACCTGCAGGACCTTTTCGTCACCCCCGAAGGGCGCGGTGGCGGTCATGGTCGTGCCCTCATCGAGCATGTCGCCGCCGACGCGCGGACCAGAAACTGCGCGCGCCTCTATTGGAATACCCACGAAACCAACGCGACAGCGATGCAGCTCTATGATCGCCTGGCCAGCCAATCCGGCTTCGTCCAGTACCGCATGCCGCTGTCACCCTAGGATCTTGCGATGCCGCAACTGACCAATCCCATCCTGCCGGGCTTCAATCCCGATCCGTCGATCCTGCGCGTCGGCGACGATTACTATATCGCCACCTCCACCTTCGAGTGGTTCCCCGGCGTACAGATTCATCACTCCAAGGACCTGGCGAACTGGGACCTGATCACCCGCCCGCTGACCCGCAAGAGCCAGCTCGACATGCGCGGCGATCCCGATAGCTGCGGCGTCTGGGCGCCGTGTCTCACCCATGACGGCGAAAAGTTCTGGCTCGTCTATACCGACGTCAAGCGCAAGGATGGCTCCTTCAAGGACGCGCATAACTACATCGTCTGGGCCGACAAGATCACCGGCCCCTGGTCCGATCCGGTCTATGTCAATTCCTCGGGTTTCGATCCCTCCCTCTTCCACGATGACGACGGCAAAAAGTGGTTCGTCAACATGCTGTGGGATCATCGCCGCCGGCCGCTGCTCTTCGCCGGCATTGCTCTCCAGGAATTCGATCCCAAGGCGGGAAAACTCGTCGGCCCGATCAAGAATATCTACAAGGGCACCGACCTGAAGCTCGTCGAAGGTCCGCATCTCTACAAGCGCCAAGGAAAAGACGGACAGCCTTGGTACTACCTCCTCACCGCCGAGGGCGGCACGGCCTATGACCATGCCTGCACCTTTGCGCGCTCGCGCACCATCGATGGCGATTATGAAACCCATCCCGACAAGCACATTCTCACTTCCAAGGATGCGCCGCTCGCGCCGCTGCAGCGCGCCGGTCATGGCGATATCGTCGAAACGCCCGAGGGCAAAACCTATCTCGTGCACCTGACCGGCCGCCCCACCACCCAGGAGCGCCGCTGCGTCCTCGGTCGCGAAACTGCAATTCAAGAGGCCTACTGGGGCGACGACGACTGGCTCTATGTGAAAAACGGCCCCGTCCCCTCGCTCCACGTCGAAGTGCCGGGTACCCGCGACGAACAAAAGTATTTCGCCGAGAAACGCTACACCTTTGAAAACGGTCTGCCGATCGATTTCCAGTGGCTGCGTACCCCGGAAACCGAACGCATTTTTGCAACCGAAGCCGGCAAGCTGACCCTCTTTGGCCGCGAGAGCATCGGCTCCTGGTTCGAACAGGCCCTCGTCGCCCGTCGCCAGCAGCATTTCTCCTATGATGCGGAAACCGTCGTCGATTTCCCCGCCACCGACGAACGCACCATGGCGGGCCTCACGGCCTATTACAGCCGCTACAACTTCTTCTATCTGGCGGTAACAGCCCATTCCGACGGCCAGCGCGAGCTGCTGATCATGACTTCGGAAATGTCCTGGCCCGACGGCAATCTGCGCTTCCCCGCCGAGCCGGTGCAGATTCCCAATACCGGCAAGGTCAAGCTCGCCCTCACCATCCGCGGCCGCAAACTGCAATTCTTCTACGCCCTTGAGGGCCAGGACCTGCAGCCCATCGGCCCCGTGCTCGACGCCTCGATTCTGTCCGACGAATGCGGCGGCCACCAGGCCCATGGCAGCTTTACGGGCGCCTTCGTCGGCGTTGCCGCCCACGACCTCAACGGTACGGCGAGCCCCGCCACCTTCGACTATTTTGTCTATCGTCCGCAGCACGATCCCTCGGATCGGTATGAGATCGATAGTCTCGTCGGTAAGGCGGAGTAGCTATCAGGCGCACTGTCTTC
>NZ_JBEVLL010000243.1:0-3329 GCF_040509215.1 Devosia sp.
GCTGGAAAAGCGCTGAGTTCGTTAGCAGACTGGTAGCATCGAGGGGCGCGCAAGCGCCCCTTTCGTTATGGGTTTGCGGTCCCCAAAAAGCAAAATCCCCGAAGCAGGCTTCGGGGATCGAAAGATCGTCATCAGGTAGCTAGCTGCCGTTTACGGGCGCTTGGTTACGGCGCCGATCAGCTGGTGCTGCATGCGGTAGCTGACCTGGCGAGATGCTTCGCGACCACGAGCGTCAATCAGACCACCCAGTGCGTTGCGGAAACCATTCTTGCTCTCAGTCATCTCTTACTCCATGCGACGCTGGGTCTGTTGCCTAGCGTCTGGTTGTCTTTTAGCTAATTCGTCAGGCTTGCGTTAGAGGCCTAACCACAGACCTGCCATGCCAATTGCGCAGGGCCCGGTTAACGCTTGTTCACTTTCGCTTCAGACGGCGTGTGATCGCGCTCGTACTGGGCGACGTAACGCTCGGCCTGGCGGGTGCGACCCTCGACGAGGGCATTGAGTGCACGCTTGAAGAAATTACTCTCTTTGCTCATTTTTCGTCTCCTGGTTCCGAACAATAAGATAGGTTCGCCAAGCGCTTTAACCAGCGCCACAACCACAAGCCAGCCATGACGGCCACGCAGTCCGGCACCGGGATGATACTGATGACCAACGCCCCCTTCCCTCCCGCAAAATTCCAGAGCTTTGAGGAAAAGTCCGACCCCGCCCAGGTGGCCCCGCGCCTTGCTGCGCTCCGTAAAGCGATGAAGGCGGCCGGTGTCGATTATTTCCTCGTGCCGCGCGCCGATGCGCATCGTGGCGAATCTGTTCCCGCGAGCGAAGCGCGGCTAGCTTATGTGACCGGTTTCACCGGATCGGCCGGGCTGGCGCTGGTTGGCCTCAAGGAAGCGCATCTCTTCATCGACAGCCGCTATACGCTGCAGGCGCCCGCGCAGACGGACACCGCGCTGGTGGATGTGCATGAAGTGACAAGCCTTGCCATCGATGCAAAGCCTTATGTGAAGAAGGACGCGGTCGTTGCCTATGATCCCTGGCTGCATACGCCGGGCGAAGTGCGCGACCTGACCGAGAAGCTCAAGGGCCATGCCAAGGTCGTGGCCCACGACAATCTCATCGACAGCGTCTGGAGCGATCGCCCGGCCCCGCCGGCTGGCGCCATCGAGATTCTCGGCCACAACCGCGCCGGGCAGACCGCCGAGGACAAGATCGCGCAATTGCAGAAGACGTTGGGCGATGACGGCGCCGATGCCGTGGTTTTCACCCTGCCCGAATCCATTTGCTGGCTATTCAACATTCGTGGCCGCGACGTGCCGAATACGCCCTTCGTGCTCGGCTTTGCTGTGGTGCCGCAAAAGGGCAAGCCGACGTTGTTCCTCGACCCGGCCAAGGTGACGCCAGAGCTGGAAACCGCGCTCGATGGCATTGCCAAGATCGAAGCGGCGAAGAAGTTGACCAAGGCGCTCGAAAAACTGGGCAAGAACGGCAAGTCGGTGCTGGTCGATCCGGCCAGCGCGCCGATTGCCATTGCCGAGACGCTGACCGGAGCCGGCGCAAAACTGATCGAAAAGCGCGATCCGGTGCTGCTGCCCAAATCGCGGAAGAACGAGGCGGAACTGGCCGGGATGCGCGAAGCGCACCGGCTCGATGGCGTGGCGCTGGCAAAGTTCCTGACCTGGTTCGACAGCGAAGCGCCCAAGGGCGAATTGACCGAAATTGGTATCGTCACCGCGCTGGAAGCCTTCCGCCGCGAGGAGGAAAGCTGCGTTGACGCCAGCTTTGATACGATTTCCGGCGCCGGGCCGAATGGGGCCATCGTCCACTATCGCGTTTCGACCAAGACCGACCGGAAGCTCAATGCCGGCGAGATCATGCTGGTCGATAGCGGCGCGCAGTATCTCTCCGGCACGACCGATATCACCCGGACGCTGGCGACCGGCGAGGCGACGGCAGAGCAGAAGGATCGCTATACCCGCGTGCTCAAGGGCATGATCGCCATTTCCATGGCGCGCTTCCCCAAGGGCACCAGCGGCGCGCAGATCGACGTGCTGGCGCGACAATTCCTCTGGGCGGATGGCGTTACCTACAGCCACGGCACGGGCCACGGCGTCGGCGCCTATCTTGGGGTGCATGAGGGCCCGATTGGCATTGCGCCGCGCTATCCGCTGCCGCTTGAGGTTGGCAATGTGATTTCCAATGAGCCGGGTTTCTACAAGGCCGGCGAATATGGCATCCGCATCGAGAACCTAGTGGTGGTCAGGGAAGCCGAGGGCTTTCCGGGATACTTCGAGTTTGAAACGCTGACGCTGGCGCCGATCGATGTCAGGTTGATCGACAATGGGCTGCTTACCGAGGCAGAGCGTGGTTGGCTGAACGATTTCCACGCCAAGGTGCGTTCGGAGATTGGCCCGAAGGTTTCGGGCGATGTGAAGGCCTGGCTGGAGGCTGCGACGGCGGCGATTTAGCATAGCTTCATCGCGCCGGCCGGCCGGTAGCAGATCCCACTCATCTCCATTCGTCGTCATTGCCGGGCTTGTCCCGGCAATCCATCCTTTGCTGCAGGATCCCATGGACCACCGGGACAAGCCCGGTGGTGACGACGGTGGGGGGACACGGTTTCCGCCACGAGTGAAGTAATTCGCGTCGCAGCTTCGCCGTGAGGGGGGGCCCCTTACATCGCGTAGGGATCGGCCGCCAAGGCCCAACTGAGTAGCCACGGGACATCGCTGCCCATCGAGGCGACGTCGTCGACTTTCCAGGTGCCCTCTTCTTCCACTAGCGAAATGGCCAGCACACGGGGCTGGTCGAAATTGTGGTAGGTGACAGTCACCACGGCGCGGCCATCGAGGCGCGCGGGCTCGCCGATGTTGAGATCGAAGAGCAAGGCACTGGCGTCGGGCAGAAAGGGATTGAAGGTCGGGTCGGCGACCGGGTCGAGCTCGGAGCCCGCAGTCTTGGTGAAATGGGAGTTTTCCTCGGCCAGTTGGGCAATGCCCTTGAGCCGGGCAGAATAGTGCTCCGTGGGGTCGCCATGCGGCGCGCCGGGCCGGTAGCCATCATAAATGGCCTGCACCAGCGCCTTGGGATCGGAATAGGTCTCTGCCGCCAAGGCCGGGGCCAGCGGCATTGCCAGCAGGACCATAGCGAGAATCGCTGATTTCATCGTGCCCTCGTATCAAGTTCGAGCGCACGATTGCGGTGAGGCAGGGCCGAATTGCGGCTGTGGGATTAATTCTTGGATAGGAAGGGGAGCGGCGTCGCAGTCGCAGGTCGTCACCCTCGGGCTTGCCCCGAGGGCGCTGTACTTATTGGACCCAAGTGAAGTGTCC
>NZ_JBEVLL010000244.1:0-9316 GCF_040509215.1 Devosia sp.
CCGCGGGATTGCCGCGGCGCTTGTCGGGTCAGGCGGTCATGGCCTGTGGCTGGTGTATTTCCGCGGCTGCCGCGGCGGCGGCAGTGCGGCGCCGGAAGGAATGGGCCCGCCAGAGTTCGAAAATGTTGCGGGCTTCTTCTTCGTCGAGAGCTTCGAAGCGGCTGACCATCATCTGCTGATGTTCCGGCGTCGGCAGGTCGCGCCACGGCAAGGTGGGGGCGATGGCACCGAAGAGATCCGACTGGAGACCCGCAGCGCGCAGGGCAACGGTAACGGCAGCATAGTCCTGGCTGGCGAGCCACTTCACCACGATTTCAGGGGCGACACGCAGCATCACAGCAATGGCGGCGGCGGCATGGTGGCCATAGCCAAAGCGAGCGAACCGGGCGAGCGCGCGATCATCGAGCTGCTTGCGATCGGTCAAGGCGCGCACCTGATTGTAGGCGACCTTCCACTCCTGCGCATTGAAACCAGCGCGATTGCGGATGCGCTTGTAGACAACGGCATTGACCTTGCCGGCCGTGATCGGATCGAAGCGGCCATCGACCTCGCCGAGGGTTTCGAGGACCTTGTCGGCCACCGAGTCGATTTCGCCGCGCAGCGATTTCCAGTCGATCTCGGCGCGATTGCGCAGGTCTTCGGCAATGGCGGCATCGTGGCTGGCCCGTTCGACGAGCTTTTCGAGCGCAGTGCGGCCGATCTCGGCATTGGCATTGCGAACCAGCTTGATGACTGAGGTGGCGTCGCCGTGTTCGACGACCGCCTCGCTGACGCGTTCGGTAACCGCGGCGCGACCGGCAATGGCGGCGCGATGCGCTTCTGACTGCTTCTCGATGATATCGATCAGGTCGTCATCGCTGAGCACGTTGGAAAATTCGAGCAGCGGGCGCGCCACTTCGATGTCGTCATTGGCGAGCTTGACCACCACCGTCCCAGGCGCCCGCTGTAGCGGCGCGAGGATTTTGGCGACATGGGCGCGGGCTTCGACTTCGACCAGTTCGGCGAGGAGACAAAGCGCCTCGTCGTACTGCACCACCTGCTCATCGTCGCAGCGATCGGAGACAAAGCTGAAGAGCTTGGCCATGTTGCGGAACAGTTGATCCCGCTCCGAATGGCTATCTTCGCCATTCAGCACACGAAAGCTCGCGAATGCGCGACGGCCTTCTTCGAATTCACTCATAACCTTCTCCGGGCGGGATGCCGCATAGATGGAGTGAAGGTGCCCGTAGAGTCGCTTGGGAGTACTGAAAGCAACGAAGAGCAATTGATTCAAATTGCCTCATCCACAGGCGCAACAAAAAAGGGCCCCGGAGATTTCCCCCGGGGCCCACGATATTTTTGGCTGGCAAGACCTAGAGCAGATCGAACCGATCCGCGTTCATGACCTTGGTCCAGGCGTCAACGAAGTCGGTGACGAACTTGGTCTGCGCATCGCCGCTGGCATAGACTTCAGCAAGGGCACGCAGCACCGAATTGGAGCCAAAGACCAGATCGACGCGCGTTGCGGTCCACTTGATCTCGCCACTCCGGCGATCGGTGCCTTCGTATAGGGTCTTCGCGTCCGAAGTCGCCTTCCACTGCGTGCTCATGTCGAGGAGGTTGACGAAGAAGTCGTTCGACAACACGCCCGGACGCTTGGTGAGCACACCATGTTCGGTGCCGCCGACATTGATGTTGATGGCGCGCAGGCCACCCACGAGCACGGTCAGTTCAGGCGCCGTCAGCGTCAGAAGCTGCGCACGATCGAGCAGCACGACTTCGGCCGGAACGGCCAGAGCCGGGTTTTCGTAGTTACGGAAACCATCGGCGGGCGGCTCGAGATAGTCGAAGCTGGCCGCATCGGTCTGCTCTTCGGTCGCGTCGGTACGGCCCGGTGTGAAGGGAACGGTCACATCGTGACCAGCCACACGAGCTGCCTGCTCGATACCGGCACCACCCGCCAGAACGATCAAGTCGGCGAGCGAGATCTGCTTGCCGCCACGGGCGTTCTGATTGAACTCGGTGCGGATGGTTTCGAGAGCTTCAAGCACCCGGCCAAGTTCGAGCGGCTGGTTGACAGCCCAATCCTTCTGCGGCGCAAGGCGAATGCGGGCACCATTGGCGCCGCCGCGCTTGTCGCCACCGCGGAAGGTCGAGGCCGAAGCCCAGGCGGTGCCGACGAGATCGGAAACCGTCAGGCCGGAGGCTAGAACCTTCTGCTTGAGTTCGGCAATGTCAGCGGCATCAACGAGGACGCCGGTCACGGACGGGATCGGATCCTGCCAGATCAGCTCTTCCTTCGGCACTTCCGGACCGATGTAGCGCGTACGCGGGCCCAGATCGCGGTGGGTCAGCTTGAACCAGGCGCGAGCGAACGCCTCGGCAAAGGCCTGAGGGTCTTCGAGGAAACGACGCGAGATCTTCTCGTAGATCGGATCGAAGCGCAGCGACAGATCCGTGGTCAGCATCGTCGGGCGATGCTTCTTGGCGGGATCGTGGGCATCCGGGATGACGTTCTCGGCATCCTTGGCTTCCCACTGGATCGCGCCAGCCGGGCTGCGGGTCTGCACCCATTCGAACTTGAAGAGGTTCTCGAAGAAGAAGTTGCTCCACTGGGCCGGGGTCTGGGTCCAGGTGACTTCGAGGCCGCTGCCGATGGTGTCGGCGCCGTGGCCCTTGCCATAGGAGCTGGTCCAGCCAAAGCCCTGCTCAGAGAGGTCAGCGGCTTCCGGATTGTCGCCCTTGTAGGATTCGGCCGAAGCGCCGTGCGTCTTGCCGAAGGTGTGGCCGCCGCCGATCAGGGCTACGGTTTCTTCGTCGTTCATCGCCATGCGCTTGAACGTCTCGCGGATGAACTTTGCGGCCGAAAGCGGATCGCCATTGGCGCCCGGGCCTTCGGGATTGACGTAGATCAGGCCCATTTCGGTGGCGCCGAGACCGCGGTCGAACTTGTCGAGCGGACGGTGGGTCAGCCACTCGGTTTCGGTGCCCCAATTGACGTCTGCATCCGGCTCCCAGGTGTCTTCGCGGCCACCAGCGAAACCAAAGGTGCGGAAGCCCATGGTTTCAAGCGCGACGTTACCGGCAAGGATCATCAGGTCGGCCCAGGAAATGCTCTGGCCGTACTTCTGCTTGATCGGCCACAAGAGGCGACGCGACTTGTCGATGTTGACGTTATCGGGCCAGCTATTGAGCGGGGCAAAACGCTGCTGCCCACGGCCGCCGCCGCCGCGACCGTCGCTGAGACGATAGGTGCCGGCACTGTGCCAGGCCATGCGGACAAATTGCGGGCCATAATGGCCAAAGTCTGCGGGCCACCAATCCTGCGAGTCGGTCATGAGCTTGCGCAGGTCGTTCTTCAGGGCCGCGTAGTCGAGCTTCTTGAAGGCTTCGCGATAGCTAAAGCCCGAATCGAGCGGGTTGGATTTGGCGGAATGCTGGTTCAGCAGGTCGACGCGGAGCTGCTTGGGCCACCAGTCGCTATTGCCGCGAACCTTGGCGCTGCCGTGATCCACCGGGCACTTGCCTGCCGGAGCCTCGCCCTGAGGGGCATTCATCGTGTCAGTCATATGTGGGGCTCCTTTGCTGCTGAGGCGCGTTATATTCAGGTGACAACCATTAGGCCAATCGATAATTCTTTCGCCACCGATAGGAAGAAATTATCGTGACAATCACCCTCAGACAGATGCGCTATGCCCTCGCCGTTGCGCGAACCGGCCATTTCGGTCAGGCGGCGGACGAATGCGCGGTGTCGCAGCCAGCCCTTTCCCAGCAAATTCTGGCGCTGGAAACGATTTGCGGTTCGGCGATCTTCGACCGGTTGAAAACGGGCGTACGGCTGACCCCGTTCGGTCGCGACTTCGTGGAACTGGCGCGACCCGCCCTGGCGGCTTCGGAGGCGCTGGACAATTTTGCCATCAGAAACGCCGGCAAGCCGAACCGTCCTATCCGTTTTGGCCTGATCCCGACCGTTGCGCCCTATCTCTTGCCCGAAATCTTTCCGGCCCTGACGCAGCAATTGCCGGCACTCAAATTCACCATCAGCGAAAGCCGCACCGAGGCCATGCTGGAGAGCCTCGCCGACGGGAGCCTCGATATCGCTCTTATCGCCTCCGAGCCGCCAGCCGGTGGGCCGAAGCTCGTCCTGTCGCCGCTCTTTGAAGACCCATTTGTGCTGGCAACACCAAGCAGCGAACTGACAGCCGATCCCGTATCGCTGGCCGCGCTCGAACCCGGGCGCATCCTGCTGCTCGACGAAGGGCACTGCTTTCGCGATCAGACGATTTCTGCTTGCCGGCTGGAGGGCGAGCGTTCGACGCGCACTTTTGCCGCGACGTCTCTCTCCACCATCGTGGAATTCGTCGCCAATGGTCAGGGTGTAACGCTGCTGCCGCAAATCGCCCTGCGCAAGGAAGCGAGCGATCCGCGCATCGCCATTCACCGACTGGCTGATCCGCGTGCCGGCCGCCATCTCGCCCTTGTCTGGCGCGAAGCCACCCCGCTTGCCCAGACCTTCGAAGAAATCGCCGCCGTGATCCGCCACTCCCGCGCCGAGACCCCTGTTCAGCCTGCGGCTTAAGCAATATGAATTTGACGGATTGTAGCGTTCCGCCGGAGTTCGTTGCACATGGCGCGTGCCCCCGCCCAGCCTGCCACGCGGCCGGCTCGCCGAAAGACCGCTGCGAGCGGCACGCGGAAGGTGGCCACCCCGGCGCCGCCGCCCGCTGAACCGCTACCACCGCCCAAGCGTCGCATCGCCCTGCCCTCGCTCGATGCCGGTGCGACGCTGCTTCGGAACATCATTCTCAACATAGTCTTTGTCCTGGCCGCGGCGCTCTTCATCGCGGTGATGATCGGGCAATTTCTGTACGATCAGGTGGTGATCGAGCCCATCGCAGTGCCCAAGGCCCTGATCGAACAGGGCATGACGCCGGAGGTGGCGGCGAGCCGATTGTGGGATGGGCTGCGCGATGCTCAATTGCAGGCGCGCAGTTCGAAAGCCAGCGTCAGCGCCATTCCCGATAGCCAGCGCATTCAATTCGCCTTGCCCGACGTCGGCCTTTCCCTTGATTCCATCGTCCGGCAGACGAGGCAGTTCCTCAACCTGCGTCAGACGCGCATCGGCGGGGAGATCGTTTGCAAGACCGAAGCCTGTACGCCGGGCGAGATGCAATTGCGGTTGCGCGTGCTCAAAGGCACCAATGAGGTGATCGACCTTCCCCCGATGGAAGGCGTCAACCAGCGAGGCTACTTTACCAACGCGGCCATTCAGGTCCTTTCGGTACTCGACCCTTTCATCGCCGTTGCCGCCATTGCCGATGCCCAGCCCGTGCGCGCCACGGCTTTGGCGCGTCGGCTGATACGCCAGCACCACTCTGACGCCAAATGGGCGCATAACCTCCTTGGCAATGTGCACACCAATGCCGAGGACTACACCCTTGCCATCAGCGACTATCGCGCAGCGTTGGCGCTTGATCCTGAGTTCCTGGTCGCACGGATCAACCTGGCTCGCGCCCTGCGCCAGGCTGGTGCGCTCGATGCCTCACAAAGCGCCTATGACGCGCTGTCGGCGGCATTTCCGGACAATGCCTCGGTGGTCGAAGGCCTGGCGGAATTGCTCAATGTGCGCGGCGACGTTGAAGGGGCTCTCGCACTGCTGCAGAGGGCTGCGGAGCTTAATCCGGCCAGCCCACATTATCTTGCCCGCATGGGTCAGATAGAGGAGGCGCGGGGCAGGACCGAAGAGGCGTTGATCTGGTTCGAACGCTCGCTCGAAATCGACCCGTCCTACATTCTGGCCGTCGAGCCTCTCTTCGTGGCCCGGGCCAGCAGTGGCGACCTGGTCGGTACCGAGGCCCTAATGGGCGCAGCGGCCCGCTATCAACCCATGGACGCAAGTTCGCAGGCGCTGCATGCCGCGGCGTTGAGCTTCCTTGGTCGTCAGGCCGAGGCGCTTGAGGCCTTTGATCGGGCACTTGCCATAACTCCGGATGACTTCGACCTGCTCTACCAGTCCGCAGGGCTGCTGCAGGAACTTGATCGCGTGCCAGAGGCCGTTGAGCGCTTCACCCGCGCCATAGCCCTTCGGCCCTACGACCCCGCGCCCCGCTTTGGTCGCGGCTCCGCTTATCTCATCACCAGCCAGAACGTCCTGGCTCGTGCAGACCTTGAGCGCGTGATGGAGCTCGACACCTCGGGAACGCAATACGGCAATCTCGCCACGGGCTTTCTCGACATCCTCGACGGATTGGAAGCCGCCGAAGTCAAGGCCGAGGAGCCCCGGCCATGAGCGAGCAATCCGGCGGCGGCCTTGGCTTGACGAAACTCGATGCCAGCCTTTCGACGCTGCGCACCATGATCGTCAATATCGGCTTCTTCATCACCATGATCCTGCTTATCCCGACCATGGGCGCGCAGATTGTGCGCAATCCCATCGTCATCGAGCCGATAGGCGTGCCGGAAGCGCTGGCGGATCGCGGGCTGACCTCGGCCGTCGCCGCCAATCGCGTCTGGGATGGATTGCAGGACTTTTCAGAAACGGCCGCCATTGCGCGGCAGAGTTTCGTTGCCGTGCCCGATAGCCAGCTCGTCGAGTTCGCCCTGCCCGGCAGCGGCCTTTCGGTCGACGCCATCGTAAAGCAATTGCGCCAGTTCTTCGGCAGCCAAGAAACGCGCATCGCCGGCGAAATCATCTGCCAGACCAGCGACTGTGCGCCCGAGGGGCAACGCTTGCGGTTGCGGGTGATCGGACGCAGCGTCGAGATCATCGACCTGCCGCCCTTGGGCACGACGCCGGTTCCTGTCTATTTCCGTGAGGCAGCGGCAGGAATTTATGACGAGCTGGACCCGCTGATCGGGGCTGCGGCGCGGGCCGTCACCGATCCCGAAGGTGCAATCGCGCGGGCGAGGCGGATCGCTTCGACCGGAGGACCCGACGCGCGCTGGGCCCATGTGCTCCTTGGGGACATCGCCCTGTCGCAGGACCGTGGCGAGGACGCCAAGGTCAACTATCTGGCAGCCCTCGCGGATGACCCTGCCTTTGTGGAGGCGCGCATCGGTCTTGTGCGGGCTTCCCTTGCCCTAGGGCAGAATGAGGATGCGCGAGCGGCGCTCAGCCAGTTGCCCACCGAGGGCGACAAGGCGGCAGTGATCATCCGCCTTCAATCTGATTTGGCGGCATCGCAAGGCGATCTCGACGGGGCGCAGCAACTGGCCCGAGCGGCGGCGGAGGCCGATCCGCTTGCCCCTGCCCCGCTCGTGCATTTGGGAGCATTGGCACTCGAAGCGGGACAGGCAGAAGACGCACGCGCGGCGTTTCGCGAAGCGCTGGCAATTGACCCCGGCTATGGCGCCGCCTTGCGGGCCTTGGGCGAGATGCACCGGGCGGAAGGCGACCTTGAAGCGGCGGAAGCTCTGGTGCGCGACTGGGCCGACTATGCACCGGATGACGGCGAGGCCCTGCGCGCGCTGATCGCCGTGCGACTTGAACGCGAGGATTTTGAGGGCACAGCGGAGGCCTACAGTAAGCTGGTGGAACTGACAGCTTTGACCCCGGACGAAGCCATGCAGCGGGCCCAGGTGCTGCAAAGCCTCAAGCGTTATGCAGAGGCCGGTGACGCCATACTCGCCCTTGCCGAAGCAACCCCGCCCCTTCCCGAGGCTGTGCTGCTACTCGCGCAATTGCATGATGAGGCCGGCCGCGCCGTTAAGGCCCGGCCCCTATACGAGCGCTATCTGACGCTCGGCACCGAACTGCCCGGCATCGAAACCGCGAAGGCGGCGCTGGAGCGCCTGGGCGACTAACTCCGCGCCAAGCTGCGCTGTCGGAAACTGTCATACGAAAAGACCACCAGCGAAAGCCAGATCAGCACGAAACTGAAAAGGCGCATGCCGTTGAGCTCTTCGCCAAACAGGTAGACGGCGACGAGAAATTGGATGGACGGCGCCAGATACTGGAACATGCCAATCGTGGTCAGCCGCAAACGGCGGACGGCGTAGGCGAACAGCAGCAGCGGCACGGCCGTAGCCGGTCCCGTCAGCACGAGCAGCATCATCGTTTGCGGGTCGGCATGGGGCCCAACGCCACGCGTCGCGAGATCGAAGGCCACATAGGCCAGAGCGAACGGAGCGGCGATGGCGGTCTCGGCAAAAAGGCCCGTAGCCGGTCCCGATGGCGCCGTCTTGCGGAAAAAGCCGTAAAAGCCGAACGACAGGGCAAGGCTCAGCGCCACAAAGGGAATGCTGCCAAGACCAACCGCCTGGATGGCGATGGCAACCACGGCAATGGCGATGGCGATGGTCTGCAGCCGGTTCTGGCGTTCGCCGAGAAAGATCATGCCGATAGCGACATTGATCAGCGGATTGATGAAATAGCCAAAGCTTGCCTCGAGCACCTGCCCCGATTCCACAGCCCAGACATAGATCAGCCAATTGACGACCAGCAGAGCGGTCGAGAGCGCCAGAATCCGGAACGTCTTCCAACTGCTCAGCAGCGCCTTCGCCTCCCGGAACCCCGCACCGAAAGCGAGGATGCCGGTGAGGAGGACCAACGAGAACAGCGTCCGCTCCGCCACGATCAGCACCGAGCCGGCCGATTCCAGCAGATGGAACAGGATCGGCAGGAAGCCCCAGAGCAGATAGGCGCCAAGTGCGGCGACGACGCCGTTGCGGGTCTCGGTGGGATCGGTCGACAGCGAGGATGGTGCAGGCGCGACAGCGTCGGGCGCCTGTTCTGGCAAGGTCATGAAAGGACTCCGCGCTACGAGGCGCGACGCAGCACTAACAGCCCCCACCTTTGCAGGCCAATCAGAGTTTGTGATCGCTTGGTCTTGCATTGCTGATCGAAAAGGCCAACCTTTCAGGATGTTGGACGTTTGGCCTTTCGGAGCCACGCAACACCCGGTTCCAGCCAGACCAACTTGCAGGAGCAGCGAATGAAAAAGACCGTCACCTGGATCTTGATCGCGGATGGCACTCAGGCCCGAGTGCTGGAAAATACCGGCCCCGGAAAAGGGCTGGCGACCGTGAAGGGGCTGGATTGGTCGATCCAACCGCTCCAGAGCCAGGACATCAACTCCGATCGTCCCGGACGCGGCTTTTCTTCTGTCGGCTCCGCGCGCTCCGCCATGGAGCCCAAGACAGATCCCGCCCAGCACCGAGAGGCAGAATTCGTGCGCTCGGTGGCTGAAGTACTCGACCGCAAGGCCAGGGATGGCGCTTTTGATCGCCTCGTGATCGCCGCCGCCCCGCTTGCCCTCGGCAATCTGCGCAAGGTCATGTCCGACCATGTGAAGAAGACCATTCTCGCCGAACTCGACAAGGACCTGACCAACCTGCC
>NZ_JBEVLL010000245.1:0-6170 GCF_040509215.1 Devosia sp.
CGTCTTCGTCATCGACGTGGATGAGGCCGATCGACTCGTCGCCGACGAAAACTTCCACCGAGTCGTTGAGCTTGGCGCGCGGACGGACGTCGATGTTCTTGTTGTTGAACATGCGTTGCAGGAATTTCTGCAGCTTGATGATTTCGGGATGGTTCACGGCAATCGTCCTGCTGTTGGGTTGGCGCGCAATCTAGTCCGTCACGGGCTGCTGGCAACCCCCGAGCACGGTCATTTTAGCGGTGACAACCTGAGGCGGAGACTTGCCGCAGCGATCAGGGCTTGTCGTAAACCATCACCATCTGGTCCATGACCAGGGCCGGCTGTGCGCAACCGGCTTCGCCGATAACCTTGGCGGGAACGCCGGCCACCGTCGTACGCGGCGGCACTTCCTTGAGGACAACCGAGCCGGCGCCAATGCGCGAGCAATCCCCGACGCGGATATTGCCCAGAACCGTGGCGCCCGCACCGATGAGGACGCCATCGCCGATCTTGGGGTGACGATCCTGATCGGCCTTGCCGGTGCCACCAAGAGTGACGTTCTGCAGCATGGAGACATTGTCGCCGACAACGGCGGTCTCGCCGATGACGAGGCCGGTGCCATGGTCGAGCATGATGCCCTTGCCCATGGGAACGGCGGGATTGATATCGACCTGGAAAACCTGGCTGGCGCGGCTCTGGAGGTAGAGCGCGAAATCACGGCGGCCGGCCTTGAACAAGGCATTGGCGAAGCGATGGGTCTGGATGGCCTGATAGCCCTTGAAATAGAGCAAGGGCTCGATGGCGCGGTGGCAGGCGGGATCGCGCTCAAGTGTGGCGGCAAGGTCGACACGGGCAGATTCGCCGATGGAAGGATTGTCGCGCAGGACTTCGGCGAAGGTCTGGCGGATGATGTCGGCCGAAACGTCTTCGTGGTCGAGGCGGGATGCCAGGCGATGCGCCAGCGCTTCCTCGAAAGAATCGTGGTTGAGCACGGTGGTCAGTGCCATCTGCCCGAGCGCCGGATCGGAATCGATGATCTGGCGAGCGCCAACGCGTACGGCTTCCCAAACAGGATCGACCGACTTGATCTGCGCTGACTTGTGGGCATTGCCGCTCATGGCGTCCAACTCCGCTTTATCGAGACTTACCGATATAAGGCATTTGGTTGTTCAACACAAAGCCCCGGCACGCACTTTGGTTCAAGGTTGCGTTGGAACGGGAAAAGTCCTGCTTAAAAACTCCAACGCTGCTGCCTTGAACTTGGTGTCACCCGTAGCGCGCATGTGATCGCGCTTGGGAATGGTGAAGGCTTCGCCATGTGGGAGCAATTCCGCCAGGGGCTCCGGCGGGCCGGCCATTTCGTCGGCTTCGCCCACGGCCACCAGCACAGGGACCTCGATTCGCCGGACATCGGCCCGAGCCATGGGCTGGCGCGAGGTTTCCATGCAGGCGGCCAGCGCTTCGCGGTCCGACCCGGTGTGATCGGCGAAAATACGGAACTGGCGGGCAGTCGGATGCGTCAGATCGGCGAGGCGCGGAGCGCGAAGGCCGGCAATGATGTCATTGCCGTCTGTCAGGCCATTGATGAGATTCATGCCCATGCCGCCGAAAATAGCGGCGGCAACGCGCTCCGGATAATTGAAGGCGAGGAACGCCGCCACGCGAGCACCCATGGAGTAACCCAGCACGGCAACGCGCTTTTCCCCGAGGTGGTCGAGAAGCGCCAGGCTGTCGTCCATCATCCGCTCGGGATAATAGGCATCGGGGTCGTGAGGCTTTTCCGATTGGCCGTGGCCACGGTGATCGAAGGTGATTGCCTTGTAGCCTGCCCCAACCAGGGTTTCGACCCAGCCGGTGTCGATCCAGTTGACCTTGCCGCTCGAAGCGAAGCCGTGGATGCAGAGTACGGCCGGCCCTTCCCCGGCGGTTTCATAGGCGAGGGAATATCCGCTGGATTGGAATTGGGGCATGGGCAGGCTCCTTTTGCGGGAGTGTTTAGCCGTGGAGAGCGGCTTGTGCCAGTGAGTTACGGCTGTCTAAGCGCCGAAGCGCTGCCCGATATGCAGTGTCATGGGGTCAAACCCGAAGATGACGTCCAGTGGTTGGGTGCGTCAAACTCGGCGCCCTGAACCTCTTTATTTCGGAGCCTCACTTGGCTATGGTCCGGCGCAAAATACCGACCCCACAGGTTTGACCATGGCACACGGCACCACGCCCCATTTCCACAACACCGAAGGCCTCCGCAGTATCGAGGTTGGCTCCAAGGAGTTCCAGTGCGTCGGCGCCCTGCCCCCGTTCGATCATCCGCATATCTTCATCGATATGGGCAAGGACAACGAAGCGGTCTGCTCCTACTGCTCGACGCTCTACATCTATAAGCCCGAGCTTGGCGAAGGTAACGCCAACCCTGCCTCGGCGATCTTCAAGGCATACGCCGCCTGAGTTTGACCATGCCCGCTACGGGCCGTAACTATGTCATTGCCGGAGCCGGTATCTCCGGCCTTACGCTGGCGCTGACCCTGGCAAAGTTCGGCGCGACCGTTGTCGTGCTCGAACGCAATGCCGGGATTCAGGAGGCAGGAGCCGGCCTCCAGATCAGCCCCAATGCCCGCCGTATTTTCGACCGGCTGGGCCTTGCCGATTCTCTTTCGCGGATCGCCTTCGAACCCGCTGCGCTCGACACCTACAAGCACGGAAGCTCCAAGCCGTTCTTCAGCATGGAGTTCGGCGAGGTTATGGAGCAACGTTTTGGCGCGCCCTATGCCGTGATGCACCGGGCTGACCTGGCAGACGCGCTCTACAAGGCGTCGCGACGCTTTGCCAATATCGACATCATCTTCGGCGTGCGCGGCTGGGACGTGGTTTCCCATGCCCGCGGAGTGACCGTTGTCGTGGACGAGGCCAGTGGCCAGACGCGGACGACACGCGCCAACGCATTCATCGGCGCGGATGGCGTTCATTCTCCTACGCGCCGGCAATTTCTCGAGGGGCCAGACGCACAGTTTGGCGGAAGGGTCGCCTGGCGGACGGTGGTGCCGGCCGACTCGGTCGCGAGCCAGATCGCCATGGACCGTGTCTCGGTGTTCTTTGGCAGCGGCCACCATCTCGTCTGCTATCCGCTGCCGCATCGTCGGCAGGTGAACCTCGCCCTCTTCCTGCCGGGCAAGGCGGAAGACAACCCCAAGAAGCCAAAGCTGCAAGGCAAGGGCGCGCTGGGCGTGATTCTGGCTGCTGCAGGCGAAAGCTGGACGCCCTGGCCGCTTTACACGGTCACGACACCCGTCTGGCACCGCGGAAATATCGGCATTATCGGGGACGCGGCACATGCGATGGTGCCGTTCCAGGCTCAGGGCGCGGCCATGGGCATTGAGGACGCGGCAACGCTGGGACCACTGCTCGTCGAACATGCCGAACCCGAAGCCGCCTTCGCGCGTTACGCGGCTGTCCGGCAAAGTCGAGTTGGCAGGGTGGCAAAGCTTTCGGCCAGCAATGGCCGCATTTTTCATATGAGATGGCCGCTATCGGTCGCGCGCGACACGGTCATGCGGCTGCAAGGGCCGCGAGCTCACCTTGATAGGCTGGGTTGGATCTACGGTTATGAGGTCGCCCCGGAAGAGCAACCGCATTAGTTTCCAATGGCCTTGCGTTGCAGGGGCAGCCCGTGTCAATTGCGCGACACCAAGGCCATCTAAGGCGCGTGCCGCGTTAGATATCTTTTAGTAGCATGTCTTTGTCCCGAAACCGGGGCCTCTTTCGGAAGACATGCTTTAGTGGTTGAAAGGGAACGGAATACCGCATGCAAGCTGCGACACGCTCCCGACTGACCCTTGCCTGCATCCTCATCACCATTCTGCTCGACATGATCGGCGTGGGCATCATCGTGCCCGTGCTGCCCGAGCTTCTGGAAGAGCTGACGGGCGGTAGCGTCGCGAACGCGGCTGTGATCGGCGGTTATCTGGTTTTCGCCTACGCCTTGATGCAGTTCGTGTTTTCCCCGGTTCTGGGCAATCTCTCGGACCGGTTCGGGAGGCGTCCTGTGCTGTTGGCCTCGCTTCTGGGGCTGACGTTCGACTACCTGATGATGTCGATCGCGCCCTTCGTCTGGTACCTGTTCATTGGCCGTGTCATCGCCGGCATCGCTGGCGCTGCGTTGGCAACGGCGACGGCCTATATGGCCGATATCACCCCGCCGCATAAGCGCACGCATCGCTTCGGCCTGATCGGGGCGGCATTCGGCCTGGGCTTTATCATTGGGCCTGTCATTGGTGGCGAACTGGGTGAACTCGGGCCGCGTGTGCCCTTCTTTGCGGCGGCTGGTCTCGCCTTTGCCAATTTCCTCTTCGGGCTGCTGGTGCTTCCGGAAAGCCTGCCGAAGGCCAATCGGCGCAAGTTCAATATCAAGCGGGCCAATCCCCTCGGCGCCGTGATGGCGCTGCGGCAGTATCCGTCGGTGCTGTGGCTGCTGGCAGTGCTGTTCTTCCTGCAGCTCGCGACGCAGGCGCTGCCGACGATCTTCAGCTATTTCACGGTGGAGGTGTTCAACTTCACCTCTTCGAGCATCGGCCGCACGCTGGGCGCCTTCGGCATCGGATTTGCGTTCAGCCAGGCTGTGCTGGCGGGACCGCTGTCCAAGGGCATCGGCGAGCCGGCCGTGGGCATCGTTGGGCTGTTGTTCGCGGCCACGGCCTTTGCCGGCATCGCCTTCTCGGCGGACGTCTACCAGCTTTACCTCTTCATCGCGGTCGGCACCGTGAGTGGCCTTGCGCCACCGGCGATCAATGGCGTGCTGTCGCGGCAGGTGCCGGACAATAGCCAGGGCGAATTGCAGGGCGCAGTGAATGCGGCGAGTTCCCTCGCGACGATCATTGGGCCCCTGGCGGCCACGCAGATCTTCTCTTACTACAGCGCCCCCGAGACTGCGCACTACTTCCCCGGCGCGCCGTTCGTCGCTTGCGGCATTGCCGTGGTCGTCGCGCTCGTGGTCTTCGGCATTGCCGCGTGGAAATTCGAGCTGACGCATCGTCCCTCGATTGCCGACCACCCCGTGGCGCCGGATCTGCCTCCACCGGGGCAATTGCGCGTCGCCCCTATCGAGGACGATCCCGATGATAATCCGCCCCGCCGCTGAAGCTGACCAAGCCGCCATCATGGACATCGTGGCGCCGGTTTTGCGCTCGGGCGAAACCTATGCCATCGACAGCGACCTGACCGACGAACAAATGCGGGACTATTGGTTTCTACCCGCGCACGAGGTTTTTGTCGCCGAGGACGAGGGGGGCATCCTCGGAACCTACTACCTGCAGGCCAACCAGCGTGGCGGTGGGGCCCACGTAGCCAATTGCGGCTACATGGTCT
This sequence comes from Devosia sp., assembly GCF_040509215.1. GTDB lineage: Bacteria > Pseudomonadota > Alphaproteobacteria > Rhizobiales > Devosiaceae > Devosia. The sequence goes on from NZ_JBEVLL010000245.1 coordinate 5,335, forward strand.
CTCCCAAGGCGCAGGGCAAAGGCCTCGCGGCGGCGATGTGCGAGCATTCGCAAGTGGTGGGGAAGGGGCGCGGCTTTCGCGCGATGCAGTTCAACCACGTAGTTTCGGCAAATGTGCGGGCCGTGGCGCTGTGGCAGCGACTAGGCTTCGAAATTGTCGGAACGCTGCCCAAGGCGTTCAATCACCCGGTCCACGGTTTCGTGGATAGCTATGTGATGTTCAAGACGCTGGTCTAGCGCCCAACAAAAAGCCCCGCCGAAGCGGGGCTTTTCTTTTTGGCTTACTTGCCGAGGGTCGACGGCCAGGTGCCGTGGAGGTCGCTGCCGCGGCCTTCGATTTCAAAACCGTGGGCGCCGAAGAAGTCGCGCTGGCCCTGGGTCAGGTTGGCAGTGCCCTGGGCCTGGCGGTAGCTGTCGAAATAGCTCAGCGAGGCGGAAAGGCAGATCATCGGGAATTCACCGACGGAGGCGGCGGCCACGACCTTGCGGAGGCTCGGGTGCGAATCCTTCATGATGCCGACGAAGTCAGGCACGACGAGAAGGTTGGTCGCTTCGCCCTTGGCGTAGGCGGAGGCCATCTGGTCGAGGAAGCGCGAGCGGATGATACAGCCGGCGCGCCAGATTTTTGCGATCGTTGCCAGCGGCAGCGACCAGCCGAATTCTTCCGATGCCTTGGCGATGACGGCAAAGCCCTGCGCATAGGAAACGATCTTGCCGGCCAGCAGCGCTTTTTCGAGGTCTTCGAGCGTCACGTCGGTCTTGGCGCGGTTCGGCTTGCCATAGATGCCTTCGGCCGCAACGCGCTCGGCCTTGCGCGAGGAGATCGAGCGGGCAGCA
>NZ_JBEVLL010000246.1:0-18910 GCF_040509215.1 Devosia sp.
AGATCGCCGACACGGCGCGCTCGGGCATTCAGGTCGCCATCGTCGTCGGTGGCGGTAACATCTTCCGCGGCATGGCCGGCGCTGCCGATGGCACCGATCGCGTAACCGCGGATCTGATGGGCATGCTGGGCACAATGATCAATGCCCTCGCTCTTTCCAATGCGATCACCCGCCAGGGTGTGAAATCAAAGCCCTTCAGCGCCGCGACCATGCCCTCGGTCGCCGATACTTTCACTGCGCGCGATGCCAAGCAGGCGCTCGAAGAAGGTTTCGTCGTCGTCCTCGGCGGCGGCACTGGCAATCCGTTCTTCACGACCGATACGGCCGCAACGCTCCGTGCTATTGAGCTCGAATGCGATGTCGTGCTCAAGGGCACCAAGGTTGACGGCGTCTATTCTGACGATCCGAAGAAGAACCCCGACGCCGTGCGCTATACGCAGATCGGCTACGATGAGGTCATCGCCCGCAATTTGAAGGTGATGGATACGGCTGCATTCGCGCTTGCCCGCGACAGCCACATGCCCATTATTGTATATGCCCTCGATGAGCCCGCGGGCCTTTCCGGCATCCTGGAAGGCAAGGGCATGTCAACTCGAGTTGGCGACCCGATTTAGGGCAGGGCGGTTTTCGCCCATTGCACCTTTCTGGTGCGAGTTTAATAGAGAAGCGCGCCCCACGCTGGCAGCGCCAATTGACTGGAAGGACCTCGGCAATGGCCTATGATCTCACCGACATCAAGAACCGCATGCAGAAGTCGATCGGCTCGCTCAAGGACGAACTGGTTGGCCTGCGCACCGGCCGCGCCAGCGCCAGCCTGCTCGAGCCCGTGACTGTTGAAGCCTATGGTTCGCGCACGCCGCTCAGCCAGCTCGCCACCGTGACCGTTCCCGAGCCCCGCATGCTCTCCGTTCAGGTATGGGATCGTGGTTTGGCCAACGCCGTTGAAAAGGCCATCCGCGATAGCGGCCTTGGCCTCAACCCGATGGGTGAAGGCCAGGTCATCCGCGTTCCGCTGCCCGAACTCAACGAGCAGCGCCGCAAGGAACTCGCCAAGGTTGCGCACACCTATGCGGAACAGGCCCGCGTCGCCGTGCGCCACATTCGTCGCGATGGCATGGACGCCTTGAAAAAGGCGGAGAAGGACGGCGACATGAGCCAGGACGACGCCAAGAAGCAGACTGAGCTCGTGCAGAAGGCTACCGACGACGCCGTCAAGGAGATCGATGCGATCGTGGCGGCCAAGGAACAGGAAATCATGCAGGTCTAAGGACCTGCATGGAACGCCGCCGGGAGGGGCGTTGATGGCAAGCGAGACCGCCGCAAAAATGAGCCCGGACCTCGGTTCGGGCCTCCGTATTCCAGTTCATCTCGGGGTGATCATGGATGGCAATGGCCGTTGGGCCAAGGCCAGGGGCAAGCGTCGTACGGAAGGCCATGTCGAGGGCGTGCATGCCTTGCGCAACCTCGTGCAGTCCTGCATCAAGCACGGCGTCGGCTATCTGACGGTTTTCAGCTTTTCATCTGAAAACTGGACGCGTCCGGCCGAAGAGGTGTCTTTCATCTTTGGCCTCTTGCGGCGTTTTGTGGCCTCTGACTTGCAGCGGCTTATTCGCAACAACGTCCGTATCCGGATCATTGGGGCGCGGGCTGGCCTGGAACCGTCTCTTGTCCGTCTCATCGAGGACGTAGAGTCGAAGACGGCAAGCAATACCGGTCTTGTCCTCGTCGTTGCCTTCAACTATGGCGGGCGCGCCGAAATCACCGACGCCGTCCGTCGCCTTGCGAAAGACGCTGCGGAAGGTCGCATCGATCCCGCCGATATCGACGAGGCGGCAATTGCTCGCGCGCTCTATACCGTGGATTTGCCCGATCCTGACATCATCATCCGGACGAGCGGCGAACAACGCCTTTCCAATTTCCTGCTCTGGCAGTCCGCCTACGCCGAACTCGTCTTCGTCCCGGAAAACTGGCCGGATTTCGATGAAGCCAGTTTCCTGCGCGTCCTTGAGGCCTATTCGTTGCGTGATCGGCGCTATGGCGGTCTGGGGGCGACCGGGAGTTGATGGAGCCGGGCGCACCTTCACCGAAGTCTCCCCAATCCCAACGGCGCAACTGGGCCGATGTGGGCCCGCGTGTCGTTTCTGCCATGGTGCTGATTGCTGTTACGGCGACGGCTCTTTATCTCGGCAGCTACTTTTTTTCGGGTGTGGTGGGCGCCGTTTACGCCGGCGCCTATCGCGAGTGGGAAACCATGGTCTCCCGGGCTCCTTTGACCATGCCGGGCATGGCGCTGATCGGGCTGGTGGGCCTTTCCGGTCTGGTCTTTCCATTGCTGGGCATTTGGGGTCTTGCCGGTGCCATAGCGGTTGCCTGCTTGGTTGCCGCCTTTATGGGGCGCGAGCTATTCGCCTGGCGGGCCGCAGGCCTCGTCCTGTTCGGGCTATTGATTCTGTCCGCCGTGCTGATGCGGGGCGATGGCGTCGCGGGTATTTGGGCGGGTATCTTTCTCGGCACCGTCGTCTGGATGACTGATTCCGCGGCGTTCTTCACCGGTCGCCAGATTGGTGGCGAGAAGCTCGCACCGGGCATTTCTCCCTCCAAGACGTGGTCGGGTGCCCTTGGTGGCCTGGCGCTCGGCTCAGGGGCTGGCCTCCTTGTCTGGATCGTCCTCACGGATTCTCCATGGTGGATCGGTCTGTTGATTTCGCTGTCGATCAGCGTTCTCGGCCAGTTGGGCGATCTCAGCGAAAGTGCGGTAAAACGGCATTTCCGTATCAAGGACAGCGGCGACATTATCCCCGGCCATGGCGGCTTGATGGATCGGCTTGATAGCCTCACATTCGGCATCATTCTGGTCTTGATCATCGGCGCGTTGCATGGCGGGATCGGCTCGGTGGCCGAGGGACTGCTCTATTGGTGATCACCGACCAGGCAGCCTATCTGCCTCACTCCCGGAATGACGATGTTTGATTTTGTGTACTGGCTCCTGTCCTACGTCATTCCGTTTCTGGCGGTCCTGACTGTCATCGTCTTCGTCCACGAGATGGGGCACTACCTTGTGGCCCGCTGGAATGGCGTCGCCATTCAGGCCTTTTCTATTGGCTTTGGCCGCGAATTGATCGGTTGGAATGATCGTCACGGCACCCGCTGGAAGATTTCCGCGATTCCGCTCGGTGGCTATGTCCGCTTCGCCGGCGACATGAACGCCTCGAGCATGCCGGACCCCGACGCGCCGGAACTGCACGATCCCGATCTGGCCCCGCGGCTTTTCGTCAACAAATCGGTTTGGCAGCGCATCGCGATCGTCGCCGCAGGCCCGATCGCCAACGTCCTTCTGACATTCCTGATTCTCTATGCGCTGCTGCTCAGCTACGGCCGCGAGACCGTGCCCGCCGTTATCGGCGAGGTCATTGCTGGCTCGGTTGCCGAGGCCGCCGGATTCGAGCCCGGAGACACGATTCTGTCCGTGGACGGCTATGTCGTTCGCGGTTTCGAGGATTTTCAGCGCTACGTCGCCACTAGTCCGGCTCGCGAGGTGGTAATCGAAATCGAGCGTGGCGCGTCGACAGATACGCTTCGCCTCGTACCCGAACCGGTTGTGATTCAGGACCGGTTCGGCAACGACCAGCGCATCGGGCGGATCGGCGTCAGTCGAAATATCGAAGAGGCCGATATTCAACTTTACCGCCCCGGACCCATTGAGGCGGTTGGGATGACGGTGGACGAAATCCGCTTCATCGTGCAGCGGACTGGCGCATTCCTGGGCGACTTTTTTGTCGGCCGGGGAGACGTCCAGCAGCTGAGCGGGCCGGTCAAAGTTGCCAAGGTTTCTGGGGAAGTGGCGACGCTGGGCATCATCGCCCTCATCAACCTGATGGCGCTTCTGTCTCTGAACATTGGGATATTCAATCTTTTACCCGTTCCCATGCTCGACGGCGGGCATCTCTTGTACTATCTCATCGAGGCCGTTCGCGGACGCCCCCTCAGCATGCGCGTGCAAGAGATGGGATTTCGCTTCGGCTTCGCTCTGGTGCTGGCCTTGATGGTTTTTACCCTGTTCAACGACACGGTTTTCGACCATTTTGGCATCTTGCGCTAAACCTTGGTTAACCTTGGTTCGCAAGGTGTTGCACGAATACACGCGTGCCAATGAATTGCTAACTGCGTCCGGGCTTACCGCTTGTCCGTGGTTAAAAAAACAGTAAAACACTCCAATGGAGTTAGCTTGGGGGAGCGGCGTATGACGATTCTCCGGGCAGGTCGCAGAAGGCAATAACAATATGATTAACCCCAAGCTGTTGCGTGGCGCTGTCTCGGTGATCGCGATTATGGGTGCAAGCCCCATGGTCTTTGCCGGGATCCCCGTGCTGGGCGTCGTCGCTGCGCAGGCTCAGGAGCAGTTGGTCGGTTCGGTCCTCTTCGAGGGCAACCGGCGGTTCTCCGATGCTCAGCTGTTGGCGATGGTCGATGTCTCTGCCTCCGGGATCTACACTACTCAGCGTGTTGCTTCCGACGTTGAAAGCATCCGTCAGGCCTACGATCGCGATGGCTTCCTCGGCGTTACGGTGACCTCGCGTACGGAGCCGACCGCTGATGGTCGCGTTCGCGTGGTTTTCCAGGTCAACGAAGGTGAGCGCGCGGGCATCGCTGCGGTCAACTTTACCGGCAACAATGCGATCAGCAGCGGCAACCTCAAGGGTGCTATGCTGACCAAGGAAACCGGCATTCTGAGCTGGCTTCTCCGTGACGATACCTATGACGAGCAGAAGCTGGCGGTCGACCGCGAGCGTCTCCGCCTCTACTACGCAAATCGTGGTTATCCCGATGCTCAGGTGACTTCGGTTGCCGAGTACGATGCTGCGCGCAATGCGTACTTCATCAATTTCACGGTCAACGAAGGCCAGCGCTACCAGTTTGGTAATGTCGGTATCGAAACCAGCATCAATGGTCTCAACACCGATGTGCTGCGCTCTACCGTCCAGACCGGCAAGGGTGCGCAGTATTCCGTTTCGAACCTGCAGGAAACCATTGAGGACATGGCTTACGAAGCCACTACTCAGGGCTATTCCTTCGCAGACGTGCGTGCTCGCCTCGATCGCGATGTCGCCACGGGCACCTTCAACGTCACCTATCTGGTAGACGAAGGCGCGCGTATCTACGTCGAGCGCATCAACATCACCGGCAATACCAAGACGCGCGATTTCGTTATCCGCCGCGAACTGGCTTTTGGTGAAGGCGATCCGTTCAACCGCTCCATGGTTGTGCGTGGTCGTACCTCGATCCAGGATCTTGGTTTCTTCTCTGCAGTTGAAGTGACGACCGCGCCTGGCTCCTCGCCGGACAAGGTGGTTCTCAACATCAACGTGGTCGAAACGTCGACGGGTGAATACGGCGCCAGCGCTGGTTACTCGACCAGCGACGGCATCCTGGGCGAAGTTTCGCTGACTGAGCGCAACTTCCTTGGTCGTGGTCAATATCTGCGTGCCGCCATCGGCGCATCGCAGTCCGGCCGTACATTTGACTTCTCCTTCACCGAGCCCCGTTTCATGGGGCTCAAGGTGGCGGCTGGTTTTGATGCCTATCACCGTATTTCGGACGAAACGACCTCGAGCTTCTATGGTTCGCAGTCGACCGGCGGTCAGGTGCGTTTCGGCGTGCCGATCACGAGTGCGCTCAATGCCTCGGTGTTTGCCGGGTACGAGCGCAAAGTTATCTCGGATGTGAAGGATAACCCGCAGTATCAGTCGGCCCTGGTCACTGATGGCCAGGAATTCAACAAGGCCTTCGTCGGTTATACCCTGACGTGGAACGGTCTTGATGACCTCAAGTCGCCGACCGAAGGGCTCTACGCAACTTTCACCCAGCAGTATATCGGTTGGGACCACAACCTGCTGAAGACCGAAGCGCGCGGCCGCTACTTCCTGCCCGTGCTTGACGATAGCGGCATCGTTGCCAGCGTTCGCGGCCAGGCCGGTGTGGTCAACAGCCTCAATGGCGGTTCGGTCAACTCTGTCGAAGCCTTCATGCCGGGTGCGACGATTATTCGTGGTTTCGAAGGTCGTGGCGTTGGCCCGCGCCTGCAGAATGGCGAATTCCTCGGCGCGACCATGTATGCGGCCGTTTCTGCTGAGATCGAGTTCCCGATCCCGGCTCTTCCGGAAAGCTACGGCCTTAGCGGTGCGCTCTGGGCCGATGCTGCCTGGATTGATGGTTTGCCTGGCACGGGTACGAACGCCCTTGATCCTGCGAGCCAGGACACGCCTCTGCGTACGTCCATCGGTGCGTCGCTTATCTGGGACTCGCCGTTTGGCCCTCTGCGCGGCGACGTCTCGCACGTGCTCAACAAATCGACGGCAGACCGTACTCAGGTTTTCCAGATCACGCTTCAGACCTTGCTCTAGTAAGAGCAACGTGAAAGAAGTCATCAAGCCGCGGGGCGGTAGCTCCGCGGCTTTTCTTTTGAAATGATCTCATGGTCGATACTCGATTTCACCGATTTTCCGGACCGATTGCTGTTGGCGCCCTGCTGACGGAACTCGGTCATCCCGATCTCGCGGCATCACTTTCCGATGCCGACCGTGTGATCGGCGGCGTTTCCGAACTTGAACTTGCCAGTCCCCACGATCTCGCCCTTGCGGCTCACATGTCATATGTCGAGGAGTTGCGCCGAACGGCGGCGGGCTTCGTGATCGTGCACCCGTCATTGAAGGACAGCGTCCCGGCTGGCGCCGTGGCCATCGTGGCGCCGCGGGCCCATAATCTCTTTACCGAAATTTTGGACCGTCTCTATCCAGGAAGCACCAGGTCGGCAATTGCAGGTGGCCGGGAGGACCTGGGAGCGCCGATATTCGAACGTGACGTGACCATCGGGTCCAACGTCGTCATCGGCAATGGCGTCGAAATCGGGCGCGGGACGATAATTGGCGCAAATACGGTCATCGGCCCGGGCGTTACCATCGGACGCAATAGCCTCATTGCTCCCAATTGCACCATAGATTGCGCCCATCTGGGCAATGATGTCGTCCTGCACTCCGGTGTCCGGATCGGGACCGAGGGCTTTGGTTGGCTCGACCATGGCCAGACCAATCGCAAGATTCCCCAATTGGGCCGTGTCATCATTCAGGATCGTGTCGAGATCGGCGCAAACAGCACGGTGGATCGCGGCGCTCTCGGCGACACGGTCATCGGCGAGGGCACGAAGATCGATAATCAGGTTCAAATCGGCCACAATTGCCGAATTGGCCGCAATTGCCTCATCGCGGCCCAGAGCGGCCTGTCTGGCTCCACCATTGTGGAAGACAGTGTGCTGATGGGCGGCGGCGTGGGTACTTCGGGCCATTTGCGTATCGGTGCGGGTACGACTATTTTCGGCCGCGCCGCAGTGACTAAGGACTGGCCGGCAGGCTCCAAGCTTGGTGGAGCGCCGGCACAGGAACTTAAGGATTTTTGGCGAGAACTCGCCACATTGCGGAAATTGGCCAAAGGGGACAGGCGGGGATGACGGACACTGTTAGCGCGACGACTGAACTCGATGCCATGAGCATCATGGATATCCTTGCGGCGCTGCCGCATCGTTATCCCATGCTGATGATTGATCGTATCGTCGACATCAAGGGCGACGACTCTGCCGTCGGCGTGAAGAACGTCACCTTCAACGAACCGATCTTTCAGGGTCATTTCCCGAACAATCCAATTTTCCCCGGTGTGCTGATCCTGGAAGGGATGGCTCAGACGGCCGGCGCGATTGTCATCAAGTTTGATGCGACCGCTGACAACAAGAGCATTGTCATGCTGCTGGGCATCGACAGCGCACGTTTCCGTAAGCCCGCCGGCCCTGGCGATACGATTGAGTATCATATCTCCAAGCTGCATCGCCGTCGCACGGTGGGGCGTTACAAGGCAGAAGCCAAGGTAAACGGCGTGGTTATCGCTGAAGCCGAGCTTACCGCCATGATTGTCGAGGCGACCGAGTGAGTGAGATCGTTGTTCATCCGACAGCGATTGTCGCTAGCGGCGCGCAGTTGGGGGCCGGCGTCAAGGTTGGCCCTTACTGCATCGTAGGCGAGCATGTGGTCCTGCACGACAACGTGGAACTGATTTCCCACGCGGTCGTCGAGGGCAACACGACCATTGGCGCCAGCACCAAGATTTTCCCCTTTGCCTCCGTGGGTCATCAGCCACAGGATCTGAAATTCCATGGCGAAGCGTCGCGCGTCGAAATCGGCGAGCGCTGCACCATTCGCGAATCGGTGACGATCAATCCTGGCACCGAAGGCGGCGGCATGCTGACCAAGATCGGCAATGACTGCCTGCTGATGGCCTGCAGCCACGTGGCGCACGATGCGACGGTCGGCAACAATGTCGTTCTGGCGAACTATGTCGGTGTCGCCGGCCACGCCGTCATCGGCGACTATGTCCGGTTTGGCGGTCTGTGCGGTGTTCACCAGTTCGTCCGTATCGGCAATCATGCCTTTATCGGCGCTCAGAGTATGATCGATGCCGACGTCATTCCTTATGGCATGGCTCTCGGCAATCGCGCCCGTCTTGCCGGCCTCAATCTCGTTGGTCTCAAGCGTTCTGGCTTCGACCGCGACGCGATCCATACGCTGCGCGCGGCCTATCGAATGATCTTTTCGAGCGAAGGCACCCTGCGCGAACGCGTCGACGACGCGGCAGTTATGTTCAAGGACGCCGCCCTGGTGCAGGACGTCGTTTCGTTCATTGGCGGTGCCAAGGACCGCCCGCTCTGCCTGCCGCGTCCGGCAGCGGACGAAGAATAGATGACAACTCCGCTGCGGCTCTTCGTCCTAGCCGGAGAGCCGTCGGGCGATCGCATCGGCGCCGACCTGGTGCAGCGGCTGCGCCAGCGCGTAACCGTCGAAGCGAGCGGTGTCGGCGGCGAGGCACTGTCGTCCGTCGGTGTGGCCTCCCTCTTTGACATGAATGAGCTCTCGATCATGGGCTGGGCGGACGTCTTGCCGCGCCTGCCAAAGCTGCTGTGGCGAGCCCGTCAGGTAGCGCGTCGTATCGTCAAGACGCGGCCCGACGTGGTGGTTCTCGTCGATTCTCAGGTCTTTTCCGAGGTCGTCGCCAAACAGGTCTATAGGGCTGCCCCAGATATTCCGGTCTTGCTCTGTGTTGCCCCAGCGGCTTGGGCTTGGAAGCCCGAGCGGGCGCAGCATCTCAATCCGCACTTTCGCGAGGTCATGGCGGTTCTGCCTTTCGAGCCCGCCTTCATGCGCAGTGCCGGTGGACCGGAGACTCACTATGTCGGTCACCCGGCTGTCAACGCGCTGTCGTTCCGACCTGAAATTCCGGCGCATGGACCGGTGCTGCTGCTTCCCGGCAGCCGCGATGGCGAATTGCGTCGCCACCTGCCGCTGATGCGCGAGATCGCAGAGCGTCTTGCGACGCGCCCGAACGTAACGGGCTTCATTTTGCCGACGCCGCGCCGACTAGAGGCCTCCCTCAAACAGCGCGTCGCGGATTGGCCCGTTCCTGTCGACGTCGTCAGCGGCGAAGAACGCAAGGCGTCCGCCATGGCGAGTGCCATTGCTGCAGTCGCTGTCACTGGCACGGTGACGCTCGAACTAGCGCTAGCCGGCGTGCCTATGGTCACAACCTATGTTGCGGACAAGGGCCAGGCGAAGCGTTGGCTCAAGTACAAGGTGAAGTTCGCGTCGCTGCCCAACATCATACTCGATCAGGCGCTGGTGCCGGAAATCCTGCAGCTCGAGCCCGATCCGGAGGCCCTTGCAGCCGCAGCAGTGTCGCTTCTCGATGGTTCGGACACTGCGCGAACCCAGCTTGCAGGATTTGCGAAGATAAGGGCCTTGATGGAGTTCGGTACGGCCGACGATCCTCGTGTCGACCCGGCGGAACGCGTGCTGACCTACTGGTCCCCCAAAAAGCAATAGCCCCGCCGAGGCGGGGCTATTCTTGATTTGTCAGATCGCCTTAGCGCGATTTGATCTCTGAGTAGTCGCGCGCCACCGAGCCGTTATAGAGCTGGCGCGGACGACCGATCTTCTTTTGCGGGTCGCCGATCATTTCCTTCCACTGGCTGATCCAGCCAACGGTGCGGGCCACGGCGAAGAGCACGGTGAACATCGAGGTCGGGAAGCCGATCGCGTCAAGGATGACGCCCGAGTAGAAGTCGACGTTCGGATAGAGCTTGCGGTCGACGAAGTACGGATCCGACAGGGCGATGCGCTCGAGTTCCTTGGCCACCTGCAGCGTCGGGTTGTTCTCGACACCGAGCAGGTCCAGCACGCGGTTTGCAGTCTGCTGCATGACCTTGGCGCGCGGGTCGTAGTTCTTGTAGACGCGGTGACCAAAGCCCATCAGGCGGAACGGATCGTTCTTGTCCTTGGCGCGGGCGATGTATTCCGGAATGCGGTCCACGGTGCCGATTTCGCGCAGCATGTTGAGCGCGGCTTCGTTGGCGCCACCGTGAGCGGGGCCCCAGAGGCAGGCAACGCCGGCAGCGATACAGGCGAACGGGTTGGCATCGGAAGAGCCCGAGAGACGAACGGTCGAGGTCGAAGCGTTCTGCTCGTGGTCGGCGTGCAGGGTGAAGATCAGGTCCATCGCGCGAGCGATTTCCGGGTTCACCTTGTATTCTTCCGCCGGCACCGAGAAGCACATGTGGAGAAAGTTCGAAGCGTAGTCGAGATCGTTACGCGGATACACGAACGGCTGGCCGATCGAGTACTTATAGGCCATCGCGGCGAGCGTCGGGATCTTGGCGATCATGCGGATCGAGGCGATCTCACGCTGCTGCGGGTCGTTGATGTCGGTGGAGTCATGGTAGAACGCGGCCATGGCGCCGACGACACCGGTCATCACGGCCATCGGGTGCGCGTCGCGACGGAAGCCACGGTAGAAATAGTGCATCTGCTCGTGCACCATGGTGTGCTTCGTCACCAGCTCTTCGAATTCCTTGAACTGGGTTGCAGACGGCAATTCGCCGTAAAGCAGCAGGTAGCAAACTTCGAGATAGTTCGACTTGTCGGCCAACTGCTCGATGGGGTAGCCCCGATAGAGAAGTTCGCCCTTGTCGCCGTCAATATAGGTGATGGCGCTATCGCAGGCTGCCGTCGAGGTGAAGCCCGGATCGTAGGTGAACAGACCCGTCTTGGCGTAGAGCGAGCGGATGTCGACGACATCCGGACCCACGGTTCCGCTCAAGATTGGAAATTCGACGGTCTGGTCTCCGACGATGAGTTTGGCGACTTTTTCGGTCATTGAGCTCTCCTCGTTTTGCCCGCGCTCCGAGGGAAGGGAGGTGAAGCGGGGCAGCACCTCCAGCGGTGCCGATTGATGACCGCACAGGTATCAGTTTTTGCCCCGCCGAAGCAACCGATAGGTAAGCAGACGTTACCCTCTGCGACCCCGTTCCTTAAGCAATTTGGTCACTTAAACGTGCCATTGATTCTTCGCGGCCGATAAGCACCATGACCTCGAAGATTCCTGGCGAAACCGTGCGTCCGGTAAGGGCTGCGCGTAGCGGCTGGGCGAGCTTTCCGAGCTTGAGGCCCTTGGCTTCGGCCAGTTCGCGCATGGCGCCATCGATGGCCGGCACTGACCAATCGGCAAGGCCCCCTAACGTTTCGGCAATACCGCTAAGAACCACCTTGGCTTCAGGCGTCAGCAAGGCAGCGGCCGCGGCATCGGGAGTGATCGGGCGCAGTGCATAAATGAACTGGGCCAGGTCGATAAGCTCCAAGACCGTCTTGGCCCGAGGTTGCAATTCGGGCAGGGCGGCGAGAACTGTATTGTGGTTCGCAAGCAGGCCCTTGGCGTCCTCGTCGCGGCCCACTTCCTGGGCCGTCTCGATCATGACGTTGTAGAGATAAGTCGGGTCGGCTTCGCGGATATAATGACCGTTGATGTTCTCGAGCTTGACGAAGTCGAAGCGCGCCGCGCCCTTGTTGAGGGCCTCGAGGCTGAACCACTCCACCATCTGCTCGGTCGAGAAGATCTCCTCGTCGCCATGGCTCCAGCCGAGGCGCGCGAGATAGTTGCGGAGAGCCGCCGGAAGGTAGCCCATCTGGCGATAGGCCTCGACACCCAGTGCGCCATGGCGTTTGGACAACTTTGCGCCATCCGGGCCGTGGATCAGCGGAATATGCGCCATCTCCGGCACGGTCCAGCCCATGGCGTTGTAGATGATGATCTGGCGGGCAGCATTGGTAAGATGGTCGTCGCCGCGAATGATATGGGTGACGCCCATGTCATGGTCGTCGACAACCACGGCATGCATATAGGTCGGCGTGCCGTCCGAGCGCAGGATGATGAAGTCGTCGAGGTTCTCGGTCTTGAACACGACCTTGCCCTGAACGTGGTCGTTGACCACGATCTCGCCAGTCAGCGGCGCCTTGATGCGGATCACGGGGGAAATGCCTTCCGGCGCTTCCTTGGGGTCGCGATCGCGCCAATAGCCGTTGTAGCGCGGCGGCTTGCCGGCGGCGCGGGCCTCTTCGCGCATCTGGTCAAGCTCTTCTGGCGAGCAATAGCAATAGTACGCATGGCCCATCTTCACGAGCTCATGTGCAACCTCGGCGTGACGCGATGCGCGGCCGAACTGGCTGATCGGCTCGCCATCCCAATCCAGCCCCAGCCACTTGAGCCCGTCGATCAGTGCGACAACGGCAGCTTCGGTTGAGCGTTCGCGATCGGTGTCCTCAATGCGCAGCAGCATCTTGCCGCCCTTGTTCTGGGCATAGGCCCAGCTGAACAGGGCCGTACGGGCGCCGCCGATATGCAGGTACCCGGTAGGGGAAGGAGCAAAGCGAGTAACAACCTGGGACATGATAACCGGAACGAATTGAGGGAATTTCGGGCCGTGTGTAGCATAGGCGGGCTTGAGCGCAAGGGTAGGGGCGCAAGGTGCAGGGGCAGGGGACTGGCAGGGGGCAGATTGTGCTGGGGGCAAGGGGCATTGCACGCCCCGGCCGCTGGTACGTCGTGGCTTGGCCCTCGCTTGTCTGGCAGTCGCTCTGGAGCGCTCTTTCTGCGGCAACCGGGCAAAGACGGCTCTTCGTTCTTCTGCCCTTCAGCCTGATTTTCGGCCTTGTTGCTTATGCCGTCTTGCCCGCGGAGCCGGGGGCCGTTCACTTCATCATCGGTTCGCTCTCTGTTACGGGATGTCTCCTGTTGGCAATGCTGTCGCACTCGCTGACAGGTTTGCGCGTGGCCACCCAGATGTGCTCGGCCTGGCTCGGCTTTTGTCTGCTTGCCCTCCACGGATTGGCCTTCGGCACAGCCATGCTGTCAGTGCCCGCCTATGGCACCTATGAGGCGAGGGTGGATGAGGTTCTGGCAACGGATGCCAATGGCATCCGAGCTATCGTCTCTGCCATGCGCCCGCTCGAGGACACGCGAGCCTCGCCCATCCGCCGGGCGCGTATTCTCCTGCCGGCAGAGCCGAAGGTCGAGGTTGGTGACCTGATTGAAGCGCGGATACGGCTGGCATCCGTGCCCGGGCCCATCCTGCCCGGAGCCTTCGACGGACAGTTTCACGCCTATTTTTCCGGCATCGGCGCCTACGGCAACGCCATTGGTGCGGTGGAAATTGTGACGCCGGGCGACGACGGCGATCTGGCGCGCCGGGTGCAGGCGCTGCGCAACCATATCGGCGAGCGGATCGATCTTGCCCTGGAAGGCGCAAGCGCTGCGATTGGCCGGGCCATGATGATGGGCGACCAGAGCGCCATCAGCGATGAAACGCGCGATGTCATGGCCGCGTCTGGCCTTGCCCACGTCTATTCAATTTCCGGGCTCCACCTGTCCATCGTCGCAGGCGGCATCTTCTGGCTATTGCGCCTGGCTCTTGTCTGCTTTCCCGCGACGCTGACCTGGCCCAACAAGCAGATTGCGGCAATTGCCGGCTTGTCCGCCGCGTTCGGCTACCTGCTCCTCGCAGGAGGCATGGACAATGTCCCGGCCTTCCGTTCGACCTTGATGCTGGCGCTCATTTTCGGTGCCGTCCTTGCGGGACGCCGGGCCCTGACCATGCGAAATGTGGCTATCGCCGCCTTGGTGATCATCCTCATCGATCCGGCCAGCGTCTTCCGTGCCAGTTTCCAACTGTCCTTCGCGGCAGTGGTCGCACTCATCGGCATTTACGAACTGCCGCGCCTGTCTCCTCCCGGAACCAGCGGAAGCGTCGATCGCGCGTTACGCTTCGTCTCCGCCACAGCTTGGACGAGCTTCGTAGCGGGTGCGGCGACGCTGCTTTTTTCCGCCTATCATTTTCAACAGACATCACCGCTCGGTGTGCTTGGCAACGTGTTGGCGCTACCCTTCGTCAGCCTCATCATGTGGTTCGGCGTGCTCGCCATCCTTGCCATGCCCTTCGGGCTCGATGGTCCGTTCCTGAAGCTGATGGGCTGGAATATCGACCGAATGGTGGATGTCGCCGAACTGGTAGCCGGTTGGAGTGCGTCGCTCACGGGTAACCCTATCCTGGCTGGATGGACGCTGTTGGCCGGCCTCGTCGCCCTGGCCTGGTTCGCTTTTGTCGAAGGGCGCTGGCGCCTGCTGGCCCCGGCGATACTGGTGCCGATCGTTCTGTTGTTAGGCTTCGCGCCCCGACCCGACGTGCTGATCGCCGACACCACACAGGCAGTCGCTGTCCGCGATGGAACGGGCCTGGGCCTCGTCAGCGGCCGCACTGGCAGTTTTGCCGTTGATGTGTGGAGCCAATACTATCAGTCCGAAATCGCCGAGACCCATTCCGGCGCCCGTTGCGACAGTCTTGGGTGCATCGTGAAGACGGCGCGCTTCAGTATTGCAGTCATCCGCAACGCTGCTGCATTTGCCGAGGACTGCTATGGCCAAAGCCTGGTCATCGCCCGGATTTCGGCACCCAGGGGATGCGGCGCATCTGGCCAGATCATCACCGCTCAAGACCTGCAGCGCGGCGGCGTTCACTGGCTCCGCTGGGACGACGCGGCCGGGCGGTTCGAAATCCGCCCGGCCATTGAAACGCTTAGCCGCCCGTGGCGAGTTTTGCCACGGTAACGCCGGCCGCCGGCACTTCAGTGCCACCAACCACATAGCCGCTCTCGTCGGAGGCCGGAGTGAGCGTTGCGGCGCTGGCCGAATAATTCACATAGATGCGGAAGCCACCGCGGCTACGGGCGCGCACACCGGCCGGAAGGCTGAGGATCGGCAGATCCGCTTCGGCAATCAGATAGTCGGCAATGCGCTGCATCAGCGCCCGATCGCCGCTGGCGGTGAGATAGAACAGCTTGCCCTGCGAAATCAGCACCGGCACGCCCTCATTGTCCTCCATCACCACTTCGCCGCGTGTCTCGACCTTCTCACGCCAAAGGCGCGTAGAGCCGCCGCCCTTGACGGTGATCGAAACATGGGCGGGGATGCTGTCCACGCGCATAACGCGGGCATCGAGAAGGTTGGGCGACAGGTCCGGTCCGAGGCGAGCGGGGATGGAGAAGTTCTTCGTCTTCGACCCCGAGCGTGGTCCGATCAGCAAATGACCTTCAAAGCTTGCAACGGCCTCGCGCAGTTCCTCGGTCCAGGCAAAAAGTGCCGGGATCGCGACGATGTCGTATCCGGCAAAGCTCTTGGTCTTGGGCGAGATAATGTCGATGTCGACGCCGTGCTTGCGGAAGGCGGCATACGTGTCGCGCACGTGCGCGCCATGCTTGAAGCCCTGCGCCTGTGGCTGCACTTCCCAGGCCCACTCGCTATCGTAGTCGAAGACGAGCGCAACGCGTGCCTTGCCTACAGGACCATCGAGGCCGGTGAGCTTGAGTTCCTGTGCCACCTGGCTTGCTTCGCCATAGGCCGGAGCTGGCTCACTGTCAGGACGCAACAGGCCAGCGTGCATCTGCTCCTGCGCGAACGGCGCCTGCCGCCAGCGGAAGTAGGAGACAACTTCGGCGCCGTGCGCGAAGGCTTCCCAGGCCCAGAGACGAGCCATGCCCGGCAGCGGATCGGGGTTGAACTTCGCCCAATTCACCGGGCCGGGCTGCTGCTCCATGACCCACCAGCGACCATGGCCCACAGTGCGATAGAGGTCGTGGTGGAAGGCCGCATTGTCCGGATCACCCTGGCGCATGTACTGGCGCTTCATGTCCTCGGTCTCATCGCTGACTGCGAGATGGCCGATCGGATAGGAATCCCAGCTGGCGACATCCAGCGTTTCGGCCAGGTCGTAGTGGTCGAACTCCGTGTAGCGGCTCATGAAGTTATGGATGACCGGCAGGTCCGGCCTCTTGGCCTTCAGGATGTCGTACTGCACCTTGTTGAAGGCGCTGACCTGATCCGAGGAGTAGCGGCGGAAGTCGAGGTCGTGGATCGGATTGGGCTCGCAGACGAGCAGGTTTGGCAGCTCGATCTGCTCGAAGCTGTTGTATTCCATCGACCAGAACACATTGCCCCATGCCTGGTTCAAGTCGTCGATCGACCCGTAACGGGCAGAGAGCCATTTGCGGAAGCCCTCAAGCGCGGCCGGCGAATAGGAATAAGTGGTGCCATGGCAGCCATATTCATTGTCCGTCTGCCAGCCGCCGAGCGCTGGATGATCGCTCAGTGCATCGGCAAGGATCTGCGTGATACGCGCTGATTCCTCGCGATAGGGCAGATGCGAAAAGTCGTAGTGGCGCCGCGAACCGAAACCCTTGCGCTGGCCGCGCGCGTCCACCGCCAGCATGTCGGGGTGCTTGTCGACCATCCAGCGCGGTGGTGTGGCGGTCGGCGTGCCGACGATGACCTTGAGGCCGTGCTTGCCGAGCACATCCATTGCCCTGACCACCCAATCGAGCTGCAGGTTCCCTGGCGTTGGCTCCATGCGCGACCAGGCGAATTCGCCGATGCGGACATACTTGATGCCCACCTCGGCCATGCGGGCGGCATCCTTGTCCCACCACTCTTCGGGCCAATGTTCGGGATAGTAGCAAACGCCGAGGGTGGGACTGATGGACATGGCTAAGGCTCAGAGCTTTATGGGAGTTTCAGGAAGGCCGGGGACGTCGACTTCGATTGCGAAGACGCCGCCGGCCACTTTTTCGGCAGCGAGCTGCTCTTCGGTCAGCGTCTTGGCCGCGGTGGTGATGAACAGCGTCTTGAGGTCCTTACCGCCGAAGGCAGGGCAGGTGACCTGGCTTACGGGAACTTCCACGACGCGATCGATCGATCCATCGGGGGCAAAGCGAACGACGCAACTGCCGCCCCAGCGGGCGTTCCAGAGATAGCCTTCGCTATCAACCACGGCGCCATCGGGCCAGCCGCGGTGGTCCGACACGTCGGCAAACAGTTCCCATTCGCCGATCGGCAAACCGGTTTCGGGATCAGTCGCGCATTTCAGGATCTTCTTGGTCGGCGTATCGGTCCAATAGGCGATACGGCCATCGGGCGAGAAACAGGTCGCGTTGGGAATGGCCACGTTCTCGATGATCTTTTTGAGCTGGCCCGCACGGTAGTGATAGACCGAGCCTTCCTTCGGCCCTTCTTCCTTGACCATCGTGCCGATCCAGAACGCGCCCGAGGGATGGACGCGGCTGTCATTGGTCCGATTGGCCGGCACATCGCGCTCGATATCGTGCAAGCGGTTCATGCCGCCGACGCGCAGGTCGAACTCGATCAGCCCATTCTCGCTCGCAATTGCCAGCCGGTCCTTGTCGATGATCGCCGCTGCGGCAACCGTCTCGTTGAACAGCCAGCTTTCCTCGATTTCGCCCGAAGCATTCGCGGCAAAGAGGGACTGCTCATTGATGTCGAACCAGAAAAGCTGCTGACGCTCGCCATGCCACAACGGGCCTTCGCCCAGTTCGCATTTGCTGTCGATCAGAAGGCCTGCCGTGTCGCTCATGCCTTAGCTCCCTTGTCGTAGGCGGCAACGGCGGTGGCTGCGCGCTCGGCGACTTCGGCAACACTCATGCCGGGCTTGTAGATGTATGTGCCGAGACCGAAGCCAGCGCAGCCGACGGCGAAGAATTCGTCAAAATTGTCAGGATTGGCGCCGCCCACAGCATAGAGCGGCAGATCGGGCGGGAGCACCGCCTTCATGGCCTTGATGCCCTTCGAGCCCAGAACTTCCGCCGGGAAGAATTTCAGCCCCGTCGCGCCAGTACGGATCGCCTTGAAGGCGTCACTGGGCGAGAAGACGCCCGGATAGGATTTGAGGCCTAGCTTCACCGTCTCGGAGATGACGGCTTCATTGGTGTCGGGTGAGACGATGAAAGTGCCGCCCGCGGCTGCTACGGCGCGCACGTTCTCTTCGGTGAGAACTGTGCCGGCGCCGATTTCCGCACGGTCGGACAGCGCCTTGGCTGCGCGCGAAATGCTTTCAAGCGCGTTGGGCGAATTCAGCGGCACCTCGATGAGCGTGATGCCGGCTTCGACGAGGGCCGTGCATACCGGCACGGCTTCTTCATTGGTGATGCCGCGCAGGATGGCGATGATGTGGCGGTGGGACATGCAGATATTCCTTATGCGGCTTCGCGGGCGGCCTTGAGGCCGGCTAGAACGACAGCGGTAGCATCGACGGGGCGACCGGAAGCGCCGGCCATTTCCAGTACCTGGCCGTAGAGGGCGCAAAGCACATGCGAACCGATCAGCGGAACGGGTTCGTTACCTATCTGGTGGCGGTTGGCAGCAATCTCGGTGCCGATAAGCAGGCCCGAGAGATAGCCGGCGCACCAGGCCGGCTGGCGGCCCGAGACAAGGGCACTGGCGCGCACGCGGAACAATTGGCCGAGCAGATCGGCCGGATGGTCGAGGCCGTCCTTGGCTCCTGCTGCAAAGCCCTCGGCGCGCTCGGGTGTATCAAGGTCGCCGCCGAGCGAGTGCCGTAGCACCGAATGGGTGGACAATAGCTCGAACATTTCGCCAGTCATGGCGGTGGTGAAGTGCTCGATCTTGGTGCCGTCGAGCAGCG
>NZ_JBEVLL010000247.1:0-11439 GCF_040509215.1 Devosia sp.
TCCAACCTCGCATGGACGGTCTGCAGACGACAGTAGCGAGGGGGCCTGCCGCGTTGGATCGTCTCCATCGCGCGTTCGGGGCTGGCCGCTTGCGACGAGCGATCAAAAGTCGCCGATAGTTCCCGCCCGAAAACTTCGAGCCGTGCCGTAGGCAATTTCGCTCCGGTGGTGCGAAATTAGGCGAGAAGGCCATGAGAGCTGCGCTCGAATGGCGGGGGGAGCGGTATCCGCTTCATCTATAAAACACTTCGAGGCGAATGCCGCTCCGGGGTCCGTCCACATGCGCGCAACCGGAGGCTCCCGCCATCCGGCAAAAACTCATGCCCGCCTTGCACCAAACTGCCACAGACCCCGATTAACAGTTCCACCAGAACCCGATAGCCTCGGGTTGATTTGGCCCCAAGGCCTCGCAAGGAGCAAGACGATGACCGAATGGTGGCGCGGCGGAGTGATCTATCAGGTCTATCCGCGTTCATTTCAGGACAGCAATGGCGACGGCGTCGGCGACCTGCCCGGCATCATCGACCGGCTTGACCACATCGCCAGCCTCGGGGTCGATTGCATCTGGCTTTCGCCCATCAATTCTTCGCCCCAGGCGGATATGGGCTATGACGTATCGGACTATAACCAGGTCGATCCGCTGTTTGGCTCGCTGCAGGATTTCGACGTTCTGATCGAACGTGCCCATGCGCTGGGGATCAAGGTCATCATGGACCAGGTTGTCAGCCACACTTCAGACCAGCACCCCTGGTTTCGCGAATCCTGTTTCTCAAAGGATAATGCCCGATCGGACTGGTATGTCTGGGCCGATGCCAACCCGGATGGCACCCCACCGAACAACTGGCTTTCGGTCTTTGGCGGCTCCGCGTGGGAATGGCACACCTCGCGAAAACAGTATTTCCTGCATAATTTTCTGACCTCGCAGCCAGACCTGAACTACCACAATCCCAAGGTGCAGGACGCAGTGCTCGATGTCATGCGCTTCTGGCTTGACCGCGGGCTCGATGGCTTCCGCCTCGATACGGTCAATTACTATTTCCACGACGAAAAGCTGCGCTCGAACCCGCCGCTGAAGTCGTTGAAAGGCAAGCCTGCCGTCAATCCCTATGACATGCAGAGCCACAAATATTCCAAGAGCCAGCCTGAAAACGTCGATTGGCTGAAGCGCGTCCGCACCATGCTCAACGACTATCCCAACGCCACCACCGTCGGCGAGGTGGGTGATGACGAGCGCGGCCTTGAACTGATGCGGCTCTATACGTCCGGCCAGGACCTGCTGCACATGTGCTATTCGTTTGATTTTCTCGGCCCCAAATTCAGCGCCGCACACTTCCGCGGCAAGGTCGAAGCCTTCTTTGCCGATGGTGGCACCGGCTGGCCGTGCTGGAGTTTTTCCAACCACGACGTCATTCGCCACATGACCCGCTGGGCGCCACACAGCGCTTCGGCGGCAGACCTGTCGCGCCAGGCCGCAGCGCTGATGATGACGCTTAAGGGCTCGGTCGGGCTGTATCAGGGCGAGGAACTGGGCCTGCCTGAAGCCGACATTCTTTATGAAGAGCTGACCGACCCGCGTGGTATTCGCTTCTGGCCCGAAGACAAGGGCCGCGACGGTTGCCGCACCCCCATCCCCTGGCAGCACGCCATGAACCATGCCGGCTTCACCACCGGCAAGCCGTGGCTGCCCGTCAAGCACGCAGCGGCAGCGCTCAGCGTCGAAACGCAGAATGCCGACCCCGGGTCGACGCTTAATTTCTATCGCCAGTTCATCGCCTGGCGCAAAGCCCAGCCCGCGCTGCTGACCGGCTCGATCGAGTTTTTCAAGGCCGATGAACCCATCCTCGCCTTCCGCCGCTCGGCCGGAAACAAGGATGTCATCTGCGTTTTCAACCTTTCGGCCGAAGAGCGCGAAGTCTCAGTCAGCAAGACCGGCACCGAACTCGAACCGGTCAGTCACAACGCCAGCCTCGAGGGCAAGGCGCTGACCCTTGGACCAAATGGCTTTGCTATCGTCGAAGCTCCAGCGGGCGAAGGCAAGGTGCGCTACAAGGCGGGCTAAGCACCCGCCTCAGCAAACTCGACCCATCCCTCCCCCTATCAGGGGGAGGTTAGGTGGGGGCAAAAGCGGCTCAGCCCTTCTGCCCCTTCCAGGCCAACAACCGCAGCGCATTTGCCGTCACCAGCAACGTAGCGCCCGTATCCGCCAAAATAGCGGGCCACAGTCCGGTGACGCCAATGATCGTCGTCACCAAAAACACCGCCTTCAAGCCCAGCGCGATGGTGATGTTCTGCCAGATGTTCGACATCGTCGCCCGCGAGATGCGGATCAGATTGGCGACATCCATCACCCGACCATGAAGCACCGCGGCATCGGCCGTCTCCAACGCCACATCCGTGCCACCGCCCATGGCGATACCGATATCGGCAGCCGCTAGGGCCGGCGCGTCGTTGATGCCATCGCCCACCTTGGCAACCACCTTACCCTCGGCCTTCAGACCGTTGACGATGCGCTGCTTATCCTCGGGGAGCAATTCGGCGTTTACACTGATGCCGAGATCAGCCCCGATAGCTCGAGCGGTACGGACATTGTCACCTGTAAGCATGACCACATCGGCACCCAGTGCCTTGAGCGCGGCAAGGCCTGTGCGGGCATCATCGCGCGGCTCATCCCGCATGGCGATGAGACCAGCCAGCTCATTGCCCGCCAGCAGGACTGAAACCGTCTTGCCCTCATCGTTGAGAGCGCCGATGCGGATCGAGAAATCATCCGTGAGCGGCACACGAAGCGCAGCGGCCTTCGGCGAGCCGAGGAAGAGTTCGACGCCGTCGAGCGTGCCGATGACTCCCTTACCGCCGAGCGCGCCGGCATTGGTGGCGGCCACGGCTTCGATGCCGGCTGCCTTGGCCTTTGCGAGAATGGCCGCGGCGAGGGGGTGGCTGGACCCAACTTCGAGACTGGCGGCAAGGCGCAGCATTTCCGTCTCCGAGCGACCGACAGCAATGACGTCGGTCACCTGCGGACGGCCTTCGGTCAGTGTGCCGGTCTTGTCGAGCGCGACCATGTTGATCTTGCCCAACTGTTCCAGCACCACACCGCCCTTCATGAGGAGACCCTGGCGGGCACCGGCCGAAAGCGCCGCGGCAATGGCGGCTGGGGTGGAAATAACAAGCGCGCAGGGGCAGCCGATGAGGAGAATAGCGAGGCCCTTGTAAACCCACTCATCCCACGAAGCGCCGGTAAGAAGCGGCGGCAGAATGGCGACGAGCGCGCCGACCAGCAGCACGCCGGGGGTGTAGTATTTGGAGAAGCGATCGATGAAGCGCTCGGTGGGTGCCTTGGATTCTTGGGCGGTTTCGACCAGCGAGACGATACGAGCAATGGTGTTGTCGGCCGCAGCGGCCGTCACGCGGATGCGGAGGGCCCCATCCTGATTGACGGTGCCGGCAAAGACCTGGTCTTCGGGGCCCTTGTGGCGAGGTACGGATTCGCCGGTGACGGGAGCTTCATCCACCGAGCCTTCGCCCGAAAGAACAATGCCGTCGGCCGGCATGCGATCGCCGGGACGAACAAGCACGATGTCGCCAACGACGAGTTCGGCGGCGTCGATCTCGCTGACCTTGCCCTCGACTTCGCGCTGGGCACGACGCGGCACGAGATTGGCCAATGCCTTGATACTGGCGCGGGCGCGGCCGGTAGCAATGCCTTCGAGCAGTTCGCCCACGAGAAAGAGCAGGACGACAATGGCCGCTTCCTCGGCCGCGTCGATGAACACCGCACCCACCGCGGCAACGGTCATCAGCGTTTCGATGGAGAACGGGCTGCCATTCATCATCCCCATGCGCGCACGGCGGAAAATGGGAAGGAGTCCCACCAGCATGGCAAGGATGAAAAGCTCGTTGTGCCAGGCGGGGAAAAAGCGTTCGAGCGCGAAGGCCGCAGCGACGGCGACGCCGCAGAAGATGGTCAACTGTGCCTTGGCGGTTTTCCACCACGGGCCATCTTCGGCAGCATGATCGTGGCCGTGCATGCCTTCAAGCGCATCGGGCTTTTTGTCATTGTGATCATGATCATGGTCGTGGTCGTGCGGCTTCGCAGGCGCCAAAGGTGCAGCTCCGGTCAGCGGTGCGATGCGATAGCCGAGATCGGTGACCTTCTTCTGTACCTGAGCGAGATCGGCCCCCTTGTGGCCGACAGTCATGGTGCCGGCGACGACGGAGACGGAAACATCGACAACGTCAGGCAGCCGCCGCACGGCGGTGTCGATCTTATTGGCGCAGCTGGCGCAATCCATGCCTTCGACACGGAAGCGTGTGCTGGTTTCCTCGGCGCTCATCTCTCGGCTCCTTGTATTTATCTGGGACCGGCGTACATCCTCTAGTGACTAGAGGAGCAAGCGAAAAAATGCAGCAGGGCATCACCATCGGCAATGTGTCGCAGGCAAGCGGGGTGAAAGTGCCCACCATTCGCTACTACGAGCAGATCGGCTTGCTGCCCTCCCCGCCCCGCACCGAGGGCAATCGGCGCAGCTATGACGACCGGGATCTGGAGCGGCTGACCTTTATCCGGCATTCGCGCGAGCTGGGGTTCGAGATCGACGAGATCAGGACGCTGCTCTCATTGCAGGATCAACCCAATGTTTCCTGCGAAGACGCCGATGCGATTGCCAGCAGGCATCTGGCAGATGTGAAGCAGAAGATCGCGAGCCTGACGGCCTTGCAGCATGAACTGGAACGGATGGTGGTGGGCTGCTCGCATGGGCGGGTCGAAACCTGCAAGGTCATCGACATTCTGGCTGACCATGGGAAGTGCCGCTTCCACGGGGAATGATCGGTGACCCCGCACTCCTTAGATATGGAGCGCAAGGGGCTTGCTTCAAGCCGGGGGCGCTGCACTATAACCGCACTCCCATAGAGCCAAGGGAGCTTGCCATGATCTATTGCCACGGAACGCGCGCCGATCTCAAAACCGGCGATCTGTTGTCGCCTGGTTATTCCTCGAATTTTGGACAGCGCAAGCCAGCCTCGTGGATCTACTTCGCGGCGACGCTTGAAGCGGCCATCTGGGGCGCGGAGCTGGCCGAGGGTGAAGGCCCGCAGCGGATTTATGTCGTCGAGCCGACGGGAGAGTTCGTCGATGATCCCAATCTCACGGACAAGAAATTTCCCGGCAATCCGACGAAGTCTTATCGCAGCCAACAGCCACTGCGGATTGTCGGCGAGGTGACCGGTTGGGTGGGGCATCCGGTCGAACAATTGCAGGCGATGAAGGATGGGGTGGAGCGTATGCGGCAGGCGGGGGTGGAGGCGATAGATTAAGGTTCGCCACACTCTCGGTTTTCCCTTCTCCCCTTGTGGGAGAAGGTGCCCGAAGGGCGGATGAGGGGTATGGGATCTACCCACTCGCTCCTCTGCGGAGGAGAGAATACCCCTCACCCTGGATTTTCGCTGAACGCGAAAATCCAGTCCCTCTCCCACAAGGGGCGAGGGAAGATCAGTGAGGGCTAAGCCATCTCGCTACTTTCCACTCGCGCGGCTTTGCCGGTCGAGTAGATAAACGCGCAGATGAAGACGATGGTCAGCAGCAGTACGATCGTCGGCGCCGGGGCGCTGTCCATGAAGAAGGACAGGTAGACGCCCAACAACGAGCCGACCAAGGCTATCACGGTCGCGAGCATCAGCATGGTCGAGAACCGGCGCGTGAGGAGGAAGGCTATCGCGCCGGGGGCGATGAGCATGGCAATGGACAAAATAATGCCAACGGCCTGCAGGGCGCCCACGATGGTCAGGGAGATCATGGCGAGGAGACCATAGTGGAGGAGATTGACCCTCAGACCCACGGCGCGCGCTTGGCCCGGGTCGAAGGCGTGGAGCAAAAAATCTTTCCACTTGATGCCGATGACTGCAGCAACCACCAGCGCGATAACGAGGGCCTGGATGATGTCAGCCATGCTGACGCCGAGCATGTCGCCGAACAGGATGTGGTCGAGATGCACGTCGGACTGGATTTTCACATAGAGAACCAGCCCCAGCCCGAACATGCCGGAGAAGACCACGCCCATCACAGTGTCCTGCTTGATGCGGCTATTGTCCTTCAAATAGCCGGTCGCGATGGCGGAGAACATGCCCGCGACGAAGGCGCCGACGGCGAGGGGAATGCCGATCATGTAGGCGATGACCACGCCGGGAAACACGGCATGGGAAATGGCGTCGCCCATCAGCGACCAGCCCTTGAGCACCAGGAAGCATGAGAGCAGCGCCATCGGCACGGCGACGAGCGCCGAGATGATGAGCGCATTGTTCATGAACTCGAACTGGAAGGGGAGGATGAGAAAATCCCAGAGGTTCATTCCGTGGCCTCCAGGGCTTCGGCGGCGCGACGACGGGCGGCGAGGAGGCCGTGCTTTGGGGCAAAGAAGAAGGCGATGAGGAAGATCGCCGTCTGCAGCACGACGATGATGCCGCCGGTGGCGCCATCGAGGAAATAGCTGACATAAGCGCCGACGAAGGAGGTTACCGTGCCGATGGCGACGGCGATCGTGAGAAGGCGCGGAAAACGGTCGGTGAGGAGATAGGCCGTGGCGCCAGGGGTGACGACAAGGCAGATGACGAGGAAGGCGCCGACTGTCTGCATGGCGGCAACGGTCGATGCCGAGAGCAGGACGAAGAAGACGGCGCGCAGCAGGTTCGGTTTCAACCCGATGGAACGCGCGTGGTTCTCGTCAAAGAAGGTGACCATGAGGTCCTTCCACTTGGCGAGGAGAATGGCCAGCGAGACGAAGCCGATGATGGCGAGCTGCAGCGTGTCCTCGGGGGTGATGGCGAGGATATTGCCCAGCACGATGGTTTGGATGTTTACCGAGACGGGCGAGACCGAAACCATGAAGAGTCCCAACCCGAAGAAGGCGGAAAAGATCAGGCCGATGATGGCGTCTTCCTTGAGCTTGGTGCGCTGATTGAGAAACAGCATGGCCGCCGCGGCGAGACCGCCGGAGAAGAAGGCGCCGAGGGCGAAGGGTAGGCCCAGCATATAGGCGCCGGCCACGCCGGGGACGATGGAGTGGCTAAGCGCGTCGCCGATCAGCGACCAGCCCTTGAGCATCAGGTAGCACGAGAGAAAGGCGCAGACCCCGCCGACAAGGGCCGAGACCCACATGGCATTGGTCATGTAACCATAGGAAAAGGGTTCGAGGAGCAGCTCCATTTACGGCTGTTCCTCCGGCTTTTCGTCGGGCGAATGGCGGCGGGCCTTGCCGCCTTCAAAGAGCAGCGGGCGCTCGTCATCGGTAAAGACGCGAACGCCGGAATCCACGCCGCCATTGGGCGCGTGATTGATGACGAAATGGCGGAGCACGCCGCCAAAGGCCTTTTCGAGGTTTTCCTGGGTGAAGGTCTCCTCGGTCGGGCCGTAGGCGAGGACCGTCCCTTTGACGAGAATGGTGCGGTCGCAGAATTCGGGAACAGAGCCGAGATTGTGCGTGGAAACCAGCATCACGCGGCCCTCGTCGCGCAGTTCGCGCAGAAGCGTGATGATCTGGTCCTCGGTTTTGACGTCGACACCGGTAAAGGGCTCGTCGAGGAGGATGACGCGACCATCCTGGGCGAGCGCACGGGCGAGGAAGACGCGCTTTTTCTGGCCGCCCGAGAGTTCGCCGATCTGGCGCTTGCGGAATTCGCTCATATTGACGCGTTTGAGCGCCGCTTCCACCGCATCGTGGTCGGCCTTCTTGGGGATGCGCAGCATGCCCATATGGCCATAGCGACCCATCATCACGACGTCTTCGACGAGAACCGGAAAATTCCAGTCGACCTCTTCGGACTGCGGGACGTAAGCGACGAGGTTCTTCTTCAGCGCCTGTGCCACCGGCATGCCGAGCACGGTGATTTCGCCGCGGGCGAGGCGCACAAAGCCCATGATGGCTTTGAACAGCGTCGACTTGCCCGACCCGTTGACGCCCACCAGCGCCGCAATGGTGCCGGTGGGAATGGCAAAACTGGCGTCGCGAATGGCGGTGAGGCCATTGCGATAGGTAACGGTGGCGCCTGATACGGCGATGCCAGTGCCGGTCTCAACCTCGGCATGGCGAAGTGGGGCATTCATTCCGTAAGGCCTTTGGCAATGGTTTCGGAGGTGACGCGGAGAAGGTCGATATAGGTTGGCACGGGGCCGTCGGCCTCCGTCAAGGAATCCACATAGAGGACGCCGCCATATTTGGCGCCGGTTTCGCGGGCGACCTGTTCGGCGGGCGCCGAGGAAATGGTGCTTTCAGAGAAGATGACGCCGATCTGGTTCTCGCGCATGGCGTCGATCACCTTGCGCACCTGCTGCGGCGTACCCTGCTGATCGGCGTTGATTGGCCAGAGATAGAGTTCTTTCAGACCGAAATCGCGGGCAAGGTATGAAAACGCGCCTTCCGAAGTGACGAGCCAACGCTTTTCTTCGGGCACGGCGGCCAGTTCAGCCTGGATCGGTTCGATCATGGCCGAAATCTTGGCTTTATAGGCTTCGGCATTGGCCTTGTAGGTGTCGGCATTGGCCGGGTCGTGCTCGACGAAAGCGTCGCGGATATTGTCGACATAGATCATGGCGATGCTGGGCGACATCCAGGCATGGGGATTGGGCTTGCCCTGATAGGGCCCCTCGGCAATGCCCATAGGCTCGATGCCATCGGAGACGACGACGCTTGGTACGTCGCGCAGATTGGCGAAGAAGCGCTCGAACCAGAGTTCTAGATTGAGCCCATTATAGAGAACGAGATCGGCACCCTGAGCTCGCTGAATGTCGCCGGGGGTCGGCTGGTAGTTATGGATCTCTGCGCCGGCCTTGGTGATGGATTCAACCACCGCGGCGTCGCCGGCGACATTCTGCGCGATATCGGCAATGACGGTGAAGCTCGTGACGGCCTTGAACTTGTCCTGGGCGATAGCGGGAATAGCGGGAAGCGCGACCGACAGACCCAAAGCAAGCAGCGTCCCAAGGGCCTGACGCCGTGTACCGAAAAACATAGAACCAACCTTGTTGCGAATGATTTGCATTTTCACTCAATGTATAGGGGCGCAGAAAAGTTGCAAGTAGGAATGGTTTGCAAAAAAGATGGGCAATCACCGCGCGGTCCGGACACTACATCTAGTAGGCCCCCCGAAATGGCCCGCGGCGGCCGCGGGGCGAAAGAACGTGGTGCAGTTCTCTGTGTTTGACGGGGAAAAGCCCCCTGTCCCCGCTATCCCCATATAGTTCAAGGACGAATCCCGGGGCATGGGTTAGGCCGAGGCTTGCGATTCCGACAGCGGCAAAAAGTGATCGAAATTCATCAAGGCAGCCATGCATCCGGCCAGGCGAATCTGAGAGGCTCGAAAAGGGCCGGAAATCCGGCCATTTTTCGAACAAAATTCATGCCGGCCTAGATCACAATTTGCCTGTCAAGCGTTGATGACAAGGCTGACACAAACCATATACCTTGCAGTAAGAATTAGACGAGATACTACATATAGCGTTCAGGGCCTCTTACGATTCGAGAGAACCGGTTGGGCCTGAAGCCTTCGGAAGCTGGTCATTTTTCAGCCGACGACGGTATGCGTTTGTAGTGATTTGCAGCGTTGAACTTTCTCATTTTTAAGCCACTTCCGTGAGGATCCGATGACTATCACCGTCTATTCCAAGCCCGCCTGCGTCCAGTGCACCGCAACCACGCGCGCGCTCGACCGAAAGGGCATTGATTACACGGTGGTGGATATCTCCGAGGATGCAGTGGCTTACGCCCGCGTCGAGGAAATGGGCTACCGCCAGGTACCAGTGGTAGTAGCCGGCGATCAGCACTGGGCCGGCTTCCGTCCCGACATGATCGGCAGCCTTTCCTGATTGGATGCGCGGGCGGCGCCCGCGCTTGAGGAGCCGGATTGCGGGACCATGGGCAATATCGTCTATTATTCCAGCACTTCGGAAAACACCCATCGCTTCGTCGAGAAGCTCGGGATGCAAAGCGTAAGGCTGCCGGTTGATGCTGGCAGCGAGCCGCCCCAGGTGGATGAGCCCTTTGTTCTGGTGGTTCCCACTTATGGCGGCAACGACGGCAAGGGCTCTGTGCCCAAGCCAGTGATAAAATTTCTCAATAACCCGGCCAATCGCAGCCTCATCCGCGGCGTGATCGCGGCCGGGAACACAAATTTCGGCACGGCTTATGGCGCGGCGGGCAATATCGTCAGCCAGAAGTGCGAAGTGCCTCTCCTCTATCGGTTCGAGCTGCTCGGCACGGAAGAGGACGTAGAAAACGTCAAACAAGGACTCGAACGGTTTTGGACACGCTCACACTAGACCGCACGGAAGATCGCCCGGCCTCCAAGGGGCAGCTCCAGGACCAGAGCCTGGATTATCACGCGCTCAACGCGATGCTGAACCTTTATGACGATGCTGGAAATATCCAGTTCGACAAGGACAAGCAGGCTGCACACCAGTACTTCCTGCAGCACGTCAACCAGAACACGGTCTTCTTCCACAATCTGCGGGAGAAGCTCGAATACCTCAGCGTCGAAGGATACTATGAGCGCAGCGTGCTCGATCAGTATTCGTTCAACTTCATTCGCGATCTCTACGATCACGCCTATGACAAGAAGTTCCGCTTCCCGACCTTCCTCGGCGCGTTCAAATATTACACCAGCTACACGCTGAAGACCTTCGACGGTAAGCGCTATCTTGAGCGCTACGAAGATCGCGTCTGCATGGTGGCGCTGGCCCTGGCCCGCGGCAACGAAACCCTCGCCCGCGACCTCGTCGACGAAATCATGGCCGGCCGTTTCCAGCCCGCGACCCCGACTTTCCTCAATGCCGGCAAGGCCCAGCGTGGCGAACTCGTCTCGTGCTTCCTGCTGCGCATCGAAGACAATATGGAGTCGATCGGCCGCTCGATTAACTCTGCCCTGCAGCTTTCCAAGCGCGGCGGCGGCGTGGCCCCGAGCCTCACCAATCTTCGCGAAATGGGCGCGCCCATCAAGCATATCGAGAACCAGTCCTCCGGCGTCATCCCCGTGATGAAGCTTCTCGAAGACTCCTTCTCCTATGCCAACCAGCTTGGCGCGCGCCAGGGCGCGGGTGCGGTCTATCTCAATGCCCACCATCCCGACATCATGCGCTTCCTCGATACCAAGCGCGAGAATGTCGACGAGAAGATCCGCATCAAGACGTTGTCTCTCGGCGTCGTCATTCCTGACATCACCTTCGAACTCGCCAAAAACAATGAGGATATGTACCTGTTTTCGCCTTACGACGTCGAACGCGTCTACGGCGTGCCGTTCACCGAGATCTCGGTGACTGAGAAATACCGCGAGATGGCCGACGACAGCCGGATCAAGAAGAAGAAGATCAAGGCTCGCGACTTCTTCCAGGTGATTGCCGAAATCCAGTTCGAGAGCGGTTATCCCTACATCATGTTCGAGGATACGGTGAAC
>NZ_JBEVLL010000248.1:0-6712 GCF_040509215.1 Devosia sp.
ATCTGGGCGAGCTGGTTCGGGATATCGTCTTCTGCGAACTGCAGGTCGACGGTGTAGCCCTTGGCTTCGAGAGCGGTCTTCAGCTCGTTGCCGTCGGAAATCCAGCGGAGCGACGACTGGGTCGGCATGGCGATACCGACAGCGCCCTTATCCTGGGCGAAAGCGACGGTCGCAGCGGTGGCCATCAGGGCACCAGCAGCAAACAGCGTCGCAATTGATTTCAGAACCTTCACGTCTCGACTCCCTTAGATTTTTCGAGGTGATTGATGCGTTCGTCGTGGTTTCGCTCGGTCAGGCCAATTGGTTCCTGCATCTCTTTCCGAGCAAGTCTTGCTCGCCCGGAAAACGACGCTCTACTCCGCCCGCCGGCCTGGCGCCGGCAGCTTTGAATGGAACTGCATGATGTCCTCCTGCTCGACGGCTTGATGCCGCCTTGGCCCTCCCGGGAACCACGGCCCGCAAACTAGGATAATCAGATATGCGTGTAAAGCAGGGCAAAGTGGTGGAAGGTTATTTTTTCGATTGTCGAAGATATAAACTTGAGCGTAGAAGGCCCGCTTTCAGGCGGTTGCTGACTTTCGTTTCAGTCGCTAACCTCGCTGAATTCGAGGACACCCTCTCGCCAATATGAACCGGCAAACGGTCAGCGAGAGTCAAAGGTATCAGATACCTCGGGAGGAGTTGTGGTGAGTTTGAGTGGAGACGCGCGCGCCGATCACGGCAGTGCGGCAAGTGCCGTGGCCAATGATCTGGCCCAACTGATCCTGGGCGAGCTGGCGCCAGGCCAAAGCCTGCCCAGCGAAGCCGATCTTGCAGGGCGCTATTCGGTCAGTCGCCTGACCATTCGCGAAGCCGTAAAACTCCTTGCCGGCCGGGGACTTTTGGAGCTTTCGAGAGGTCGCCGCGCCATGGTGCGCGAACCCGACGGCTCCGCCTTCACCGACTTCCTCACCTCCATCGTTCGTACCGATCCCAAGGGGCTGTTCGACCTCGTTGAGGTACGTTTGTCATTGGAAGTGCAATCGGCCACGCTGGCGGCCAAACGCGCCAACCGCGCCGGCATCGTCGCCATCGAAAGCGCCCTTCAGGGAATGCGGGACTCCGTCGGTGATTCTCCCGACTTGGCAGATCAGTCGGCCGAAGCCAACTTCCACGCCTTCGACTTCGGCTTCCACGAAGCGGTCGCTTTGGCGAGCGGTAACCGTGTTCTCGGATATCTTTTCGAAGCCATGGCGGTGCCCCTGCGCGAAGGCTTCTTCATCAGCCAGCGCGGCCACGCCGATCGCGGCCACACGCCCCAGGACACCATCGCCGCCCATCAGCGCATTCTCGATTGCATCCGTGAGGGCAATGGCAGGGCCGCCGCCGAGGCCATGCGCATGCATCTGCGTGATACGGAGCGCGACATCCGCATGGCCGTAACCAAGATGTCTCAGTCACCTGCTCGAAGCTAACAGGCTGCTAACCAACTCACCGCCTATCCAAGCCCCTGAATCACCGCTAAGCTCCCTTTCGGGAAGCTGAATCTGTGGCATGAAGTGAGCGACGCGTTCCAATGTCGATCAAAGCCGCAATCTATCATCTGACCCATTACAAGTATGATCGCCCCGTCACGCTGGGTCCGCAGATCATCCGATTGCAGCCGGCGCCGCATTCCAAAACCAAGGTTTTGAGCCATTCGCTGCGGGTCGCGCCGGATCTGCACTTCGTCAATACGCAGCAGGATCCATACGGTAACTTCCTGACTCGCTTCGTTTTTCCTGAGCCCGTCACCGAGCTCAAGATCGAAGTGGACCTCATCGCCGACATGACGGTCTATAATCCCTTCGACTTCTTCGTCGAGGAAAATGCCGAGACCTGGCCCTTCGAATATCCAGAGGACCTCAGCGAAGACCTGTCGATTTACCGCCGTCCGGAAAAACTTACGCCCGCCCTGCAGCGATACCTCGATACTATCGACCGGCGCCCGCGCAACACGGTGACCTTCGTCACCGAGCTGAACGCGCAGCTCCAGCAGACGATCAACTACATCGTCCGCATGGAGCCCGGCGTCTGGACGCCGGAAGAAACCTTGACCAATGGTCAAGGTTCATGTCGAGACTCGAGCTGGCTTCTCGTTAACATATTGAGAAACTTAGGCTTTGCGGCGCGCTTCGTCTCCGGATACCTGATCCAGCTCAAGCCCGACCTCGTCTCCCTCGACGGACCCGCCGGCACTGACCACGACTTCACCGACCTCCACGCCTGGTGCGAGGTCTACCTCCCCGGCGCCGGCTGGGTCGGCCTCGACCCCACCTCCGGCCTCCTAACCGGTGAGAGCCACGTCCCCCTCGCCGCCACCCCGCACTACCGCAACGCCGCCCCGATTTCCGGCCTCGCTTCCTTTGCCGAAGTCGACTTCAACTTCGCCATGCAGGTGACGCGCGTTGCCGAACACCCGCGCATCACCAAGCCATTTTCTGATGAAAGCTGGAACCGCCTCAATAGTTTAGGCCACGAAGTCGATTCTATTCTGAAGGCTGAAGATGTCCGCCTGACCATGGGCGGCGAACCGACTTTCGTCTCCGTCGACGACTTCGAGGCCGGCGAATGGAACGCCGACGCCGTCGGCCCCACCAAGCGCCGCCTCGCCGACGACCTGATCCGCCGCCTCCGTACCCGCTTCGCGCCCCATGGCATGCTCCACTACGGCCAGGGAAAGTGGTACCCCGGCGAAACCCTGCCCCGCTGGACCTTCTCGCTCTACTGGCGCCTTGATGGCAAGCCGGTGTGGCGAGACGAAAAACTCATTGCCCGCGAAGGGGTTAAGACCACAGCCACACATGACGATGCACGGAAGTTCCTCGAATCCTTCGCGCGCAACCTTGGCCTGACCGGCGAAACCATCGACGAAGCCTACGAAGACCCCGGCGAGTGGCTCCTCAAGGAAGCCAAGCTCCCCGACAATGTCGACCCCGCCAATTCCCAGCTGGCCGACCCCGAAGCCCGCTCACGCATCGCCCGTGTCTTCGAACGCGGCCTGACGAGCCCCACCGGCTACGTCCTGCCGGTCCAGCGCTGGAACGCCGCGGCGTCCAGTCCTTGGCTGACTGAAAAATGGAAGACCCGGCGCGGCAAACTCTTCCTCGCCCCCGGCGACAGCCCGGCCGGCTACCGCCTTCCGCTGGCATCGCTCAAGCACCTCAAGCCGACAGCCTATCCCCATGTCGTGCCCCTCGATCCCGGAGCGCCTCGCGCCGCCCTGCCTGATCCGGAAGAGCTGCTTTTCCGGGAGAAGGCAGACGCACGCCAGCAGGCAGCCTCCTCGTTCACGGCGTCGAGCGAACAGCAGGACCGCACCGAACAGGTCATCAGCGAGATCGAAGGCGAAGTGCGCACTGCCGTCACCGCCGAGATTCGAGACCACCGCCTCTGCATCTTCCTGCCCCCGGTGGAGCGCCTCGAAGACTATCTCGAACTGGTCGCCGCTACCGAGGCGGCAGCAAAAGAGATCGGCCAGCCCGTCCACCTCGAAGGCTATGGCCCGCCACACGATTCTCGTTTGAATGTCATCCGCGTCGCCCCCGATCCGGGTGTCATCGAGGTCAATATCCACCCGGCCTCCAACTGGGACGACTGCGTCGCGACCACCGCGGCCATCTACGAAGAAGCCCGCCAAAGCCGGCTCGGCGCCGACAAGTTCATGCTCGACGGCAAGCACACCGGCACTGGCGGCGGCAACCACGTGGTCGTCGGCGGCGCCACGCCGAACGACAGCCCCTTCCTCCGCCGACCGGACCTGCTGAAATCGCTGATCCTTCATTGGCAGCGCCATCCCTCGATGAGCTACCTGTTCTCCGGCCTCTTCATTGGCCCCACGAGCCAGGCACCGCGCTTCGACGAGGCCCGTCACGACAGCCTCTACGAACTCGAAATCGCCATGGCGCAGGTCTCGGCGCCCGATCAGGGCGCCCCCCCCCTCCCTTGGCTCGTCGATCGTCTCTTCCGCAATCTCCTCACCGACGTCACAGGCAACACGCACCGCGCGGAAATCTGCATCGACAAGCTCTATTCCCCCGATGGCCCCACTGGCCGGCTCGGCCTTGTCGAGTTCCGCGGCTTCGAAATGCCGCCAAACGCTCGCATGAGCCTCGCCCAGCAATTGCTGGTTCGCGCCCTCATCGCCCGCTATTGGCGCGAGCCGGCGCAAGGCGATCTCGTGCGCTGGGGCACGACGCTCCACGACCGTTTCATGCTCCCCCACTTCGTCTGGCAGGACTTCTTGGGTGTTCTCGCCGATCTCGATCGCTCCGGGTTTTCCTTCGATCCCGCATGGTTCGCGGCCCAGCTTGAATTCCGCTTCCCCTTCTGCGGCGAAGTCGAGGTCGAAGGCGTCAAACTCGAGCTGCGGCAAGCTCTTGAGCCTTGGCACGTCATGGGCGAAGAGGGCGCCATCGGCGGAACGGTGCGCTTTGTCGACAGCTCCGTAGAACGCCTGCAGGTAAAACTGACGGCGCCCAATCCGGACCGTTACGTCGTCACCTGCAACCAGCGCCCCGCCCCGCTCGCCGCCACCGGCACCGCCGGCACGTCCATCGCCGGCGTGCGCTTCAAAGCCTGGCAGCCGGCCTCCGGCCTGCACCCCGCTATGCCGGTTCACGCTCCTCTGGTGTTCGACATTTACGACACGTGGACCGGTCGCTCGATCGGTGGCTGCACCTATCACGTGGCGCATCCGGGCGGCCGCAATTACGAGACTTTCCCCGTCAATGGCAACGAGGCCGAGGCGCGGCGCCTTGCGCGTTTCGTCCCGCACAATTATACGCCCGGCAACTATCCCTACCGCCCGGAGCGGCCGGCGGACGAATTTCCGCTGACGCTTGACCTCCGGCGACCGCCCCGGTTCACCTGAACACCATGTCCAAGCGGAACCCAGAATCCCGCAGCGCCCCGCCTCAAGGTCCGAGCATCATCTCGGACTATCGCCTATTGCCGGGCGTGCCCGACGAGATGATCGATCCCAGCGGCGCCCTGCGCCCCGGCTGGGATCGGCTGATGTCTGCTTTCGATGCGCTGGGGTCGACCGAACTCGCAGCCCGTTTCGAGCGCGCCGACCAATATCTGCGTGATGCTGGCGTCTTCTATCGCAAATACGATGGCGCCGAGGGCAAGGAGCGCGCCTGGCCGCTGGCGCATATTCCATTGCTGATCGACGAAACCCAGTGGCAGACCATTTCCAAGGGCCTCGTGCAACGCGCCGAGCTGATGGAAAACATCGTCGCCGACATCTACGGCGACAATCGTCTTGTGCAAGAGGGCCTGTTGCCGCCTGAACTGGTCGCGCAGAACAATGAGTTCCTTCGTCCTCTCGTTGGCGTCAAACCTGCCAGCGGCCATTTCCTGCATTTCTGCGCCTTCGAACTGGGCCGCGGTCCGGATGGCGCCTGGTGGGTGCTGGGCGATCGCATGCAGGCTCCCTCCGGCGCCGGCTTTGCTCTCGAAAACCGTGTCGCCACCACGCGCGCGCTGTCCGACGTCTACGGCGAGATGAACATCCATCGCCTCGCCGGCTTTTTCCGCGATTTCCGCGATCACCTCTTCGTCCAGGCCAAGCGCGACGGCGGCCGCGTCGGCATTCTGACGCCGGGCCAGCTCAACGAAACCTATTTCGAGCACGCCTATATCGCGCGCTATCTCGGCCTCATGCTGCTCGAAGGCGAAGACCTTGTCGTGGAAGACGGCCAGGTCATGGTGCGGACCGTCGCCGGCCTGAAGCCCGTCAGCGTCCTGTGGCGTCGTATGGATGCGAGCTTCGTTGACCCGCTCGAACTGCGCTATGACAGCCGCATCGGCACGCCAGGCATGGTCGAGGCGGTGCGCTCGGGCTCCATCTCCATGATCAATGGCCTCGGCACCGGCATCCTCGAAACGCGCGCCCTGGCCGCCTTCATGCCGCGGCTCTGCAAGCACCTCCTCGGCACCGGCCTCGAACTGCCGGAAATCGCGACCTGGTGGTGCGGCCAAGCCGCTGAGCGCGAATATGTCCTAGACAATTTCGACGACCTGATGATCGGGCCGGCCTTCGCCACTACCCTGCCCTTCGACGACCTGCGCGGCACCGCGCTTGGCGCGAGCATGACCCCGGCGCAGAAGGCTCAGCTCAAGGATCGCATCGCCACCCATGGCCGCGACTATGTCGGCCAGGAGCCTGTGCGCCTCTCGACTGCCCCGGTCTATGCAGGCGGCAAGCTCGAACCAC
Organism: Devosia sp.; assembly: GCF_040509215.1. Lineage (GTDB taxonomy): Bacteria > Pseudomonadota > Alphaproteobacteria > Rhizobiales > Devosiaceae > Devosia. Next base: position 6,239 of record NZ_JBEVLL010000248.1, read on the forward strand.
GGCCAATCACCCTGCGCGTCTTTGCGGCGCGGACGGAAAACGGCTGGAGCCTGATGCCCGGCGGTTTCGCCCGCGTCGGCTCGACGCCTGACACGACGGCGCTCACCATGCAGCACGGTGGACAAGCCGCCGACGTCTGGGTGGTGTCATCCACTCCAGTGGAGCAGGTCTCGCTCCTGCCCCAGGATGGCGACAGGCTCGTCCGCAACTCTCCCGGCAGCCTGCCGAGCCGTGCCGCCGACAATCTCGTCTGGCTTGGCCGCTATGCCGAACGCTGCGAAGCGACGGTCCGCATCCTGCGCGCCTACAATGCCCGCCTCGCGGAACTCTCCAAGCCCGACCTGCCGATCCTGACCCATTGCGCAGAATTCCTCGAAAGCATCGATGTCGACGCAACCGAGGCCATGCCGCAGGGCCTGCTGATATCGATCGGCAGCGCCGTCCATAGCGCCGGCCAGATCCGCGACCGCTTCT
>NZ_JBEVLL010000249.1:0-23527 GCF_040509215.1 Devosia sp.
CTCATTCCGCAGCCTCCTTCATCCCCAGAACCCCGACATGCCCCGCTTCCCGCCGCTCTTCGCAGTGGTCGGTGTCCGAGCACACATACATATGGCCGCCCCGGTCATCCAAAATGACCTCATCGAGATACACTTGCTCAGCACCGCACAGCGCACACGGCTGCTCAAAATGCTGGATGGTGAAGGGGTGATCTTCAAAGTCGAGGCTCACCACATCGGTATGCGGCGGCACCGCATAAATCCGGTGTTCGCGCCCTGCCCCAAACAGTTGCAGCGCTTCCGAGCGATGCATCTTGGGATTGTCGAACTTCGGCGTCGGGCTCGGGTCCATCACATAGCGGCCCTCGACCTTCACGGGATACGCATAGGTCGTGGCAATGCGCCCATGCCGCGCAATGTCCTCATAGAGCTTCACATGCATCAGCCCATATTCTTCGAGCGCATGCATTTTCCGCGTTTCGGTTTCGCGCGGTTCGAGGAAGCGCAGCGGCTCGGGAATCGGCACCTGATAGACAAGGATCTGCCCCGCCTCGAGCCTACGCTCGGGAATACGGTGCCGCGTCTGGATGATCGTCGCCTCGGCCGTATGCGTCGTGGTTTGCACCTGCGCCACCTTGGCAAAGAAGGCCCGGATCGACACGGCATTGGTCGTATCGTCCGCCCCCTGGTCGATGACCTTGAGCACATCGTCAGGCCCGATAATCGACGCCGTCACCTGCACGCCACCCGTGCCCCAACCATAGGGCATCGGCATTTCGCGCGACGAGAATGGCACCTGATAACCGGGGATCGCCACGGCCTTCAAAATGGCCCGACGGATCATCCGCTTGGTCTGCTCGTCGAGATAGGCAAAGTTGTAGTTCGCGACGGCGTTCATTCCGCGGCCTCCTGCTGTTCAGCGCGCGCCTCGTGTTCGGCCCGCATGCGCCGGATCAGGTCCAGCTCCGCCTGGAAATCGACATAGTGGGGCAACTTCAGATGCTCGACGAAGCCGGTCGCCTGCACATTGTCCGAGTGCGAAATGACGAATTCCTCGTCCTGCGCCGGCGCAGTGATATCCTCGCCGAATTCCTTGGCCCGCAGCGCCCGATCCACCAGCGACATGGCCATGGCCTTGCGCTCCGCCTGCCCGAAAACCAGCCCATAGCCGCGCGTAAACTGCGGCGGGATCTTTGCCGAACCCTTGAACTGATTGACCATCTGGCATTCGGTCACGCGAACGCGCCCGAGGCTCACCACAAAGCCAAGTTCGGGAATGTCGAACTCGACCTCGACTTCACCAATCCGGATTTCACCCACGAACGGATGCGTCCGCCCATAGCCACGTTGCGTCGAATAGCCGAGCGCCAGCAAAAAGCCCTCGTCGCCCCGCGCCAGCGCCTGCAACCGCAGATCGCGATCCAGCGGAAAATCCAGCGGCTCGCGCGTCAGGTCCCCAACCTCTTGACCCTCAGCCAATTCGCCATCCGGCTCGATCAGCCCCTGCCGACCCAGCAGGTCCGTCACGTGTGGCGCCTGTTCATCCTCGGCCTCACGAACCGCCGGCACCTCGGCATCTTCGCCGACAATGCTCGGGTCCAGCAGACGATGCGTATAGTCGAAGGTCGGTCCAAGCATCTGCCCACCCGGCAAATCCTTGAACGTCGCCGAAATACGCCGCTCGATCTTCATCGCTCCGGTATCGATCGGTTCGGAATAGCCAAACCGCGGCAGCGTCGTGCGATAGGCACGCACCAAAAAGATCGCCTCGATCAGATCGCCCCGCGCCTGCAAAATCGCCAGCGCCGCCAGCTCCCGGTCATAAAGCGAACCCTCGCCCATGGCGCGGTCCACCGCGAGACCCAACTGCTCAACGATCTGGTCCAACCGCAGCGCCGGCACCGACCGGTCACCCCGGCGACGATCCGCCAGCAAGCGATGTGCATTGGCAATGGCGGCCTCGCCGCCCTTTACAGCTACGTACATCCTAAGCCTCCACAATCCGGCTCGAACGCGGCAGGCCCATCACCTGGCCACCAGCCACCAACAGCAGGTCGACGCCCCGCGGAAACAGCTCACGGTTCTCGCTCCACTGCGCGACGAAATCCCCCGGCAACCCCACCGGGCTGATCTCCTGCGTCTCGCGAATCCCCGGTCCTCGCAGCACCAGCTTTGCGCCGCCGTTCAAAGCGGGCACTTCCGCAACGATCGTCGTCGAGCGATCCGGATATTCCTGGGTCCCAAGATTGCAGCGCGCCAATTCCGGCATCGCATCGCCGAGTGCCACGAACGCAAAATTCGCCTTGGCCGGATCGTCGACGATCGTCGCGCCAGTATGGAAACCGACAAAACCCTTCACGGCTTCCACATCGAGCGCGGGCGATAACCAGATCGTCGTGTCGTGGTCGCTCAACGTTAGCAGTGTGCTAGCCAATTCACGCCCAAGTGCACCCGAACCGTCACTCGAACCAGCCAGTTTTTGCTGCGTTCCAGGGTTCGCCAGCGCATCCAGAACAGCCCGAAAAGCCGCCTGCGCATCGCGCACCGGATCAGCAAAACCAGCACCAAAATCATGGGAAAGCATCAGTTGTCCCCTCTCACCATGGTGAAGAAATCGACCCGCGTCGCCGCCGTCTCCTCGGCCCGCACGTCATCGCGCTCGGCGCCAAGTGCTTCCAGCGGCGCAATAATTTCCGCATCAATCCGACCGGCATCGCGCTGACGCAACGCATCGATCACGGCGATCGCCTCGGCCTTTTCGAGGTCGCGCCCCAAACAATACCCGTGCCCCACTTCCCCGGTTACAATCCGCACGCTGGCCCGGCTCACCGTCGCCTCGCCCAGATTGAACGGCGCCCCGCCACCACCGGCCCGACCGCGCACCATGACCAATCCGGTCTCTGGTCCGCGAATACGCTGATGCGCTGGTTGTTCGCCAAAAGCGGCCCAGCGCTCGGCCAGCGCCTTGGACGGCGCCGATGCCAGAACATCCAGCGCCCGCTTTCTCGCGCGTTGCTCGGCAGAAATCTCTGTCGTCATGCTTGCCTCGATTTGTCTAATAAACTAGACAACTAATCCAACTAGTTCCGCTCTACGCTTCCCGTGTGAAAGTGCAATGACAAAATCGCATTCAGCCGCAGGTGGTGTCGCGCTCTGGCGCCAGATCGCCGACGCCATCCGCCTCGACATCGTCGGCGGCAAGCTCGCCAACGGCGATCGCCTCCCGACGGAAGCGCTTCTGGCAGAACGCTTTTCCGCCAATCGCCACACGGTCCGCCGGGCCCTGGCGGTCCTTGCCGAAGAGGGTGTTGTCCTCGCCGAACAAGGCCGCGGCACCTTCGTAAAAAGTATCCGCCGCCTCAGCTACCCCATCGGCAAGCGCACACGTTTCCGCGAAGGTCTCAAGGGCCAGGCGGGCTCCCTGATCTCAGTCAACATCTCAGACAAAATCGAAAACGCGACCGCCCGGGTCGCGGAAGCTCTGGGCTTGAAACCCGGCGCCAAGGTCGTTCGCACCGAAAGCATGTCGGTCGCCGATGGCGTGCCGATCTCGCGCTCCACCACCTGGCTACCCTATCGCCGCTTCCCCGATTTCGCCGCGCGGATCAAGGAGATGCAGTCGACTACGATGGTCTTCCAGAGCTATGATATTGCAGACTATTCCCGCGCCTCGACCCGCATCTCCGCGCGCCACGCCGACGTCGAGGAAACCCGCTCCCTCAGCCTCGCGCCCGGCGCAATCGTGCTAGTTTCCGAAGCCGTGGACGTCGATCCCGAAGGCGAAGCGCTGTCCTACGCCCTCACCCGTTTCCCGGCCGAACGCATGGAACTCGTGGTCTAGGTATTTGCCGGCAAACGCAAAAGGTCTCGCAGGAGCGACACGAACTGCTCGCCCGCCAAATCGAGCGCACCGGAATTATCAATCCGCACCGTACTCGCCGGCAGCCTGACGCCAACGCTGCGATCCATCCGCCGCCGGATTTCCTCGGCATCTTCCCGGCCGCGCCCCGCCAACCGCGTCGCGATCACCTGCGGATCCGCCGTCACCTCGACCACCACCGCCGTCGGATACCGCGTCACAAGCTGCGGAATGACCGCACGGGACAGATTGGCAATCACCACCCGCCCCTCTTGCAGATCATCTTCCAGCTCCACCGGCAGCCCATAGCGCAGGCCATGCGCCGGCCAACTCAGGGCAAAGCGCCCTTCCGTCTCCGCCGCCACAAACTGGTCCAGCGTCATCGTATCGTGGTCTTCGCTGCCGCCATCGGCATCCCGCGTCACCACGCGCCGCACGATCACGACATCGCCGGCCAGCCGCTCGCGCGCATAGGCCATGACACTGTCCTTGCCGGCCCCGCTGGAGCCGACCACGGCGACGAAAGTGCCGGTCATATCACCCGCCGCCCTTCGCGCCACACGGTCTGGACGATCGGAATGCCCTCTTCGATCCGCAGGTGCACAAGGTCTGCCCGCTTGCCCACGGCGATCTCACCGCGATCATCGAGCCCCGCGGCCTCGGCCGGGCGCTTCGTCACAAAACTGATCGCCTCCGGCAAACTTATCCCCGGTACCTCGTCGACAAGGCAGAATGCCGACTGGAGCATGGAGAAGGGAATGTAGTCCGACGACAGAATATCAAGGAGCCCCGCCGCCGCCAGATCGCGCGCCGAGACATTGCCCGAATGCGATCCGCCGCGCACCACATTGGGTCCGCCCATCAGGATCGCCATGCCAGCATCGCGCGACGCCTTGGCTGCTTCCAGCGTCGTCGGGAATTCGGCAATGCGGATGCCCAGCTCGACGGCCTCATCCACATGCGCCGCAGTCGCATCATCATGACTCGCCAGCGCGATTCCGCGCTCGGCACTCAGCGCCGCCAGCGCCTTGCGGTGCTTGTCCGAGTAAGTGTCTGATTCAAAAGACCTTCTGGCGATGAACTCGGCCAGCGCAGCATCACTCATCTTGAGCTTGCCCTGATAATAGACCTTATAGGCATCCGGGCTCGCAAACTGCCGCTGCCCCGGCGCATGGTCCATCAGCGAAGCCAACCGCACCAGCGGGTGGTCCATGATCTTCTCAAAGCTGTCGAGACAATCCGGCGCCGAAACCTCGCAGCGGAGGTGGATCAGGTGGTCGGCCCGCAACCGCCCGGCATTGACACCAGCCGTGATCGCATCAGCCAGAATCCGCAATTCATCCATGCCCATATCGGCATGCTCGTCGATGCCAACGCGGATCGCGTCGAATACGGTGGTAATCCCCGAAGCCGCGATCTGCGCATCGTGCGCCTGCACGGCCGCGACTGGATGCCAGCGCACCTTCGGCCGCGGCGCATAGTGCGTTTCCAAGTGATCGGTGTGCAGCTCGACTAGCCCTGGAATCAGATAGTCACCATTGAGATCCGTACCCCGCTTGGCGGTAGTGCCGATGTCGGTAATCACGCCATCGGTAATTTCTACCGCGCCTTCAAACACTTGGTCAGCCAGCACAATACGGGCATTGGTCAGGACAGTCGCATCAAGGGCTTGCATGGTCGTTTCAGCGCGTTCGAATGAGAAAGGTCGGTGCGATAGCCCGACAATGTGACAGGGCGACGACAGGCCGCTACAGTCTCAGAGCAAACCAAGCCCCGCAAGATAGCGCGTCGCCGCCACACCGGAGATTTCTCCCACCAGTGCCCGCGCCAGCGTATCGCCCACTGTCACCCCAAGCTTGAACCCATGCCCCGAACAGGCGCTGACCACCCAGCCAGCCCCGCCGATCGGCTCGACGATAAACCGCTCGTCGTCCGTGACCGTGTAGTAGCAGACCTTGCGCTCAAGGATTTTGTAGTCCGCCGCGTCGCGAAACGCCCGGTTCAGCGCCGCCAGCACCGGCTTCACATCAGCCTCGCTGGCAATGCGGTCGTCGCTGCCATGCCCTCGCCGGGTAAACACATGGTCGCCGATCTTGAGCCGAGTTCCCTCCCGCGGCGGCAGCACATAGGCGCCGTAGTCACCCCCGATATCGACGACAACAGGCGCTGCTGCCCATGCATCCGCATATTGGGCTGGAGGCTCAAGATAGAGCACCAATTGCCGCGACGGCACCGCCACCTGAGCATGCGCCGGCAGCAGGTCACCAATCCACGCCCCCGCCGCGACGACAACGACATCGGCGCCAACAACCTGCCCATCAACAGTGACCGTCCCCGCCTCGGGATCAACCGACGTCACCCGACTATTGGGCCTGAGATCGGCACCATTCTCCCCCAACCACCGCGCCAGATCCTCCACGATCCGCCGGGCAAACAATATCCCCGCGCCCTCCGCCTCAAAGGCCGAGCGCACCCCGTCCAGATTGACGAAAGGCAGTCGCGTCTCAAGTTCTTCAATGGAAACCGGGCGATGACCAATCCCCAGCCCGTCAAGCTCCAGCGCGGTCGGCCCGTAATAGTCCTCGTCCGTCCGCGACACATAGACCGCGCCGGTCGGCAGATAGTGGCTGCGCTTGAGATCGCGCCAAAGCTGCTCGTAAAGCGCAAAGGTCGGCACCATCAGTGCCCCATACCCTTCAAGCCCGGCATAGGTGTGCCGGGTGATGCGATGCTCATCGAAGGAGGATGAAACCGGATTGGGGATGGCGCCCTGGTCAAAAACCGTGACGTCTACCCCGCGTCGCCGCAGCGCCCAGGCCAGCGACAGCCCAGCAATACCGGCGCCGACGATTGATACTTTCATACTGTCTACCTCAGGGGCGAGCCCATCCGGGAGACTCTGCACCCTGTCTCTTTAGTCACGACCGGCGATTCAACGGAAGCTGTTCTGCTCGAATTCAGCTCTGGAACGGATCGAGCGTCGGCAACAATTGCTGATACTGCCCGCGCCAGTAGAGCAGCGGCTGCAGGTCCGTCGACAGATCCACCGAGCGCACCCGGCCCAACACGATCGCATGCGAATGCCGCTCGATCGCTTCGTCGAGTTCGCAATCGATCACCGCTACCGCGCTTTTGAGCCCCAGATTCCCGCTGTCGAGCCGGTTCCATTCCCAACCCACATAGCGATCATTGCCCCTGATCCCGCCACGCCCGGCAAAGCGGTCGGCAATAGCCGATTGCCCATCGGTGAGGATGTTCACCGCAAACGACCCCGCATCGCGCAGTGCCTGCCAGGACGAGGAACCACGATTGAGGCTGACGAGAATGGTTGGCGGTTCCGCCGAAAACGAAGATACCGACGTCGCAGTAAAGCCGGTACGATTTTCCCCAGTGCCCACGGTGATCACGCTCACCGCTCCCGCAAGGTTGCGCATGGCCTGCTTGAACGCCGACGCATCAACGGTTTCAGCAGCCTGCCGAACCGGCGCATAGTTTGCAAAATCGACAATCGACACAGTCAGTTCTCCTATCCGCGCCAATGCAGGGACGCAAAGCCTAGGGAAAGACTAGCCCCGGCAACTGAAACGCGGGAGGCCGCGAGGGAGCACAGTTTCCCTTCACAGGCAGCCGGAGAGAAATTTATATCCACTAATTCTATAGACTAATAAGTCAGTAACGACCCACCGGCCCAAACCTGGCGTTAACGAGCCTCCTCTAAGTTCGCCTTACGAGGGAGTAGACGCAGTGGCCCAGGTCGACGTGTTCTCATTGGCCGCCGCCGTCACCGCCTTGCTGCTGGCGGTCGCCCTGCTCGTCGCTTACGCCATCAACCGCCGCCTGCGGGCCTTTGTCTGGTGGGCCGGCAGCTTCGTCCTGCTTTCACTGTGGCTTGCAACGGCGACGCTGCGCCTCGGCGCTCCGGTTGCCTGGGTCCTTTGGATCAGTTGGGGCAGCCTTTTTGCGGCGGCCTGCCTCGTTGCCTATGGGCTGCATCGCGCGGGCGCGACCCGCGTCAGTCCCTTTGGCCGCATACTGGCCTGTGGCGCCCTGTTCGTCGTTATTGCCAGCACCCTGACGCTGCTGCATGCCCGGCCGCATTATTGGTTTCTCATCGGACCCATTCCCACCCTGATCTTCATGGCCTGGTCCGCCGTACTGGTCTATCGCGCCGGCGCCTGGGGCTATGGGCTGACCCTGGTTGCCGGCATCGCCACCATCACCATGCTCTCGCTGATCCATCCGGGCGGCCTCGCACGCGCCCTCGCCCCGGATCGGCCATTCTCCGCCTTGCGTGGCGGCTTCGATGGGGCAAGTGACCCGGGCCATGCCATTGCGCTCAATCGGCCGCCTCCGCCCATGCGCGGTGTCCTCGACTTCGCGCCGCCCCCGGGTCCGCATCCCCCGGTGGAACAGCCCCTGACGGTAACGCTCATCACCGTCGTCGCCCTGCTCGCTCTCGCGATCGCGCTGGTCCTGCGCGACATGCTGACGGAACTGGACAGGATGCGGGAACGCTCGACCACAGATGCGATGACCGGCCTGCTCAACCGCGTCACATTTGAAGAAACTGCTGCCGCTCTCCTGCGCGAGCCCAGCGCCAGTCCGGCCTGCATGATCCTGTTCGATATCGACCATTTCAAACGGATCAACGACACGGCCGGCCATGCCGCGGGCGACCGGGTGATCGCCCGGCTGGGCCTGCTTCTGCGAGAAATGACCTTGGTACATCACCCGGCCGGTCGCGTCGGCGGCGAGGAGTTTGCGGTCATCCTGGGCAATAGCGATCTGGCGGCCGCCCGGCTTTTTGCCGATACGATCAGGGCAGGCCTTTCCGCGTCTGATTTCGGCGAAGAGATCGGCTGGGGCGTAACCGTGAGCGCCGGCATCGCCCTCCGCCGTCCCGGCGAAAACCTGCATGCCCTGATGGCCCGCGCCGACGCAGCGCTTTATGCCGCCAAAAACAGCGGGCGAGACCAGGTGGTCACACAGGACATCGTGGATTTGCATCCCCGACACAGCGCACCGGCCAATCTCGCCGCCAGCATCGATCTGGGCCGCAGCGCTGCCGTTTGAGCCCGACTTAGCTCAGCCGAACACCAGTCTGCTGGTCAAAGATCGTTACGCGGTCCGGGTCTGCCTCGATCGCCACCGAGTCCCCCACCCCTGCGGCCAGCCGATCATGCACCACAACCACGATCGGTTGACCGCCCACCTCGATCTGCAAATGCGTCTCCGAGCCCGTCGGCTCGATATTCAGCACCGTCGCCGCAAGCCCGTCCGCGACAATCCGAATATGCTCCGGCCTGATCCCGACCTGCACCGACTTCCCGATATAAGCCCGCGCCTTGTCGCCAAGCGGCCAGAGCGTGCCGGCCACATCGCGCAGTATGACGCGCCCACCCTCCTCGATGACCGTTCCATCGATAAAATTCATCGACGGCGAACCGATGAACCCACCGACAAAACTGTTTGACGGATTGTCATAGATCTCGAGCGGCGAACCGATCTGCTCGATTTTGCCCGCCCGCATCACGACGATCCGGTCAGCCATGGTCATGGCCTCCATCTGGTCGTGCGTCACATAAATCATCGTCGCCTTGAGCCGGGAGTGCAACGCCTTGATCTCCCCGCGCATCTGCACGCGCAGCTTGGCATCGAGATTGGACAGCGGCTCATCGAAGAGAAACACCGCCGGATGCCGCACGATGGCGCGCCCCATCGCCACGCGCTGCCGCTGCCCGCCCGAAAGCTGCCGGGGATAGCGATCGAGCAATGGCTCCAGCGCCAAAATCTCGGCGGCGCGCCGTACCTCGTTCTCGATCTCTTGCTTGCTCTTGCGAGAAAGCTTCAGCGAAAACGCCATATTGTCCCGGACCGTCATGTGCGGATAAAGCGCATAGCTCTGGAACACCATGGCGATGTCCCGCTCCTTGGGCTCGAGCTCGTTGACGACGCGCCCGCCGATATCGATCTCGCCATCGGTGATGCTCTCGAGCCCCGCGATCATGCGCAGTAGCGTAGACTTGCCGCAGCCCGAAGGGCCCACCAGCACCACGAACTCCCCGTCCCGCGCCGCCACGGACACCCCATGCAACACCTGCATGGAGCCATAAGCCTTCACCGCATTGCGAATGGTAACACTGGCCATCTCGGCCTCCTTGTCTGAGTGCCTTAACGTCCGCCCATGCCCGCATTGAGGGCGATGGAATTGTAGATGAGCTTTTGCAGCAGGATGGCGAGGAACACGCCCGGCAGCATGGAAAGCGCCGCGCCCGCCATGATGAAATTCCACTGCGTGCCTTGCTGCGTCTGGAAATAGGTCAGACCGACCGGCAGGGTCGCATTGTCCGACCCCGTCATCACGATCAGCGGCCAGAGGAAATTGTTCCACTGCCCAATGAAGGTAAAGAGCGACAAAAGCCCGATGGCCGGCATGGAAAGCGGCACGATGATGCTGACCAGAATGCGCAACCGCGAAGCCCCATCGATCCGCGCCGCCTCTTCCAGTTCCATCGGAATGGAGAGGAAGAACTGCCGCATCAGGAAGGCCCCAAAGGTCCCGAAAGCCACCGGCAGGATGACACCCTGGAAGGTGTTGACCATGCCGAGGCTATTTACGATCAGGAACAGCGGAATGATCAGCATGATCGCCGGCACCATCAGCGTTCCGAGATACGCCATCAGCAGCGCATCCCGCCCGGGAAATTTGAGCCGCGCAAAGGCATAGCCCGAGAGGCACGAGACGATCACCGTGATCACCGTCACGCTCGAAGCGACAAACATGCTGTTGAAGAAAAACCGCCCGAACGGCAACTGCGTCCAGGCCTTGGCGAAATTATCCCATTCGAACACATGCGGCAGGATGCGCACCGGGATCGCCGTGACCTCGGCATTGCTGCGCACCGCATTGGTCACCATCCAGAAGAATGGAAAGAGAAACAGCAACGCGACGAGTGTCAGTGCCCCATGATTGAGAACATCGAGCGCCAGTGAAAACCGCGAGCGGGACTTAGTTGTCATAGTGCACCCATTTGCGCTGGAGCCAGAACTGCACGGCGGTGAGCGCCATGATCATGGCAAACATCACCCAGGCGATGGTCGAGGCATAACCCATCTGGAAATTCTGGAAGCCGCGTTGATAGATCGCGTAGCCCAGCGTCGCCGTGGCATTGCCAGGCCCACCGCGCGTCATCACGTAAATCTGGTCAAAGACCTGCAGCGAGGTGATCGCCGTCATCACCGTGCCGAAAAACAGCGTCGGCGAAATCAGCGGCAGCCTGATCTTCCAGAACCGCTGCCAGGCATTCGCCCCATCGATCCGCGCCGCCTCGAGATAGCTCTGCGGCACCATGTCGAGCGCCGCGTTGAACAGCACCGTGTTGTAGCCCACACCGGCCCAGAGCGAGACGATGATCACCGCCTGCATGGCCAGCGTCTGGTCGGTCAGCATGTTCGGCATGGCAACCGACATCGAGCGCATGATGAAGTCGAAGAATCCGCCCGGCGCGAAGATCAGCATCCAGACGATGGCGACAGCGATGCCGGGGGTGAAGGTCGGGAGGAAAAAGACCACCCGGAACCATCGCTGTCCCATCTTGAGGCTGGAGATCCAAACTGCCAGCCCCAATGAGATGACGATGTTCAGCACCAGATATTCGGCGGTGAAGAACAGCGTGTTTCGAAGCACCGGCCAGAATTGGGGGTCGGCGGTAAAAAGTCGGACATAGTTGGAAATGCCCACGAATTGCGGCGTGCCGAGCAGCTTCCAGTTGGTAAAGCTCAGCACCACCGAGGCGATGATCGGCACCACCAGAAACAGCACCATGCCGATAAGGCCTGGCAGCAGGAAGAAGAAGGCTGTTCGCCCCTCCCGCCTGTCGAGACGGCTGCCCCAGCGCGAGCGCGTTCGGCTGGTTGGTCCGCTTACGTCTTCAATCGGCGCCATGGGCTCCTCCCGTCTGGCAGTGGAAGAGACCCGGCCGGGTTCAATCGGCCGGGCGCTATTCGCTTAGAACGGAAGCTGGTTCTGAATATCGGCCAGCACAGCATCGGTGGTGCTGTCGCCGTTGAGCGCAAGCGGCATGTACTGGGTGATCAGGTTTTCGAACTCGTTCCAGTATTCGTTGAGGCGGAACGGGGTCGAATGGGCAAACATGTAGTCGAGCACTTCATGGGTGCCGGCCACATCCTTGGCCGCGACGTCATACCAGAACTTCTGCTCGGCCAGGCGACCCGGCAGTGCACGACCGGCCGAAGCGAGGATTTCAGCGGCCTTGGGGCCGGTGAGAACCTGCAGCGCCTTATAGGCTTCTTCCTTGTGCTGGCTGGTCGCCGAAATGCCCCAGCCCGAACCGGCGGTAATGAAGCGCGATTCCCCTTCGCCGCGCGGCAGCGGAGCGACGCCGATGTTGAAGTCGACGCTGTCCTTGGTCTGCTGCAGCACCCACGGCCCGTCGATATACATGGCCGCATTGCCAGCAGCGAAACGACCGCTGCCGGTGATGGCGCCGGCGCCCGATGCGAAGACCGGCGAGGTCTTGTCGACCGCGACCAGGTCAACGAACTCGCCGACCGCCGCGGCATAGCCGGCATTGGTCACGTCAAACTGGTTGGCATCATTGAAATATTCGGCACCAAGCGCTACGGGCCCGGCCACGAAGTCGAACGACTGCACGGCATAGCCGTAGTTCTCGCCCTCGGTGAGCTTCTGGGCAGCGGCCTTGAAGTCGTCAAAGGTCCAGTCGAGCGCCGGCTCGGCAACGCCGGCTTCGGCAAACCGGTCGCGGTTGTAGTAGACCATCCATGGGCCAACGTCATAAGGCAGCGCATATTGCGTGCCGTCATGGCCGAGGCCGGCGATGATCGAGGTTTCGAACGCCGACACATCGAAGCCGTCGCTGGCAAAATGCGCATCGAGCGGTTCGAGGATCGAATAGAAGCTCGGCATGCGCATGGACTGCATGGCCACGAGATCGGCGATCTGGCCCGAAGACGCCAGCACCGGCAGGCGGGTCCAATAGTCGGTCCAGCCCGAAATCTGGGCGGTGACGGTGATGTTGGGATATTCCTCGGTCACGAGGTCAGCCAGGCTCTTCCAGAGCGCGGCATCCTTTTCGTCGCCCCACATCTGCCAGGTCAGGTTCACCTGCTCCTGGGCTTGCGCGGTGGCGATGAAGGCGCTGCTTGCGAGAAACGCAGCAGCCAGAACGGTCGTCAGTTTCACGGTAGTCTCTCCTCAGTAACTACAGGTTGATGGATAAATTGGGTCGTTCCGGAATTCTTGGGCTCCGGCTGGTCGGGCGGTCGGACGGCCTTTTCAGGCCGCAAGCAACACCTCCAGGTCATGGACCATGGTGATGAATTCGGCGCGCTGCCGCCGCCAGGCATCGGCATCGCCGCCCAGCTCCAGCATCTGTGTCATGCGCGGGATAAAGTCCGGCGGCAGGTATTTGAGCTCCGCCGCCATGGGCAGGTTCCAGCCGTCGCCGGGGTAATAGACGCGGTTGAAGGCGAAGACGACCTGCAGGATCGCATTGGCCAGCTTGCCGCTGAGCCCGACGAGAAAGACGAGATCCCGCCGCTCCACCTTGCTTTGGTAATGGTAGTCCTGCGCCCAATAGGCGAGGATTTCCCGATATTGCCGGAGCACTGCCTGCCGCAGCGCTTCGGGATAGGAGACCAACTGCATCTTCCATCCCGCCAGCACGCCGTCGGGATCGGAAACGATCTGCTGGTTGGCAAGATCGGTCGGCAAATGGTAGCCCCAGATGGTCCACTCAAAGCTCTTGTCGACCGGCGCCCCGTCGATCCAGGCCGCAAGGTCACGATGCACCCCGGCATAGGAGCGCATCCAGACCCCATCCATGCGAAAGCCCTTTTGCTCCCAGTGGCGCATGGTTTCTTCAAACCGGCGCCACTGCGGCGTGCTTTCGATATCCGGCCCCCGATAGGCATCGGCGTAGACGCGAAAATCATAGTCGGACTGCGCGTCTGCCCGTCCCTTGCCACGCGATCCGGCAAGGGCGACTGCGCCCCTGCCGTTTTCGGCCAGGTCCGCGATGACAGGCGCCATCGCGGCTATAAGGTCGACTTCCTGGGTCATGGCACTAACCGGTGTTCGGCTCAAACTCCCCTCAATCCTTGAGAATAATCTCAACGACAGGCGACACGACGTCAGGCTTCAGCACCGGCAGTTCCAGGGTGAGAATGCCATCGCCAACGGCGACACCGATATTGGAGTCGACCTCGGCATCGGGATCGAGCCAGTGGATCTCGCTCGCATCGTGCAGGAACTGGGCATACTTCACCTTGCGCCCCAGCCCTTCGATATGGACGTGGCGGAACGGCCAGCTCTGCAGGTGCAGGTAGAGGCGGTTCCCCTTCTGGGTGAACTTGGTGCCGTTCGGCGCCTTGAACTCCGAAGGACCCGCGCCGTAGATCGAACGGGAATTGACGTCCATCCAATCGCCATAGGTCGCGAGCGCCTTGTTGGCACGCGCATCGAACGTTCCCCGAGCCGTCGGCCCGACATTCATCAGCAGGTTGCCGCCCAGCGCCACGGTATCGACGAGGATATTGATGAGCTGACCGTCATCCTTCCACGTACCTTCGTCGCGGTGATAACCCCAGGAGCCGGACAGCGTGTGGCACACTTCCCAGCGCACCGGTTGACCATTGATGGTCGGCGCCACGCGCGGCGTATACTGTTCCGGCGTCGCCAGGTCCTTGGGGAAATTGCCATCAGTCGGCAGGTCCAGGCGGTCGCCGACAATGATATTGGGCTGCAGCTTGCGCACGAGACCGATCAGCTCTTCGCTTTCCCAGTCATTGCGCCCCTTGCCCGGCATGCCGCGATGCTCGCGGTTGGGGTAGGAGAAGTCGAACCAGATCACCGAGATTTCGCCGAACCCGGTCAGCAGCTCCGTCACCTGGTTGCGCATGTATTCGGCATAGTGCCGGACATCGCGCGTCTTGTTCATCTCCAGCGCATCGGGGTGATTGCGCAGCGGATGAATACCGTCGATCGGGAACTGATCGTGGTGCCAGTCGATCAGCGAATAATAGAAGCCGACCTTGAGCCCCTCGGCCCGGAACGCCTCGACATAGGCCTTCAACAGGTCCTTGCCATAGGGCGTATTGGTCGCCTTGTAGTCAGTGAACTTGCTGTCCCAGAGGCAGAAGCCTTCATGGTGCTTGGCCGTCAGCACCACATACTTCATCCCGGCCTCGCGCGCCCGGCGCGCCCATTCCTTCGGATCGTAGAGATCGGGATCGAAATTCTCGAAATACTTCCGATAGTTCTGGGGCGAAATCTCTTCCCGGTGCTGCACCCATTCATGCCGCGCTGCCAGCGCGTAAAGCCCGAAATGGATGAACATGCCAAACCGGTCCTGTGGGAACCATGCCTTGCCGTCAGTCGCGTCCGCAGTGCCGCTGATTGTGAGAGCGCTATCCAATTCATCCTCCTTACCGACTTTATCGAACCGGTTCGATGGCCATCCTTGAATCATGCTGCCCTGATGTCAACCCCTTCGCGAAGGCGGGCCAGAAAGTAACATTTCCGTTGCACGGAGCCGCGCAAATGCTAGGTATCGCAACAGCATCGTTAATGAAGAACGTGCCTCACTCGTATTACGGAGGCGTAGAAGCGGTTCGAGAAGGAGCCTGATGCCAACGATCCGGGATGTCGCCAGAATCGCCGAAGTTTCCGTGTCGACGGTCTCCCTGGCCTTCAGCAGTCCAGGCCGCGTCAGCGCCCGTACGCTCGAACGCATCCGCAGCGCCGCCGCCGCGGTCGGCTATGTGGCCGACCCATTGGCCCAGAGCCTGGCACGCGGCCGCAGCCGCATGATCGGTTTCGTCGTCGGCAATGTCGGCAACCCCTTCTTCGGCGACATCCGCCGCGAGCTGGAAAACTACGCGCTCGAGCACGAGCACTTCGTCCTCATCACCGACTCCTCGGGCAAGACCGATCGCGAGCGCGACCTCATCGAGCACCTGATCGGCCTCAAGATCGCCGGCCTCGCCCTCGCCCCATCAAGCTTCGGCCCGGACTACGTCAAGTTCGTGGAATCGATCAAAGTCCCCATGGTATGCTTTGACCAGAAGGTAGCCGGCATCGAGCGCGATTTCGTCGGCTCCGACAACTTCCTCGCCGGCGCCATGTTGACCGAGCACCTGCTTCAACTCGGTCACCGCCGCATCGCCTTCATCGCCGGCCCGCAGCACATGCACACCGCGTCCGAACGCTATCGCGGCTTCGTCGAAACCATGGCCAGCGCGGGGGTGGAGGTAAACCCCAACTACGTCGTCGACGGCCAGTTCACCCGCTCGGCCGGCTACGAAGCCGCCATGCGTCTCCTGATACAACCAGAACGGCCAACGGCCATACTCGGTGCTAACAATGCGGTAGCATTAGCGGCACTCCAAGCCATGCAAGAGCTAGGCTTTTCGTGCCCAGATGACATCTCATTGGCCATGATCGACAATGTCCAATGGAGCAGCGTCATCACCCCGCGCATCACCATGGTGGTGCAGGATACGCTCCAACTCGGCAACATCATCGCCCGCCGCCTGCTGCACCGCATCACTGATCCCGACGCCAATAGCGAACCCCCGCAAGACTTTGTTCTTGCACCGAAATTCGTCCCAGGAAACTCCTGCCGCCGTATCTAGTTCATCGCGTCGATTGCCTGGCGCTGCCTGAGCATTTCCAGGAAAATCCGATAGTCCCGATCAAACTGCCCCCGCGCCGCCGCATTGGGCGCCCGCGACGTCCCACCCTGCTGCATGGCAAGACATGCCTGATCGAGGCTCGAATAAATCCCCGCCGCATTCGCCGCCACCATCGCCATCCCCAGAAGGGTCGCATCCGGCGTCGAAGGCTCCACCACCGTACAGCCGGTGGCATCGGCGTAAAGCTCCATCAACAAAGGATTTTTTGTGTGGCCGCCGGTGATGTGCAGCGTGTCGATGGCATAGCCGCGGGTGTTCAGCGTCTCCAGAATATGCCGGACACCGAGCGCGATCGACACGCAGGTGCGCCAATAGAGACGGCACAAAGAGTCAAAATCACAGTCGAGCGTCAGACCCGAAATGACTCCAAGCGCAAAGGGATCACCCAGCGGCGAGCGGTTGCCATGGAAATCTGGCAACACATGCAAGCGGTTAGCTAGCTCCGGGCCTTCAACCTGTCGTAACTCCACCACGCGCCGACAGATCGCCAGATGCTTTTCCCGCGTCGGCTCTCCCCCTGCCCCGTGCCAGCGGATGATGTGATCGAGCAGCGCGCCGGTCGCCGATTGCCCGCCTTCATTGAGCCAGACGCCCGGCAGAACGGCGCCGAAATACGGCCCCCAAACACCCGTCGTTGGGCGATCTTCCGCCGATAAAGCCATGACACAGCTCGATGTTCCGGCGATCAGCGCCAGGTGCCGGTCGATAGTTTCGACATCCGGCGCAAAGGCGCCCAGGACACCGAGGGCGCCTGCATGGGCGTCGATCAGGCCGGCTCCGACATGGCAATTGGTGGTGAGGCCGAGCTGGGCGGCGGCGGCTTCGTTCAAGGCGCCAAGATCTTCTCCGACGGGGCTGGCGACTTCAGGAAGTGCAGCCTTTTCAATGAGATCGTCGAGACCGACCAGTTCCAGAAAATCTTGCTGCCAGCCGGGGGTACGGTGGCCGAGATAGGTCCATTTGCAGGTCAGGGTCGATTGCGAACGGGCCAGCGAACCGGTGGCCTTCCAGGATAAAAAGTCAGCAAGATCAAACATCTGGTCGGCGCGGGCCCAGCTCCTGGGCAGGTTGCGCTTGAGCCACATGAGCTTAGGCACTTCCATTTCCGGGGACATGACGCCGCCGGCATAATGGAGCACTTCGTGGCCCGTGCGGGTGCATTCATCGGCCTCTTCGAGGGCGCGATGATCGAGCCAAACTATTGTATCCCAACGATCTTCTCCGTCTTTCGAGACGGTGACCGGAGCGCCTTGCGCATCGCGGACGACGAGGGAACAGGTGGCGTCAAAGCCGATACCGACGACATCGGCCGGGTCGGCCTTGGCTTCGGCCATGGCGGCGCGGACAGCGAGGCAGACGGCGGACCAGATGTCTTCGCTGTCATGCTCGGCAAAATTGGCGTCGGTGCGCCGCATGAGGATCGGATTTTCATGACGGCCCAATAACTTACCGTCACGCGTGAATACGCCAGCCCGGGCACTGCCGGTTCCTACGTCCACTCCCACCAGGAGGTTTTGCGACACGCCGCCCTCTCTTCTCGGTCCCGGCGGGACCTTAGCGGAAGGCGTGGCGATGAGCTAGGGGCCACGCCCGAGCCATCTGGCTAAAGTCGATCAGCCAGATAGGCTTCGAGCGTGGCCTTCGTCCCCTGCGTCCACAGAGAATTCAATGACTTAGTGAAGGCGGCGATGAAACTGGGGGCCTTGGCGAGGTCGCCGTAAATGTCTGTCATTTCGAGCCAGGCGGCCGGATTTTCCTTGGCTTTTTTGGATTGAGCGGTGAGGCGATCCCAATTCGGATCGTTCGGTTCGATCACTGCGCCGCTGTCCGTCGTGCCGTAGCAATAGCGACACCAGAGGGCACTCACGAGGGCCAGCCCGGTTAGCAGACTGTTAGCGTTGACCCTGTCCAAGGCGGAAGGAATGATAAACTTCGGTTGGCGATTGGAGCCATCGAGGCAAAGGCGTCGAATCGTGTCGCCGATCTTGGGATTGGCGAAGCGCTTTTCGCAGAGCGTGAGATAGTCGTTGAGGTCGGTATCGGGCACTGGCGGCACCACCGGGATGATCTCTTCGGTCTCGACCTTTTTGAGGAACGCGGCGACCAGCGGGTTCTCCATCGCCTCGTGGACGAAGTGGATATCCATGAGCCCGGCCGGATAGGCGATGGTGGCGTGGCCGCCATTGAGGATGCGGATCTTCATGTGCTCATAGGGCGCGACATCGGGGACGAACTGCACCCCGACCTTTTCCAACGCCGGGCGGCCAGCAGGGAAATTGTCTTCGAGCACCCACTGCTTGAAGCTTTCGCAGAAGACCGGCCAGGCGTCGTCGATACCAAAATTGTCGGCGAGAAGTTTTTTCTCACGGTCCGACGTGGCCGGGGTGATGCGGTCGACCATGCCATTGGGGAAGGCGACCGACGATTTGACCCAGGCAGCGAGTGCGGGATCGATCAGGGCAGCAAGGCCGGCGACGGCGTTTTCGGTGACGTGGCCATTGCCGGGGATATTGTCGCAGCTCATGACGGTGAATGGCTGCAGGCCGGCATCGCGGCGCTTGACGAGACCGGCAAGGATCAGGCCGAAGGCGGTTTTCGGCGCGTCGAAATGCGCCGCGTCATAGGCGATGTCGGGGTGTTTTGGATCGAACTTTTGGCTCGCCGGGTCGATGTAATAGCCGCCCTCGGTGATGGTCAGCGAGACGATGCGGATGGCTGGGTCAGCGAGTTTCGCGATGACGGCAGCGCTGTCACCCGGCTTCAAGTAGTCGATCATCACGCCAGTGATATGGGCGGAGCTGCTGTCAGCTTCCTGTTCGACGACGGTGGTGAGCCAATCCTGCGCCGAGAGCTTCTGGCGCATGGCCTCGTCGGTTTCGCGCACGCCGGCGCCGATGAGGGCCCAGTCGTGGCCCTCGCCGAGGTTGAACAGCGCATCGAGATAGACGGCCTGATGGGCGCGATGAAAATTGCCCACGCCGAAATGGACGATGCCGGGAGTGAGATCGGCGCGGCTGTAGCGGGGAACCGCGGCTGATTTGATGGCGTCGAGATTGGCGGCGGAGAGCTTGGTGGTCATGGCACTTATGTCTTTCAGATCGCCTTTCCGGCGGCGTCGAACTTATAGATGCGGGTCGCGTCGGGTGTCAGGTAGACAACGTCGCCGTGCTTAAAAGTCTGGTCGCCGTCGGTGCGGATGGTCATGAGGCCGAGGCCATCGGTCTGGACGTGGAGGAAGGTGTCGGAGCCGAGTTGTTCGGCAACGCCGACCGTGCCCTTCCAGGCGCCTTCGGTGGTCGAGAGTTTGAAGTGCTCGGGGCGCACGCCGATGGAATGAGCGTTGTGCTTGGCGGCCTCTGCGCCATCGACGAAGTTCATTTTCGGCGAGCCGATGAAACCGGCGACGAAGCGATTGGCCGGCTTCTTGTAGAGGTCGAGCGGCGAGCCGAACTGTTCGACATTGCCGGCATTGAGCACCACGATGCGGTCGGCCATGGTCATGGCTTCGACTTGGTCGTGGGTCACGTAGATCATCGTGGTCTTGAGCTGCTGGTGCAGTTCGGTGATTTCGAGGCGCATGTTGACGCGCAGAGCCGCGTCGAGGTTGGACAAGGGCTCGTCGAAGAGGAAAGCCTTTGGCTCACGCACGATAGCGCGGCCGATGGCGACGCGCTGGCGCTGACCACCAGACAGGGCACGCGGGCGACGATCGAGATAGGACGCGAGGTTGAGCGTGCGCGCCGCGTAGTCGACCTTCTGCGCAATCACCTCGGGCGGCAGCTTTGCCATCTTCAGCGGGAAGGCGATGTTGTCCCTGACACTCATGTGCGGATAGAGCGCATAGGATTGAAAGACCATGGCGAGGCCGCGCTTGGCTGGCGCTGCGTCGGTGACGTCCTGGCCGTCGAGTTTGATGATGCCCGAAGTGGTGTCTTCGAGGCCCGCGATCAGGCGCAGCAGCGTGGACTTGCCGCAACCCGAGGGGCCGACGAAGACGACGAATTCGCCATCCTTGATGTCTAGCGAGATGTCCGGAATGACCTGGACTTCGCCGAAGGACTTGTTGACGTGTTCGAGGGTGATGGAACCCATGTTTTTGGTCCTTACCTGAGCGAAATCAAAGGATGAGAGGCCTGGGTGGCACGCGGCAAGATCGCCGTTTGCTCCCTGTCCCTATGGCGGAGAGGGCGGAGTGCGGGGACCCTCTGACGGAGGTCGGGGGAAGGCCCCCTCACCCCAACCGAATTCGCAAATGCAAATTCGGTAAGCTGCGCGCCGACCTCACCCCCAAGGGGAGAGGCGAAGAAGCAGAACCCCCTCATTTCACCGCACCGAAGGTCAGGCCACGAACCAACTGTTTCTGGCTGAACCAGCCGAGCAGCAGGATGGGGGCGATAGCAAGGAGCGAGGCGGCGGAGAGTTTTGCGAGGAACAGGCCCTGCGGCGACGAGAAAGATGAGATGAAGGCAGTCAGCGTGCCGGCGCGGCCCGAGGTCAGCGTTATCGTCCAGAAGGCTTCGTTCCAGGCGAGAATGACGTTGAGCAGCAGCGTCGAGGCGATGCCGGGCACGGCCATGGGCACAAGCACGTGGACGATCTCATTCCAGAGTTCGGCGCCATCCATGCGGGCAGCCTCGAGGATATCGACCGGGATTTCCTTGAAGTAGGTGTAGAGCATCCAGACGATGATCGGCAGGTTGATCAGCGTCATGATCAGCGTCAGCCCATGCACGGTGTCGAGCAGGCGCAGGTCGCGGAAGATCAGGTAGATCGGGATCAGCACGCCGACCGCCGGCATCATCTTGGTGGAGAGCATCCACATCAGGATGTCCTTGGTGCGCTTTGATGGCGCGAAGGCCATGGACCATGCCGCCGGGATGGCGATGATGAGGCCCAGGAGGGTCGAGCCAACCGAGACCACGATCGAATTCCAGGCATGCTTGAAATAGTCGGAGCGATCCTGGACGGCCTCGAAGTTTTCGAGCGTGAAGTTCTGCGGGAAGAACGTGGGCGGCGCGGCGATAGCCTCGGCCTCGGTTTTGAAGGCGGTGAGCAGGGTCCAGAGGATCGGCGAGAACAGCAGGAGGGCCACCGCCCAGGCGAGGACGGTGAAGCCGATGCGGGTTTGAACGGAGACGCGGCGGGCCATGGTGTTCTCCTTACGCGTCGAGGTTCTTGCCAACCGCGCGCATCAGGAAGATGGCGACGATATTGGCGATGATGACAGCCACGACGCCACCCGCGGAACCGGCGCCGATGTCGTTTGACAGGATACCGGTGCGGAAGACGAGGAAGGCGATATTGGTGGAGGCATAGCCCGGGCCGCCGCCGGTGGTGACACGGATCTCGGCAAAGATGCCGAGAAGGAAGATCGTCTGGATCAGCACGACGATGGTGATCGCCCGCGCCATGTGCGGCAGGATGATGTAGCGGAAACGGTTGGCGGCATTGGCGCCATCCATTTCGGCAGCCTCGCGCTGTTCTTCCGAGAGCGATTGCAAGGCGGTGAGAAGGATCAGCGTCGCGAACGGCAGCCACTGCCAGGCGACGATGACGATGACCGAAAACAGCGGATACTGGTTGAACCAGTCGACCGGCTGCAGGCCGAAGAATTTCCACAGATGCCCGAGCATGCCGTAGCCGGGATGCATGAAGCCGTTCTTCCAGATCAGCGCCGCGACGGGCGGCATGACGAAGAAGGGCGAAATGACGAGGATGCGCAATATCCCCTGCCCCCAGATCGGCTGATCGAGCAGGAGTGCGAGGAAAGTGCCGCCTACGATGGTGATGATGAGAACGCCACCCACCAGGATCAAAGTATTGACGAGAGCCTGAGTGAAGCTTGGATCGCCAATGACATAGACGTAATTGGCCCAGCCGGCGAAGCCCGTCATCATCGGATTGATCAAGCTGTAGTTCTGGAACGAGAACCACAGGGTCATGACCAGCGGCACGATCATCCAGATGAAGAGCACGATGACGGCAGGCGCCATCATGGTGCGCGCCAAAGCGCGAGTTTGTTTGGTGGCCATTCTTTGTGACTTCCTCCCGGTGCGACCCAGCTTTTGCCGGTATCGCGGCGTCATCCCCGCGAAGGCGGGAATCCCTTCTTAAGCAGTGCCCGGTCCGGACATTCCCGCTTTCGCGGGAATGTCGCGGTGGGTGGAGAGAAAAACGCCCGGCCGATAGAGGGGGTCAATCGGTCGGGCGGCAGTCGTCGGGGGAGGTCTACTTGATGTATCCGGCGCGGGTCATATCGCGCAGGGTTGCGTCCTGAGCCTGGGTCAGAGCGTCGGCAGCCGACATCTGGCCGGCAAGCGCGGCCGAGAAGAGCTGGCCGACATTGGTCGCAATACCGGCAAACTCGGGAATGGCCACGAACTGCACGCCGGTATAGGGCACGGGATCGACCGTCGGGTTGTTCGGATCAGCCGAGTTGATCGACGCCAGGGTCATCGCGGCAAAAGGCGCGGCAGCCTGATAGTCCGGGTTTTCGTAGAGCGAGGTGCGGGTGCCCGGGGGAACGTTGGCCCAGCCTTCCTTTTCCGCAACAAGCGCGAGGTAGTCCTTGCTGGTTGCCCAGTTGATGAACTGCTCGGCCGCCTCGGCATTCTGCGAGGAAGCGGGGATGGCGAGGGACCAGGCCCAGAGCCAGTTGCCACGCTTGCCAAGGCCGGTATCGGGCGCCTGGGCAAAGCCGACCTTATCGGCAACGGTGGAGTCTGTGGGATTGGTCACGAAGGATGCGGCGACGGTGGCGTCGATCCACATACCGCACTTGCCCTGCTGGAACAGCGTCAGGTTTTCATTGAAACCGTTGGACGAGGCGCCGGCCGGGCCAGCGTCGGCCATCAGCGAGAGATAGGTATCGAGGGTATTCTTCCACTGCTCCGTATCGAACTGGGGCTTCCAGCTCTCGTCGAACCAGCGGGCGCCGAAGGAGTTGGACATGGC